>JADJUF010000039.1:0-344750 GCA_016717005.1 Myxococcales bacterium | reverse complement strand
CGATCACGAGTGGGTCGGCGCGCTGGTGGATCTGGTCGAGCGCGGCCGCACGCTGCACAAGGAGGTGGTGCTGCACACCCACTTCAACCACCCGCGCGAGCTGACCGCGATCACCCGGCGCGGCCTCAACCGGCTGTTCGAGCGCGGCGTGATCGTGCGCAACCAGGCGGTGCTGCAGCGCGGGGTCAACGACACCGTCGAGACCATGCAGCTCCTGGTCAAGCGCCTGGGCCACTGCAACGTCCAGCCTTATTACGTCTACGTCCACGACCTGGTCTCGGGCGTCGAGGACCTGCGCACGACCGTGCAGACCGCGGTCGACCTCGAGAAGTGCGTGCGCGGCCTGACCGCCGGCTTCCACACCCCGACGTTCGTGTGCGACGCGCCCGGCGGCGGCGGCAAGCGGGTGGTCCACTCGTTCGAGCACTACGATCGCGACACCGGCATCTCGGTCTACGCGGCGCCGTCGGTGAAGCCCGGCTTCTTCCTCTACTTCGATCCGATCGACACGCTCGCGCCCGAGCAGCAGGCGCGGTGGAAGGTGCCGGCCGAGCAGGACGCGATGATCGCCACCGCGATCGCCGCGGCGGCGGGCCAGGCCGCGGCCACCGCGCACGCCAGCTCGATCAAGATCGGGCACGGGCCCTGAGCGCTTGTAAGTCTCTTCGAGGTTCGGTGGTCGCCGGCCTTCGGTGCACCAGCGATCCGATCGCCTGGCTCACCGCGCCAGAGTTCTCCGCCGAAAGACTTACAGGCCCTGTGTTTCCAGGGACGCCCGTCGCCAGCCCTCCCTCGTCGGGGCAAGCCCGACGAGCCTCCCTCCGAGACGCGAAACTCCCGGCGCGTGGGCCGGTGCCGACGGAGAAACTACAAGCCCTGAGCCGCTGACGCGCGCGGCGGCGGGCCCGCGCGCGCCGGTCACGGCAGCGCGGGCAGCCCCTGGATCGTCATGCCGCCGTCGACCGCGAGGTGCTGGCCGGTGACGTAGCTCGCCGCCGGCATGGCCAGGAACGCGACCGCCGCGGCGACCTCGCGCGGCTCGGCGATGCGACCGAGCGGCGTGCGCGCGAGGATCGCGGCGAGCGCCTCGGGCCGGGCGAGCACCGGCTCGACCAGCGGCGTACGCGTGTACCAGGGCGCGACCGTGTTGACGCGGATGCCGTCGGCGGCCCACTCGAGCGCGAGCGTGCGCGCGACCTGGCCGAGCCCGGCCTTGGCGGCGGCGTAGGCGACGCCGGTCGGCAGCGCGATCTGGCCGGCGACCGAGCCGACGTGGATCACGCTGGCGTCGCCGGCCGCGCGCAGGGCCGGGTGCAGCGCGCGCGACAGCAAGAGCGGCGCGGTCAGGTTGAGCGCGAGCAGGCGCTCGATCGTGGCGTCGTCGTAGCTGGTCAGCTTGCCGCGCACGTTGGTGCCGGCGTTGTGCACGAGCACGTGCAGCGGGCCGCGGGCCTCGACCGCGGCGACGATCGCGGCGCGCCCGGCGACGGTGGTGACGTCGGCGACGACGCCGGCGGCCCGGGGACCGAGCGCCTCGACCGTGGCGGTCACGTCGTCGGGCGAGCGCGCCACCACCAGCACGGTCGCGCCGAGGCCGAGCAGCTCCTCGGCGATGGCCCGGCCGATGCCGCGGGTGGCGCCGGTGACGACGGCGGTGCGATCGTGGAGCTGCCAGGGCGACGGGGGCATGGCGTCACTATAGATGCGTGCGGCGCGCGGCCGTAAGCGCGGGCGCGCGCCGGCGTTACTGGGGCGTCCGGCTGGACCCGCGACGGGTGTCGCGGTCCGGCACCGCGCGCCGCCGACCGTGCGCGCGCGGCCCCCCCTCATCGGAGGTCTCCCCATGCGCGCCCGCGCCCTCGTGTCGTGTTCACTCCTCGCCGTCGTCGCTGGTTGCAGCGCGATGGCCAAGCCGCCCGCTGGCTCGATGGTCCAGGTGGCGACCTCGCCGCCGCCGCCGCCGCCGATGCCGGCCGAGGTCGCCGCGCAGGTCGCCGCGCCGGCCGCGCCGGTCACGCCGGCCCCGGCGATCGTGGCGACGCCGACGGCGGCGCCGGTCGCCGCCGCGGTCGTCGAGACGCCCACCGGCGACACCCACGCGTCGGCCGGCGTCAACCCGTGGATCGAGACCTCGCGCGATCACCTGTCGACCTTCGCCGCCGACGTCGACACCGCCGCGTACACCTACGCGCGCCGCGCGCTCCAGGGCGGCAGCCTGCCGCCGCCCGACGCGGTGCGGGTCGAGGAGTTCGTCAACTTCTTCAAGTACCGCTTCGCCACGCCGCGCGCAGGCTCGCCGTTCGCGGTCGTCATGGACGCGGCGCCGTCGCCGTTCGATCCGCGCCACCACATCGTGCGGGTCGGCGTCGCGACCGCGGCCATGACCAACGCCCAGCGCGCGCCGATGAACCTGGTGTTCCTGGTCGACGTGTCGGGCTCGATGAGCTCGCCCGACAAGCTCGGGCTGGCCCAGGACTCGCTGCGCACGCTCGTGCGCTCGCTCGGCCCCGACGACTCGGTCGCGCTCGTGACCTACGCCGGCGCCACCGACGTCGCGCTCAAGGCGACCCGCGGCAGCGACCACCAGGCGATCCTGGCCGGCATCGGGCGCCTCACCGCCGGCGGCTCGACCGCGATGGGCTCGGGGCTGGAGCTGGCCTACGCCGAGGCCCAGCGCGGGCTCGGCCGCGGGCGCCAGAGCCGCGTGATCGTGCTGTCCGACGGCGACGCCAACGTCGGCCCCAGCTCGCTCGACGCCATGCTCAAGATCATCGACGCCGGCAAGCGCGCCGGCGTGACGCTGTCGACGATCGGCTTCGGCATGGGCAACTACCGCGCCGACCTCATGGAGCAGCTCGGCGATCGCGGCAACGGCAACAACTACTACGTCGACTCCCCGGCCGCCTCCACGCAGCTGTTCACGCGCGATCTGGTGGCGATGCTCGAGGTCGCGGCCAAGGACGTGAAGCTCCAGGTCGACTTCGATCCCGCCGTGGTCGCGCGCTACCGCCTGCTCGGGTACGAGAACCGCGACATCGCGGACGCCGACTTCCGCGTCGACGCGGTCGACGCCGGCGAGGTCGGGGCCGGGCACCAGGTGACCGCGCTGTACGAGGTCGCGCTGACCCCGCGGGCGCGCCAGACCACGCCGCTGGGCACGGTCCGGATCCGCTCCAAGGCCCCCGACGGCGACCGCGCCACCGAGGAGGCGTTCGCGATGCCGACCGGCCCGGCCGCGAGCTTCGACACCGCGCCGGCCGACTTCCGGTTCGCGGTCGCGGTCGCGGGCTTCGCCGACGTGCTGCGCGGCGCCGAGGACGCGCAGCGCTGGTCGCTGGCGAAGATCGCCGCCGTCGCCCGCGCGACCGCCGCCGGCGACGCCGACCGCCGCGAGCTGGTCGAGCTGATCGAGCGCGCCCGGAGCCTGCGCGGCGAGCCGGCCGCCACCGTGGTCGCGCGCTGACCGCACCGCGCCCACCCCGGGGCGTCGTCGACGACGAGGCGGTGGCCGACCGGGTCGGGCCGGGCGCGCGCACGGCGGCGCGGCACGGGACGGCGCGCGCCCGGAGCCTGTGCGCCGTCAGTAGATCGTGTCGCCGGCCTTGATCCGGTCGATCAGGGCCTCGAGCCGGGTGCGGGTCGCGGGATCGGCGTCGACGATGCGCACGCCGAAGCCGGTCGGCGAGGTCTCGGACTCGGGGCTGCCGGGCTCGACCACGCGGGCCACGACCACCTTGAGCGTGAGCGTCTGGTCGAAGTCGAACAGCTCGATCGACAGGGTCGTGCCCGGGCGGAACGGGTAGGTGCGGGCGACGCGGGTGTAGAGGAACAGGCCCGAGCGCGACAGGTCGCGGACCCGGAACACCAGCTCGGTGTCACCGGCGGCGGCCTTGACGAAGGCGTCGAGGGCGACGCGCTCGCCGTCACGGGGAGTGCCGGGCGGACTCACGGCGCCAGGGTACCACCGGCGCCCGCCGAGGGGGGGCCGCCGGCCATGCCCGCCCGCCATAGAATTGCCGTCGGCGCCGTGTTAGAAGCGATGCGGAGCCCAATCCCGCGATGGACGTTCGCTGCGAGAAGTGCCAGACCGAGTACGAGCTCGATGAAGCTCGCCTGAAGCCAGGTGGCGTCACGGTCAAGTGCACGACCTGCGGGCACATGTTCAAGATCCGCAAGCGGTCGCAGACCCAGAACGGGATCCCGACCACGCGCCAGCCGTCGCCGAGCGCGCCGCCGCCGGCCCGATCGGCGACCCAGAGCGGGCCGCACGGCCGCGGCGTGCCCGAGCCCCGGGCCCAGACCGCCTCGGGGCCGGTGACGGTCGGTGACGGCGAGCGCAACTGGATCATCCGGCTCGACAACGGCGAGACCCGGTCGTGCCGCGAGCTGGCCACGCTGCAGCAGTGGATCATCGCCGGCTCGGTGTCGCGCGAGTCGATGATCTCCCGCAGCGGCAAGACCTGGAAGCGCCTCGGCGACATCGCCGAGCTCGCGTCGTTCTTCGTGGTCGCCGAGCAGGCCCGCAGCGCGCGGTCGGACTCCGGGCAGATCACGCCGCCGCGCCTCCCGGCGGTGGACGCGCGCCAGACCGTCGCCGGCATGGGCGCGGTCAAGGCCACCGAGCGCGAGACCGTGGTCGAGCCCGTGCGCGCGCCCAGCCGTCCGGCGCCGCCGCTGCCCGCCCCGCCGGGGCCGCCGCCGCCGCCGCGCCCGGTCGTGCCGGTGATGGTCCCGGGGCCGCCGCTGCCCGCGCCCCCGCCGACCCCGGGGCCGATGATGGCGGTCGCGCCGCCGCCGCCGAGCCCGCAGGCCACCGGCGGCTGGGCGAACGACTCGGTCGCGCCGCTGGCCCACTCGGCCGACGGTCCGAGCGGGCCGAGCGGCGGCGCCGTGCGGCCGTCGACCAACGCCGCGTCCGAAGCCTTTGGCGGCGTGGTGCGGCCCCAGGCGGCCGAGGACGCCGCGTTCACCGCCGGCCGTCGGTCGATGGCGTCCGACGTCGACGCCAGCTTCGATCCGTTCGCCGACGTGCCCCGCAAGAAGAGCGGCGTGGGCCTGTGGATCGCCCTGGGCTCGCTGGTGGTGATCGGCGCCGCCGCCGCCATCGTCTACTTCGCGTTCCTGCGGCCGCCCAAGAAGGCGGGCGACGCCGGCGCTGGCACCGCCGTGGCCGCGGGCGACGCCGGCGTGGCGGTCGCGACGATCGACGCCGGTCCCGCCGGTGGCGACGCCGGCGGCGGGTCGGAGCTGCTCGAGACCGCCCGGGCCGAGCTGGCCCGCGACGCCGCCCCGGCGCTGATCGCGGCCGAGCGGAGCCTGACGAGCGCGGGCGACGACGCCGCGACGCTGGGCCTGCGCGCCCGCTTGATCACCGCGCAGGCGCAGATCCTCGAGGACGAGGCCGGGTTCGCGACCGATCGCAAGACCGCCGACAAGGTCCGCGAGGAGCGGCGCAAGCTGACCCTGACCGCGCTGGCGCTGGCCCAGCGCGCGATCAAGGCCGCCGGCAGCGACGCCGCCGCGGCGGTGCTCGCCAACATCGCGATGGCCGACGTGCTGCGGCTGCAGGGCAAGAACCGCAAGGACCTGGTCCGCTACCTCGACGCGGCCCGGGCCGGCACCCCCAGCGACGACGACGCGCACGAGCTGACGCTGGTCGACGCGCAGGTCGCGCTGCGCGACAAGGACTACGCCCGCGCGGCGACGCTGATCGCGACCGCCGACAGCGGCGTCGGCGCGCTCGAGACCTCGGGCGACGTGCGCGGCCGCTGGCTGGCGGCGCGCCTGGCCGCCGCGACCGACAAGAACGAGGACGCCCGCGGGGCGGTGGACTCGGTGCTGGCGATCTCGCCCGACCACGCCGGCGCCAAGGCGCTCATGGCCAAGGTCAGCGGCGTCGACGCGACCGATCCGATGCCGCCCGAGGTGGACGCCGGCGTGGGCTCGGGCTCGTCGGGTGGCTCGAGCGGCTCGGGCTCGGGCTCGTCCGGAGGCTCGAGCGGCTCGAGCGGCGTGTCGGTGCCGAGCGGCTCGGGCGATCCCTACGACCGCCTCGTCGCCAAGGCCGACAAGCTCGCCGAGGTCGACTGCGGCCAGGCGATGCCGTACTACACCAAGGCGCTCGACGAGCGCCCCGCCGGGGTCGAGGCGCTGATCGGCATGGGCTACTGCCACATCGACGCCAAGCAGTTCGCGTCGGCGCAGTCGAAGTTCCGGACCGCGCTGGCGCTGTCGCCGCGCAACAAGGACGCGCTGCGCGGCGTGGCCGAGGCCTACCAGCAGCAGGGCCGCGCGGATCTCGCGATCGAGGCCTACAAGCGCTACCTCGAGATCTACCCGAACGACGATCGCATCAAGCGCCAGCTCGACCGCCTCTCCGGCGGAGGCAGCGGGCCGACGCCGCCCGAGAACGGGTCAGGCTCGGGCACCGGCGCTGGCACGGGCACCGGCTCCGGCGCGGGCTCGAACCCGCCGCCGCCCGACAAGCCTGATCCGCCGCCGCCGCCGCCGGGCGGCAGCGACACGCCACCGACCTCGCCGTGATCGAGCGCTCGGGCGCGCGATCGCGCGGCGCGGGTCGATGCTCATGACCCCTGCTCGAGGAGCTCCCATGCGTACGAGGTCCCCATTCGCGCTCGCCGCGCTGCTGCTGCTGGCGTGCAAGGCGCACGACAAGCCGCAGTGGGCGGCGCCGACCCAGGCCGACGATCCGTGGGCCAGCGCGGCCGCGGGCGGCGCCAGCGGTGACGCGCCCGGCAGCGCGAGCCCGAGCATGCCGGGCCTCGGCGATCCGCTGGCGATGATCAAGAACGTCGTCGAGAACCTCAAGCGGCCCGGGCCCTACGACGCGCCCGACGCGAGCCCCGGGTACGCCGCGGACCAGCCGCACCTGGGCGTGATGGTGCTGGCGGGCTCGTTCGGCGAGCTCAAGTCGTACTCGTGGACCGGCTCCGACGACGTGATCCCGCTCTTGCCGTTCACCGAGCGGCTGGCGCGCCTCGCCGACGACGCCACCCTCACCGGCCTGGTGCTGCGGGTCGACGGCGTCGGCGCGTCGCTGCCCGACCTGGCCGAGCTGCGCGCGGCGATCGGCGCCTGGCGCGCCAAGGGCAAGAAGCTCTACTGCCACACCGAGGGTGCGGCCACCGCGAGCTACCTGGTGCTGGCCGCGTGCGATCGCATCGCGCTGGCGCCCACCGGCGACGTGATGCTGATGGGCCCGTCGGCGATGCCGGTCCACCTCAAGGGCCTGCTCGATCGGATCGGCGTCACCGCCGACTTCCTGCACGTCGGCGCCTACAAGGGCGCGGCCGAGCCGCTGACCCGGGACCGGCCGTCGAAGGAGATGGAGGAGGTCCTCGGCGCGATCCTCGATCAGCGCTACCAGACGATGGTCGCGATGGTCAGCGAGAGCCGCCCGGCGCTGTCGCCCGACGCGGTCAGGGAGCGCATCGACGAGGGGCTGTTCCCGGCCGAGCGCGCGCTCGCGGCCGGGCTGGTCGACGAGGTCACGCCGTTCGAGGCGTTCCGCGACGGCCTCGGTCAGCCGTGGACGCGCATCGGCGTCGAGGCCAAGGACGACGACACCGCCGCGATGGTCAAGCTGGCGCGCTTCATCGGCGCGGTCCCGGCCGATCGCTCGACCACCGATCACGTCGCCCTGGTGTACGCGCTCGGCGACGTCGTCGACGGCGGCGGCGACGGCATCATGGGCGCGCGCCAGCAGATCGCGTCGCGCACGCTGGTGCCGACCCTGCGGGTGCTGGCCGCGGACGACCACGTCAAGGCGGTCGTGATCCGGATCGACTCGGGCGGCGGCAGCGCGCTCGCGTCGGAGCTGATCTGGCACGCGGTCGCCGAGATCAAGGCCAAGAAGCCGGTGGTCGTGTCGATGAGCGACGTCGCGGCGTCGGGCGGCTACTACATCGCCGCCGGCGCGACCAAGATCTTCGCGCAGCCCGACACCCTGACCGGCTCGATCGGCGTCGTCGGCGGCAAGCTGGCGCCGGGGCCGGCGCTGGCCAAGCTGGGCGTGACCACGTACCCGATGGGGCGCGGCAAGCGCGCGACCATGTTCGCCAGCCTCGACCCGTGGACCGCCGACGAGAAGGTCGCGGTCCAGGCGATGATGGACGCGACCTACCGCGTGTTCGTCGGCCGGGTCGCGGCCGGCCGCAACAAGACCCCGGCCGAGATCGAGCCGATCGCGCAGGGCCGGGTCTGGACCGGCGCGCAGGCGCGGCAGCTCGGCCTGGTCGACGAGCTCGGGGGCCTCGCGGCGGCGGTCGCCGCGGCCCGCGACCTGGGCCAGGTCGGCGCGGGCGTCGAGCTCGAGGTGTACCCGCCCGAGCTGGCGCTGCGCGATCTGATCGGCCGGATCGGCGACGTCGACGTCGGGCACCTCGGCGCCAGCGTCGGCACCGCGGCCTTGCTCGACGCGACCAGCCAGCTCTCGCCCGAGGTCGCGGCGGTCGTCGGCGCGACCCTGCGGCAGGTCGCGCGCTTCCGCGACGAGCGGGTCCAGGCGCTCGCGCTCTTGCCGATCGTGTTCCGGTAGCCCGCGGTCGCCACCGCGGGCGCGCGGCGCGCGGCGGCCTCGATCGCGCGCCGCTACTCGGTGATCTGGTAGTGCAGGGTCATCGGCCGGCCGCGCCGGGTCAGCTCGAGCGCGATCCGCTCGACCGCCCGCACGCGCCCGTAGGCGACCAGCGCGTTGTCGGCGCTGATCAGCGCGACCCCGTTGATGGCCCGCAGCGTGTCGCCGTTGGCGAGCCCCAGCGCCGCGACGATCGACTGCGGGCGGACCGCGAACAGCTTGATCCCGATCGGCCGACCGTCCGAGACCGCCGGGATCATCCGCGCGCCGCGGAGCAGCGGCTGGGGGGCGGCCAGCGCGCGCTCGAGGGCGCCGCGCGTGACGGCGTAGTGGGTGGCGTCGAGGCGGGTGATGCCGGGCCACGCGGCCACGGCCGGCGCCGTGGTCGCGGCGTCCGGTCGCTCGGGCGCCGCGGGCAGCGTGCACAGCGGCCCCGCCGCGTCGTCGGGCGCGCGCGGTGGCGGCGGCGCGACCTCGACGTCGAGCTCGACCGTCGTGGCGCACGCGTCAGGCAGGCGCGCGCGCGGGGCCAGCGCTGCCAGCGTGGCACCGGCGGTCAGCGCGCCGGTGGCGATGGCGATGGGCAACGTCCAGGAACGACGGAGAAACCAGACGGGAACATGTGGCACCTCGGGGTGGGTGCCGTCGGTAGTTCAACTTCGATGCCAGCGCGCGACGACGGCGTCGCGGGCGGCGTCACCGCGGCGGGCGCGCCAGCGCGACCAGCGCGGCGTGCTCGGGCACCGCGGCGAAGCTGGCCCGGGCGTCGGGGTCCGACAGCCCGGTTGCCGCCGCCTCGATGCGCGCGACCGCGGCGGTGATGATCCGGCGGGCGTCGACGTGATCGCCGGCGGCGATCCGGACCCGCGCCAGCACCAGGCGCACGAACGCGTCGCCCTCCTCGATCGCGCCCAGCTCGTCGAGCAGGCGCTCGGCGGTGGCGGCGGCGGCGGTCGCGGCCGGGAGATCGCCATCGGCCAGCGCCGCGGCCGCCAGCGCCGCCTGGGCGTAGGCCAGGGTCGGCGGCATCGCCGTCAGCACCTCGACCGCGCTGGCGGCGCAGGCCCGGGCCTCGGCCGGGCGCGCCAGCGCCAAGAGCGCGCGGGCCTGGTAGACCAGCGCCGCCCCGGCCAGGCGCAGCGAGTCCTGCGCCCGCGCGAGCTGCTCGGCGACCTTGGCGGTGCGGTAGCCCTCGGCCGGGTTGCCGCCGTAGAACAGCGCCAGGGCCAGGTTCTGGGTGGCGACGGTGGTGATGCGCACCGCGCCGAGCTCGCCGGCCAGCGCGCCGGCGCGCCGCAGCGTGGTCTCGGCCTCGGCGAACCGGCCGACGAGGATCTCGAGGAAGCCGATGTTGGTGAGCCCGCTCGCGAGGTCGCGGCGGGCGCCGACCTGCTCCATCTGCTCGGTCGACGCGCGCATCAGCGCCAGCGCCGCGACGCTGTCGCCGCCGACCAGGGCCGCGATGCCGCGCGCGCGCAGCCGCCAGGCCGCGGCCACGCCGTCGGTCGACCAGGCGTCGTCGAGCTCCTCGATCCGATCGAGCAGGCGACGGGCCTGATCGACGTGGCCGACCAGCAGCAGCTCGGACGCGACGATCGCCAGCGCCACGACCCGATCGCGCCGGGCCTCGCCGGTGCGGGCCCGGGCGACGTCGCGGGCGACGCCGACCAGCAGGTGGTGGTTGCCGAGGCGGCCGGCGACCACCGCCAGCTCGGCCGCGGCCCGCAGCCAGATCGCGCTGCCCTCGCGGGCCGCGTCGAGGGCGCCCAGCGCGCACCGCTCGGTGGCCTCGGTCTCGCCCAGCCAGTCGTGGGCCACGCACGCGAGCAGGAGCAGCGCGCCGCGCTCGTGATCGATCGCGCCGCACTCGAGGCCGCGCGCGGCCCGGTCGATGACCGCGTGCGGATCGCCGGCGTCGAGCGCGTGCTCGGCCGCGTACCGGTACCACAGCGCCGCGCGCGCCTCCTCGCCGCCGGCCTCGAGGTGCTGGGCCACGGTCAGCGCGTCGCGCTCGTGCTGGGCCTCGAGCCACAGCCCGGCGGTGCGGTGGGCCAGCTGGCGATCGCCGTCGAGCAGCATGCCGTACGCGGCCTCGCGGATCGTGTCGTGCCGGAACGACAGCTCGCGCCGATCGATGTCCTCGGCGACCAGCAGCTCGCGCGCGACCAGATCGGCCAGGATCTGATCGAGCTCGCGCTCGGGCAGCTCGGTGCCGAGCAACGCCAGGAGCGGCGCGACCGAGAACCGCGCGCCCAGCACCGCGGCCGCGCGCAGGACCTGACGCGCCGGCGCCGCCAGCGCCTCGAGCCGCACCTGCACCATCGCGACGACCGTCTCGGGCAGGCGCTCGACCTCGCCGTGGGCGGCGGCGCGCAGGAGCTCCTCGAGGAAGAACGCGTTGCCGCCGGCGCGCTCGACCACGGCGGCGATCGTCGCGGGCGAGGCGCCGCGCCCGAGCACGCCCTCGGCCAGCCGGGTCGCGGCCTTCTTGGGCAGCGGGCCGAGGCGGATCTGCGTGGCGCCGCGCTGGGCCCACAGCCGCGGGAACAGCCCCTCGACCTCGGGCCGCGCGAAGCCGATCGCGGTCAGCGGCCGATCGGCGAACGTGCGCAGGGCCTCGTCGACCAGCTCGATCGACGGCGCGTCGCCCCAGTGCAGATCGTCGAACGTCCACAGGATCGGGCCGAGCGCGAGCTCGGCCGCGCACAGCTCGAGGAACGCGCGCCGCAGCTGATCGTTCATCAGCCGCGGCTGGCGCCGGGCCGCGGCCAGCTGGGCGGTGGCGGCGCCGACCAGCGGCGCGCCGATCAGCTCGGCCAGGAACACCGTGACCCGCTCGGCCTCGTCGAGGCCGAGGTCGTCGACCGCGATCTGGACGCGCCGCCCGGCCGCGACCCGGGCGGCCGAGGTCGAGACGTCCTCGACGCCGAGCCGGCGCCGCAGCGCCGAGCCGAGGAGCGAGAACGGCGACCCGGCCCGGACCGGATCGCCGCGCCCGGCCCAGATCCGTGTGCCCGGGCCCAGCCGCGCGACCAGCTCGTGGCGCAGCCGCGACTTGCCGACGCCGGCGTCGCCGACCACGACCATCGCCGCCGCGGCCGGCTCGTCGGCGCTGTCGCGGCACGCCGACACCAGCAGGTTGAGCTCGCGCTCGCGCCCGACCGTCGGCGTGGCCAGGCCCAGGATCGTGCGGACGCCGTCGTCGGGGCGCTCGCCGCGCAGCGCGCCGGCGGCGTCGACCTCGAACCGCGGGCCCAGGAGCGCCGCGCTGACGTCGTCGACCGCGACCGCGCGATCGCGATCGGCGTGGCGGGGCGCGCGCCGCAAGAGCTCGGCCGCGCGCTCGATGGCCTCGCCGACCGACGCGTTGCCGCTGCCGCCGCGCCCCGACGCCAGCGCGATCGCGGCGCCGCACACGCCGCGGGCCTCGAGCGCGCACCGGGCCGCGCGCGCGACCAGGTCGGTCGCGGCCGGCGAGCCCGCGAAGGTGATCAGCGCGCCGCCGTGCGCCAGCGGCTCGAACGTGCCGCCGTGGCGATCGGCCGAGGCCGCCAGGTCGAGGTGGGGCAGGGTGCCCGGGCGGGTGTCGTCGCTGGCGTCGGGGTCGCCGCCGTCGGCGCCGTCGAGCTCGTCGAGCGTGAGCGGCCCGATCATCACCAGCGCGACCCGGCGGTGCTCGCCCGACGACGCCAGCGACACGCCGACCGAGGTGATCCCGGTCGACTCGGGTCCCTCGGGGCGCTCGATCCGGCGCAGCTCGTTGGCCACGACCGCGGCGCTGGCCGGGCGCAGCCCCGGCTCCTTCTCGAGCAGGCGCTTCACCAGCGCGACCAGCGGCGGCGGTGCGTCGGGCCGCGCGACCGACAGGACCGGCGCCTCCTCGAGCAGGATCTTGCCCCAGGTCGCCATCTCGTCGGGCGCCGAGAACGGCGGCCGCCCGGTCAGCGCCGCGTACAGCAGGCAGCCGAGGCTCCACAGATCGCAGCGCCAGTCGACCATGCGCGCGGCCCGGACCTGCTCGGGCGCCATGTAGCGCGGCGTGCCGACCCGATCGCCGGTGCGGGTCGTGTCGGAGTACAGCGTGCGCAGGCGCGCGACGCCGAAATCGAGCAGCGTGGCGCCGCGGACGTCGCCGTCGATCAGGAACACGTTGGCCGGCTTGAGGTCGCGGTGGATCACGCCGGCCGCGTGCGCGAACGTGAGCGCGTCGGCGATCCGGATGCCGAGGTCGCAGGCCTCGGTCAGGGCCAGCCGGCCGCGCCGCAGCCGCGCCGACAGCGGCTCGCCGTCGAGCCACGCCATCGCGAGGTACGGCTCGCCCGCGGGCGTCACGCCGTGCGCGACGTAGCGGACGATGGCCGGGTGGGCCAGCTCGGACAGCGCCAGGGCCTCGCGCCGGAACCGCTCGGCCCAACGCTGGTTGGCCTTGGCCAGGAGCTTGACCGCGACGCGGCCGCCGGTCATCCGGTCGCGCGCGCGATACACCGAGCCCATGCCGCCGGACTCGGCGAGCTCTTCGAGCTCGAAGCGCTCGGCGATGACCGTCGGCGTCGCCACCGCCGGATTCTGCCAGCAAACCCGCCGCGGTTCGAGCGACGCGGGGGCGACCGGGCCTCAATTGCCGGCGGCGACCAGCGCCGCGGCGGCGGCCACCGCCCACGCGCGATCGATCTGGCGCTCGGCCCGGCGCGGCGCCGACGCGGCCCGCGCCGCGACCGCCTCGTACGCCGTCAGGTCGCTGGCGACCGCGCGCGGATCGGCGGCGTGCTCGTCGAACCGGACCCAGTGGAGCCGGCCGGCGGCGCGGTCGACGCGGTCGAACAGGAGCACGCGGTCGAGGTCGCCGACGGTCGCGAGCAGCAGCACCTTGACGATCTCGATCGCCCAGTCGTCGAGGCCGGCGTCGAGGATCTTGATCTTCTCGACCAGCGCGTTGGCCGACGGCACCAGCCGCTGCTGGCCGGTGGCGCCGGCGGCCTCGAACAGCGCCGCGGCCTCGGCCAGCGCCGCGTCGTCGCCAGGGCAGACCCGGCCGTAGTAGTCGGCGTCGGGATCGTAGTAGAGGAGGTTGGCCGCGAGCTGGACCCGGCGCCCGCAGCCGCACGCGACGGTGTTGAGCTCGCCAGCGAGGAGCCGGCGCTTGTCGTCGGGCTGGGTCCGGGTGTTGACGCTCTGCACCAGCCGCGCGTCGTGCGCGCGCGCGCAGCCGGGGCAGGTGACACGGACGGTGCCGACGACGGACATCGGCGCGAGCCTACTCCGCGGGCGGCCGCGGCGCGACGTCGCAGGGGCTGACGGCCGGGCGCGCGTCACGTAGGATGCCGCCATGCTCGGCGCGCTGCTGGTCGCCCTCGGCCTGGCCATGGACGCGGTCGCGGCCGGCGCGGTCCGCGGGCTGACCGCGCCCCAGGTGCGCGTGCGCGACGTCGCGCGGATCGCCGGGCTGACCGGCGCCTTCCAGGGCGGCATGGCCGCGCTCGGCTGGCTGGCCGGCGACCGCCTCGGCGGCGTGGTCGCGCGCTTCGATCACTGGATCGCGTTCGTGATCCTGGGGGCGCTCGGCGCCAAGTCGATCCACGCCGCCCTCACCGAGGACGACACCCCCAAGGCGCCCTCGGCGCCGTTCGCCTGGCGTGGCCTGGTGCTGCTGGCGATCGCGACCAGCATCGACGCGCTGGCCGCCGGCGTGACCCTGCCGCTGCTCGCGGTCAGCGGCGCGGTCGCGGTGGCGCTCATCGCCGGGGTCACCGCGGTCCTGGTCGCGGCGGCGGTGCCGCTCGGCCGGCGGCTCGGCGCCCGGCTCGGCGGGCGGCTCGAGATCGTCGGCGGGCTGGCCCTGATCGCGATCGGCACCAAGATCCTGATCGAGCACCTGACCGCGTGAACGGCGTTGCGGCGCCGGCGGGGTGCGCATACCCTATGCGCATGACTCGCAAGGCGGCGACCAATCTGTCGGTGCGCACCGACCTGGTCCAGCGGGCCCGGGCGCTGGGCCTGAACCTGTCGGAGATCCTCGAGGCGGGCCTGACGGCGGCGATCGCCGACGCCGAGCGGGCGCAGTGGCTGGCCGAGAACGAGGAGGCGATCGACGCGTACAACCGCCGCGTCCTCGAGCACGGGCTGTGGAGCGACGGCCTGCGGCGGTTCTGATGGCGCAGTTCGACCTGCTCCGCAACCCGCGCCGCGGCGCCTACCCGCTGCTGGTCGACCTCCAGGCCGACCTGCTGGCCCGGCTGGAGACGCGGACCGTGGCGCCGCTGATCACGGTCAAGCGCTACGGCGCCCGGCCGATCACGCGGCTCAATCCGGTGGTCACCGTCGACGGCGCCGCCTACGTGGTCGTCGTGCAGGAGCTGGCCGCGGTGCCGCGGAGCGGCCTGGGCGCGGTGGTGGGCACGCTCGCCAGCCGGCGCGCCGACCTCGTCGCCGCGCTCGATCTGCTGTTCACCGGGGCCTGACCACGCGCGGCCCCCGGCCGCTACGCGACCGTGACCAGCGCCGGGTCGAGCGTGCCCCAGCCCGCGGCCTGGCGGAAGTAGCGCAGGAACTTCGACGCCTTCGAGTCGGGGTCGTCGAGCCTCATCATCGCGGCGTGCTTGCCGTCGAACTGGCTCATGATGTTGCGCAGGCACCAGGCGTCGATCGCGACCGGGTCGGTGCCGGCGACGAGCGTGCCCACCTGCTGCGCGCACGCGGCGTGGTGGCGCATGTCGTCGGCCTCGTCGTAGCCGTCCTTGGGCGTGATCGCGACCCACTCGCAGCAGGTCAGGTACAGGTCGGCCTTGATGACGTGGTTGTTCCAGTGGGCCAGCGGCCCGGCCATGCGCCAGGTGGGATCGCGCTCGGGGTGGGGCCGGCCGGTGCGCCCGAAGTAGTGGACCGACTGGTAGCCGCGCACGCGCGGGTCGGTGCCGAGCGCGCCCGCGCTCATGTCGACCAGCCCCATCGGCGACTTGCACGCGCCGGTGAACCCGGTCGAGCCGTGCTCGTTGCCGGTGGTCATGTTGATGAACTTCAGCGCCCGGCCGTCGGCCACGAGCTGGTCGCCCTCGCGCCGGAACACGCCGTCCTTGAGGTCGACGACCCGGCCGGTGCGCGGGCTGGTGAAGCGCGGCCACGACAGCGGGGTCTGGGCGTAGCCGACCCGGCTGCGCTTGAGCCGGAACACCTTGTCGAAGTCCCAGAAGTAGCCGTCGCGGGCCTCACCCCGGGCGATCGGGCCGCGGCGGTCGCCGCCGTAGACCCCGTGCGCGTGCTCGGGATCGAACCAGGGGTCGCCGGCCAGCGCGCTGGCGCCGCCGTCGACCAGCCCGTAGAAGCTGACCGGGGCGCCGAGCGCGGCGAAGTGCGGGATCAGGTCGCCCAGGCTGCGCCAGCCCGGCACGTCGACGTTGCGCACGCTGGGCGCGGTCCAGGCCCGCGTGAGCCCGCGGCCGGGATCGTCGACCGCCTTGTCGGGGAAGTGAAAGTGGGTGTTCTCGAAGACGATGACCTCACCGGTGAACCCGGGGAGCTCGAGGATGTGCTCGATCGTGCGCTTGACCGCGGCGACGTTGGTCATGCCCTGGTTCCACCACTGGGCCGACACCTTGATCACGACGACGTCGGTCGGGCGGATGATCTTGTCGATGCCGCCGAGCTTGGCCACGGCGCTGTCGACGTTGCCGGCCGGGCCGCCGCCCTGGGCCACGTAGATCGTCGTGCGATCCTTGACGGGGTCGTGCGGGATCAGCGGCGGCGTCGCCGCGAACGACGGCAGGACGGTCCGCTTGTCGATGAACGTGCGGATCTTGGAGCGCATCGTCCAGGTGGCGCCGACGACGCCGGCGGCGCCGACCCCGAGGATGACGTTGCGGCGCGACACGCCGCGCTTGGGAGGCTCGGACATGGCGGGCACTATAGCGGCACCCGGCCGGGGCGCCCCGCCCCTTACGCGCGGTCCTGGCCCGGCGTAGACTGCGCGCGCCATGGCGCAGCAATACGTGTTCGTGATGAAGGACCTTCGCAAGGTCGTCCCCCCCAAGCGCGAGATCCTCAAGGGCATCTGGCTGTCGTTCCTGCCCGGCGCCAAGATCGGCGTGATCGGCTCGAACGGCGCCGGCAAGTCGACGCTGCTCAAGATCATGGCCGGCCTCGACACCGACATCGTCGGCGAGGCCACGCCGGCGCCGGGGCTGCGGATCGGCTTCCTGGCGCAGGAGCCCCAGCTCGACCCGGCCAAGGACGTGCGCGGCAACGTGCTCGACGGCGTCGCCGAGACCCAGGCGCTCCTGACCCGGTTCGAGGAGGTGTCGATGAAGATGGGCGAGGACATCTCGGAGGCCGAGATGAACAAGCTCATGGACGAGCAGGGCACGCTCCAGGACAAGATCGACGCCTGCAACGGCTGGGATCTCGACCACGCGATCGACATGGCCATGGACGCGCTGCGGCTGCCGCCGGGCGACGCCGACGTCACCCGGATCTCGGGCGGCGAGCGCCGCCGGGTGGCCCTGTGCCGGCTGCTCCTGAGCAAGCCCGACATGCTGCTGCTCGACGAGCCCACCAACCACCTCGACGCCGAGAGCGTGGCCTGGCTCGAGAAGACCCTCGAGGACTTCCCCGGCACCGTCGTCGCGATCACCCACGATCGCTACTTCCTCGAGAACGTCGCCGAGTGGATCCTCGAGCTCGACCGCGGCGAGGGCCACCCGTTCCAGGGCAACTACTCGGGCTGGCTCGAGGCCAAGGCCAAGCGGCTGGCGACCGAGGAGAAGGCCGCCAACGCCCGCGAGCGCATGCTGGCGCGCGAGCTCGAGTGGGTGCGGAGCTCGCCCAAGGCCCGCCAGGCCAAGAGCAAGGCCCGCATGCAGCGCTACGACGAGCTGGTGTCCGAGGCCCAGCGCGAGCAGCGTGATCCGACGCTCGAGATCGTGATCCCGCCGGGCCCGCGCCTCGGCAACGACGCGGTCATCTTCGACCACGTCTCGAAGGGCTACGGCGATCGGCTGCTGATCGACGACCTGTCGTTCAAGCTGCCGCGCGGCGGCATCGTCGGCGTGATCGGGCCCAACGGCGCCGGCAAGACCACGCTGTTCCGGATGATCATGGGGGTCGAGCAGCCCGACCAGGGCGCGATCAAGATCGGCGAGACGGTCAAGCTCGGCTACGTCGACCAGAGCCGCGACGCGCTCGACGACAAGAAGACCGTGTGGGAGGAGATCTCCGACGGGCTCGAGCAGATGATGCTCGGCGACCTCAAGGTCGCGTCGCGCGCGTACACGTCGTCGTTCAACTTCCGCGGCGTCGACCAGCAGAAGCAGGTCGGCGTGCTCTCGGGCGGCGAGCGCAACCGCGTCCACCTCGCGAAGATGATCCGGACCGCCGGCAACCTGCTCCTGCTCGACGAGCCGTCCAACGACCTCGACGTCGACACGCTGCGGGCGCTCGAGGAAGGCCTGCTCAACTTCCCCGGCTGCGCGGTGGTCATCAGCCACGATCGCTGGTTCCTCGATCGCATCGCGACCCACATCCTGGCGTTCGAGGGCGACAGCCACGTCGAGTGGTTCGAGGGCAACTTCTACGACTACGAGGTCGACCGGCACCGCCGGCTCGGCACCGACGCCGACCAGCCGCACCGCCTCAAGTACAAGCCGATTGCGTGACGCCGCCGCGGCGGCGCGGGACCGGCGCCTGGGCCTGGGCCTGGGCGTCGCCGCCTATGCCGCCTGGGGCGTGGTGCCGCTGTTCTGGCGCGAGCTCCGGTCGATCCCGGCGCTGGAGATCCTGGCCCACCGCGCGGTCTGGGGCCTGGGCGCCTTCGCGCTCCTGACGCTGGCCACCGGCCAGGGCGCGGGGCTGCGCACGGTCGCGCGCCAGCCCCGGGCGCTCGCGACCCTGGCCGGCAGCGGCGCGCTGCTCGCGGCCAACTGGGGCCTGTTCATCTGGGCCACGCTCAACGGCCACCTGCTCCAGGCCAGCCTCGGCTACTTCATCAACCCGCTGGTGTCGGTCGCGCTCGGGGTCGGCGTCCTGCGCGAGCGCCTGGCGCCGCTGACCGTGATCGCGATCACCGTCGCGGCGATCGGGGTCGGCTGGTTGACGATCGTCGGCGGGCGGGTGCCGTGGATCGCGCTGGCGCTGGCGACGTCGTTCGGGATCTACGGCCTGGTGCGCAAGGTCATCGCGGTGCCGGCGCTGGTGGGCTCGACGATCGAGACCGCGATGATCGCGCCGATCGGCGCGGCCTACCTGATCTACCTCGCGGCGCGCGGCGGCGGCGGCCTCGGTCACGTCGACGGGGCGACCCACGCGCTCTTGATCGCGACCGGCTTCGTCACCGCCGTGCCGCTGGCGTGGTTCACCGCCGCCGCCCGCCGCCTGCCGCTGTCGACGGTGGGTCTGCTCCAGTACCTGGCGCCGACCGGGCAGCTGATCATGGCGGTCGCGGTGTTCCACGAGCCGCTGTCGCGGACCAAGCTGACCGCGTTCGGGTTCATCTGGGTGGCGCTGGCGGTGTTCACGATCGAGCTGGTGCGGCCGCGTCGACGGCCGCCGCGCCCGGCCTGACCCGGGGTGCTACCCTGGCCGCGATGAGCACGCTGGCCCGCGCCACCACGATCGTCGTGCTGGGCAGCCTCGCGCTCGGCGCCGGCTACGGGATCTACCGCGCGGCGCGCCCCAAGACCTACGGCCAGCGCTTCCACACCTACGCCTACTTCCGCGACGCCAACGGCCTGCCGGTCGGCTCGCGCGTGATGATCGCCGGCATCGTCGTCGGCGAGATCGACGCGCTCGCGATCGAGAACGGCCAGGCCCGGGTCAGCCTGCGCCTGCGCGACGACGTGGTCCTGTGGGACGACGCCTGGGCCGAGAAGAAGGCGGCGTCGCCGCTGGCCGACAACTACGTCGAGATCTCGCCCGGCGGCCCCGAGCCCGACGAGACCGCCGCCGGCCACCGGCAGCTGCGCTCGGGCGAGCCGATCGCGCGCGTGCTCGAGACCGCGACGACCGATCGCGCGCTGCGCGGCCTCGAGCAGGCGATCCCGCGCGCGGCCGATCGGGCCGAGGTCGCGAACGAGGCCACCGATCGCGCTCGCCAGTTCGTGGCGGGGCCGCTGTCGGAGCGCATGACCCGCCTCGATCGCCAGCTCCGGGCGGGCGAGCTGGCCGAGCCGCTCGAGGCCGCGGCCGCGCGGACCGACGCGTTCGATCGATCGCTGGCGCGGGCCCAGGCCCGGGTCCACGGCCTGGTGCCGACGGCCGGCGCCCGGCTCGACGGCCTCGTCGCCGACACCGCCGCCGCGCGCGATCGCCTCCGCGCCGCGCGCGGCGACGTCGCCGATGGGATGGCCGAGGTCCGGCGCGGGCTCGACGAGGTCGACGGCTACGCGGCCAACGCCGGCGCGCTCCTCGCCGAGCTGGCCGAGCCCGACCGCGATCGGCAGGGGCGGCTGGCGCGGCTGATCGACGACCCGACCGCGGCCGACGATCTGGCCGACACCACCGCGTCGCTCGCTGACGCGGCCCGCGATCTCGATCGGCTGCAGGCGCTGGTCGGCCTGCGCGCCGAGTGGAACCTGGTCGCCGCCGCGCCCCGCTTCGTCGTGTCGGCCGAGATCGGCACCCGGCGCGACACGTTCTATCTGATCGAGGTCGAGCAGGGGCCCTGGGGCGACGTGGCGGCGCCGACCTTGACCGAGAACCCCGACGGCACCTTCACGCGCCGCACCACGATCGCCGACGGCGCGCGGTTCACCGCCCAGTGGGGACGACGGCTCGGGCCGCTGGCGTTCCGCGCCGGCATCCGCGAGTCGAGGTTCGGCGTCGGCGTCGACGCCGTGCTCGGCGAGGGCCGGCTGCGGCTGTCCCTCGACACGATGGCGTCGAGCTTCACGCGGCTGCCGCGCGTCCGGCTGCTGGCGGCCTTGCAGGTGTTCCGCTCGATGTACGTGCTCGGCGGCGTCGACGACGCGCTCGTCGGCGGGACCGATCTGCCGATCGGCCCGGGCCCGGCCGCGCCGCACACGCTGTCGACGCTCCACTTCGGACGCGACTTCGTGCTCGGCGCCGAGCTGCGCTTCGACGATCGCGACGTGTCGGCGCTGCTGCGCCTGTACGGTGCGCTGATCGCGACGATCCTGTCGTGAGGTGGCGCGGCGGTGCGTTCGACGCACGGCCGCCTCGTGCCGGGCCTTGCCAGCGAGGGTGATCGAGGTCCCAGCGCGCCGATCGACGTGCCTGGAAATTCACGCTCCTCGACCTCACCCCTCGGGGGTGGGCGTCGACCGACCGCTTGCGCACATCGACCGCGCGCCCGACCTGTGGCACAAGAGAAGACATGAACGCCGAGCCTTCGCAGGCGACTTCGGGCGCGACGGGGAAGCCCAAGCTGCTGATCGTCGAAGACGATCCGGCGCTCGGTCGATCGCTGCAGCGTGGCACCCGCGCCTACTTCGATGTGGTCATGACGGCGTCGCTCGACGCGGCGTTCGAGGTGATCGACAGCAAGGTCGAGCTCGCCGCGGCGGTCGTCGACATCAACCTCCCGGACGGCACCGGCTTCGACGTGGTCGAGTCGCTGCGTCAGCGCGATCGCAACCTGCCGGTGCTGATCCTCACCGGCTCGAACGATCCGGCGACGATCAACCGCGCCCACGCGCTGCGGGTCGAGTTCGTCTGCAAGCCGTTCTTCTCGGAGAACCTGGCGCAGTTCGTCCAGCGCACGCTGTCGGGCAGCCAGTACGGCGATCGCGAGAAGCTCGCGGTCGTCGTCAACGAGGTCTCGACCGAGAACAAGCTGTCCTTGCGCGAGAGCCAGATCCTGGCGTTCGCCAGCGAGGGCATCCCGCGCAGCCGCCTGTCCGACGTGATGGGCATCAGCGAGAACACGGTCAAGAGCCAGGTCCGGTCGCTGCTCGAGAAGCTCGAGAAGCAGGCCCTGGCCGACGTGGTGTGGTGGGTGCGGAACCGCGCCGGCCTGTAGCCGCGCTGCGCGCCGCGTGAAGCGTCAGCCGCCGGCGAGCGGCGCGAGCAGGTACAGCTGATCGCCGTCGGCGAGGGCGCGGTCGCCGTGCTCGTCGACCGGGCAGCGCTCGCCGTTCCACATGAGCGTGTGGGCCAGGTGCGGGCTGGCCGCGACCGCGGTCGCGAGCGGCAGCCCCAGGCGATCGCCGTCGGCGATCAGCTGCGCCAGCGTCGTGCCGGGCGTCAGCGCGACCTGCTCGTCGACGTCGTACCAGCCGTCGCCGATGCGGCCGCGGATCAGCACGTGGACCCGCAGCTTGGGCTTGCCGAACCACGCCATCAGGCGACGTACTCGCCGAGCAGCTCGGCGATGCCCAGCTCCTCGGCGCGGGCCCGGGTCACGCGGCCGGTGGTCGGGCTCCAGTGCATGTGCCGGTAGTAGTCGTCGCGCAGGACCGGCAGCGCGACCCGCACGCCCTTGAGGGGCCCGGCCGTCAGGTTGCCGTCGCCCTCGCCGAGCATGCGCGGGTGCGCGGTGAAGTCGCCGGGGGCGAGGCCCTCGCGCCAGTTGAACGCCGCGCGCAGGTTCTGGATGCGCTCGCCGGCGCGGAGCAGCTCGGGCTCGTCGATGCCCCAGCCGGTGACGGTGTTGACCAGCTCGAGCCACGGCAGGCGCCCGGTCAGCATCGTGAACATGCACAGGCCCAGGCCGTTCATCGCCTGGTGGGCGTTCGAGAAGTGGGCCTGGGCCTGGCCCTTGCCCTGATCGCTCTTCCACTTCACCTCGACCTCGGCCTTGGGCGCCGCCGCCGGCAGCGAGAAGCCGACGCCGAACGTCTCGTTCCACGACGCCGAGCCGGCGGTGTGCCGGCCCGGGGTCGGATCGGCGATGTAGGTCACGCCCATCAGCGAGGTGAAGCGCGGGTCGTGGTACGCGGGCTCGGAGCCGTGGACGTGCACGGCGAACTGCTCCGAGCCCTTGCCGAGGTGCGCGGCCGCGCGCTGGACGCCGTCGGCGAGCCAGGCGCCGCAGCCGGCGCCCTCGCCCATCTTGATCGTCAGCGCCAGCGCCGCGGCGCCGTCGCCCCAGCGCAGATCGATGCCGTCGAGGTCGTCCTTGGTCAAGAGGCCGCGCTCGACCGCCTCGCACACCCAGCCCAGGGTCGCGGACGAGCTGACCGCGTCCATGCCGTAGCGGTTGCAGGCGTCGTGGCACGCGGTCACCAGCTCGAGATCGTCGTTGAGCAGGTTGGCGCCGAAGCCGCAGATGGTCTCGTAGTCGGGCCGGCGCACGTCCTCGAGCTGCTTGTCCTTGACCCGGACGATGCCCTTGCACGGCATCGGGCAGTCGCCGCACGACAGCTTCTTGGTGACGTACTTGTCGACCTCCTTGCCGTCGAGCTTGTAGCCCTGCTTGCCGAGCGGGAAGTCGCGGCTGCCGACGCCCTTCCAGTTCTTGACCGGCGCGTCGCCGTTCTCGACCGACAGGCTCACGGCGCCGGTGGTGCCGCGATCGGTCCAGAGCTGCCGCATGGCCGCGACCGGCGCCTGGATCTTCATGCCGCGGCGCGGGAACATCCGGTAGAGCCACGCCAGCCAGCGCTTGGGCTTGCCCATCCACACGAAGAACCGCATGAACAGGCCGATCGAGCTCTTGTACTCGTCGGTGATGCGCTTCGCGACCGCCTTCCACTCCCTGGGCTGCGCGATCGGCACCTCGCCGGAGCCGCCGACGACGATCGCCTTGAGGTGCTTCGACCCGTAGATCGCGCCGAAGCCCTGGCGGCCGAACGCGTGGTAGCGGTCGTTCATCACCGACGCGATCCGGGCCTGGCGCTCGCCGGCCGGGCCGATCGCGCTGACGCCGACGTCGCGCTTGCCGCCGAACCGGCGCTTGAGCTCGTCGAACACCGGCGGGATCTGCTGGCCCCACAGCTCGTCGGCCGGCGCGAAGCTGACCTCGTCGTCCTTGATCACCAAGAGCGTGGGCCGCGCGGCCTTGCCGCGGACGACCAGCGCGTCGAAGCCGGCGTGGCGCAGGTGCGACGCGACCGAGCCGCCGGAGTTGGAGTCGGCCCAGGTCCCGGTCAGCGGCGACTTGCCGACGATCTGGATGCGGCCCGAGAACGGCGTGCCGGTGCCGGTCAGCAGGCCCGAGCAGATCGCGAAGCAGGCCTCGGGCGCGAGCGGGTCGGCGCCGGCCGGGAAGTGCTTCCACATCAGCCAGGCGCCGAGCCCGTAGCCGCCGAGGAACTGGCGGTAGACGGCCTCGTCGACCTCCTCGACCCAGTGGCGCTCGGTCGAGAGATCGACGTGCAGGACGCGGCCGAGGGAGCCGTAGCGCGGCGCGGGGGCGATCGGTGCGGGGGCGGTCACGCAGATAGTGTGAGGGCAGGCGCCCCCGGTGGGAAGCGGGGCCCGTCTGGCATATGCTGCGCCCATGTCACGGCTCGTCCTTGGTCTCGGCCTGATCTCGCTGCTCGCGGGCTGCACGTTCGAGCCCAGCGGCGACGGCGGCGATCGCTGCGAGGCGCGCTGCGACGGGGCCGACGCGATCACGTGCCCGGCCGGGCCCGAGGGCGCGCCGGTGGTCGAGACCTGCGCGGTCGCGTGCGCGGCGACGCCGGCGCCGCACTGCGGCGCGCTGGCGCCGTCGAACACGGCGGCGATCGATCTCGGCTCGCTGCTGCCGATGGCGACGATGCCGCTGGCGCTGCCGGCCGGCTCGAACTACTCGCTCAACACCGACACCGGCGAGATCCGGATCGGCGCCGGGCCGGACCTCCTGCCGGTGCCCGGGACCGTGTTCCGGCTGATCGAGCCCAAGATGGCGCTGCTCGTGGTCGACGCGCTGACGGTGCCGGCCGACGTCACGCTGTTCGGGTTCGGCACCCGGGCGCTGGTGGTGGTCGCGCGGGGCGACATCGACGTGGCCGGCACGATCGACTTCTCGCCGGGCTGCACGCTGGGCGAGGGCTACACGCTCCGGTGCGGCGGCCCCGGCGGCGGCAACGGCGGCCGCGACGGCGTCGTGACCCTCGGGTGCGCGCCGGGCAACAACGGCTCGCAGAAGGGCGGCGGCGCCGGCGGCGGCTTCGGCACGCGCGGCGGCGCCGGCGGTCCCGGCGGTCTGGTGGCGATGTCGTCGGCGCTCGATCGCTGCGGCAACACGGCCGGCAACCCGCTGGTCCCGCTGATCGGCGGCGGCGGCGGCGGCGCCGGCGCGCCCAACAGCCTCGCCGATGGCGGCGGCGGCGGCGGCGCGATCCAGCTCTCGGCGCTCGGGCGCGTGCGCGTGGCCGGCAGCGCCGCGGCGCCCGCGACCATCTACGTCGGCGGCGCCGGCGGGTGGGGCGCGGACGGCAACAACGGCGGCGGCGGCGGCGGCGCGGGCGGCGGCATCTTCCTCGAGGGCGCCACCATCGAGCTCGGCGAGGCCGCGCTGATCGCGACCGGCGGCGGCGGCGGCGGCGGGCGCAACGGCTCCGACGGCGCCGCCGGGCGGCGCGACGGCGCGGCGGCCGCGGGCGGCAGCAGCTCGGGCGGCGGCGCCGGCGGCGACGGCGCGATCGACAGCACCGCGGCCGAGCCCGGCGCGGCCGGCGGCGGCATGATGAACATCGACGGCGGCGGCGGCGGCGGCGGCGGCCTCGGGCGGATCCGCCTGCACACGCCGACCGGCGACGTCACGGTGCCCGCGACGACGCGCACGCAGGGCGTGCTGTCGACCGGCGCGTTCCCGATCGAGTGAAGCCCACGCCCGGCGCGCTCGCGGCCGCGGCCGCGTCGGCCACGCGCGCGACCGCCCGCTGACGGATCGCGAGCGCGCACGGTGCGCGCGACGAGGGCACATCGGCGTCCGCTCGGCGACCGCGGCGCGCGGTGGTAGGTAGGATGCGACATGCTGAGACGACCCGCCTTGGTGGTCGCCGGCCTGCTGCTCGCGGCGGTCCCGGCCCACGCCCAGATCGTCAACGTCCAGGGATCGCTGACCGCCGAGCCCGAGCCCGGCTGGTCGGGGCAGGCGTCGGGCGGGATCGACTGGCAGACCGGCAACACCCACGTCGTCCGCGTCTCCGGCGCCGGGAGCGCGATCTACGCGCACCGGTGCTGGCTGGGCCTGGCGCTCGCGCGGGGCGAGTACGCCGAGGGCGAGGGCGTGAAGCTCGGCGAGAAGACCTTCGAGCACGTCCGCGTGCGCCGGATCCTCACCAGGCGGGTGCTGTGGGAGGCGTACGGTCAGCACGAGTACGACGCGTTCCGGCGGCTGTCGGTGCGGGCGGTGGTCGGGACCGGCCCGGCGCTGCGCGTGGTCGTGCGCGCGCACGGCTCCGTCACCACCGGCCTGGCCTACATGCTCGAGTACGAGCGCCTGTCCGAGCTCGCGGACGTCGGTGACAGCGGGGCCGCCGCGGTCCGCCATCGGGCCTCGGCGTACCTGACCGGGTCGCTGGCGTTCGACGACGACGTGGTCGGGACCCAGACCGTCTACGTCCAGCCGCGGCTCGATGCGCCGCGCGACGTGTTGCTGTTGTCCGAGACCTCGCTGACCAGCCACCTGACCTCGCGGCTGTCCCTGGTCAACGCGTTCGTCCTGTCCTACGACGCCTCGCCGCCCGAGCGCATCGCCGATCTGTCGACCTCGCTCAAGGTCAGCGTCGCCGTGACGTTCTGAGCCGTCGCGGCCGTCGGGCATCCCAAGGGATCCCAAGGGGCGCCTGGGGTGATCCCGATCCGCGCGGCCGCGTGCGCGAGGTGGGGCCGGCGACGGGTGGATCCGGACGACGCGACGATGTGATCGCGCAGGAGGTGGAGCGAGGCGGGGCATCACCGATGGGCCCCGGGGCAGGACCGCGCGATCGCAGCGGCGACGATCGCGATCGCGACCAGCCGCCGATCAGGACCGCGCGATCGCGGCGGCGACGATCGCGATCGCGACCAGCCGCCGATCAGGACAGCGCGATCGCGGCGGCGACCGCGGCGGCGACGAGCACGATCGCGACCAGCGCGATCACGACGCCGCGGCTGCCGCCGGGCGCGGCCGCGGGGCCCGTGGTCAGCGCGGTCGCCGCGACCGGGGCCGGGCCGCCGCCGCCGCGCAGGGTCGCGACCACCTCGCCCAGCGACGACGTGCGCCGATCGCGCTCCTTCTCGAGCATCTGGCCGATCATCGTGCGCACGTACGGCGGCAGCGTCGGCGGCAGGCGGTCGAGCGGCGGCGGCTGGGTCAGGTGCGCCTGCATCTGCTCGAACAGGTTGCGGCCGGTCAGCGGCGGCGTGCCGGTGGCCAGCTCGAAGAACACGCACCCGAGCGCGTAGATGTCGGCGCGGTGATCGACCAGCTTGGCGTTGCGGAACTGCTCGGGCGCCATGTACGTGGCCGTGCCCATCTGGGTGCCGGTCGCGGTCTTGACCGAGCCGTCCTCGACCTTGGCGATGCCGAAGTCGAGGACCCGGACCCGCGGGCGCTGCGGCTCGAGCGGGTCGACCACGAGGATCACGTTCTCGGGCTTGAGATCGCGGTGGATGATCCGCTCGGCGTGCGCGGCGGCGACGGTGTCGGCCAGCTGCTCCATCACCGCGAGCGCGGCCGGCGCGGGCAGGGGGCCGTGCTTCCACAGCGCCTCGCGCAGGGTCTCGCCGACGACCAGCTCCATGATGATGCACAGCTCGCCGGTCGGCGCGACCATGACCTCGAACACGTCGACCACGCCTGGGTGGCGGATGCGCCCCATGGCCTTGGCCTCGTTCATGAAGCGCTCGACCACCCGCGGCGCGTTGCTGTACTCGGGCAGGAGCACCTTGATCGCGACCTGGCGGCCGACGTTGGTGTCCTCGGCCACGAACACGCGCGCCATGCCGCCCTCGCCGAGCGGACGGACCACCCGGTAGCGCCCGATCATCTGGCCGATCACGTCACCGCTCCTGGGGCTGCGCCAGATCCGACAGCGCCCGCAGCGCGTCGCGCGCGCGCTCGATGTCCTCGACCGCCTGCGACAGCGCGCCGGACACGACCTGCACCGACTCGGTCTGATCCATCATCGCGGCCTCGTCGCTCGCGGCGCGCATCGACGACCGCAGCGCTGCGAACGCCTCCTGCAGCACGGTGATCTGCTCGCCGGCCGCGGCCAGCGGCGACATCCCGACCGCGGTCGAGTCGGGGTCCGGCCGCGGCGCCGAGGTCTGGGTCGTGGCCCGCTCGTTGAGGCGATCGTAGAGGTCGGAGGCCTGCTGCTCGGCGGCGGTCCGGGCGGCGCGCTCCTCGGTCAACGCCGTCTCGGCGGCCGCGACGTCGGCCCGGGCCGACTCGACCCGGGTGCGCAGGCGCTCGACCTCGCCGGCCAGCTCCTCGGCCATGCCGGCCTCGCCCTCGAGCCGGGCCACGCGCTCGGCGGCGGCGGCGGCGGCGGTCTCGGCCTCGGCCGCGCGGCGCTCGAGCTCGGCCAGCGCGGCGGCCAGCTCGGACGCGCGCGCCTGGGCGGCGCTGGTGCGGTCGTCGGCGGCCGCGAGGGCCGCGTCGGCCGCGGCGGCGCGGGCGGCCAGGTCTGCCTGGCGCGCGCGCAGCGCGTCGAGCTCGGCCAGGAGCGGTCCCTGAGCGGCGCTGGCGTCGCGCGCGGCCTGGCCCTCGGCCTCGGCCAGATCGTCGGCGAAGCGGGCGGCGGCGGCGGTGAGCTCGACGGTGCGCTGCTCGGCGTCGCGCACCGCGGCCTCGAGGTCGGCGATCCGCTGGGTCGCCGCGCCGCGATCGCCGTCGAGCGCGGCCAGGCGCGCGCGCGCGCTGGTCAGCTCGCGCTCGAGCTCGTCGCCCCGGGCCGCGGCGCGCTCGAGCGTCGTGGCGCGGGCGGTGGCGGCGGCTAGCTCGCGCTCGAGCTCGTCGCCCCGGGCCGCGGCGCGCTCGAGCGTCGTGGCGCGGGCGGTGGCGGCGGCCAGCTCGCGCTCGAGCTCGTCGCCCCGGGCCGCGGCGCGCTCGAGCGTCGTGGCGCGGGCGGTGGCGGCGGCCAGCTCGCCGGTCAGCTCCGCCAGCTCGGCCTCGAGGCGCTCGACCTCGGCGTGCGCGGCGGCGGCGGCGCTGGTCGCGGCGGCGGCGGCGCTGGTCGCGGCGGCGCTGGCCGCGCTGGCGGCCTGGGCCCGCTGATCGTCGTCGGCCGCGCCCGCCGCGCGCTCGGCGCGGGCGGCGGCCAGCTCGGCGGTGACCGCCTCGACCCGCGCGGTCAGCTCGGCGGTCGAGCGCGCGGCGGCGGCGTCGCGCTCGGTCTGCGCGGTCGCCGCGGCGGCCAGGTCGCGGGTCAGCGCGGCGACGCGCTCCTCGGCGGCGGCGTCGCGCTCGGTCTGCGCGGTCGCCGCGGCGGCCAGGTCGCGGGTCAGCGCGGCGACGCGCTCCTCGGCGGCGCGCTGCTTGCTCTCGGTCGCGGCCAGGCGCTCGAGCGCGGCCTTGAGCTCGCCGTCGGCGGTGGCCTGGCCGCTGGTCTTGGCCCGCATCGCGGTCTCGGCGAACGCCAGCTTGGCCAGCGCCTCCTCGAGCTGCCGGCTGACCGCGGCGTGCCGGCCGATCGCCAGGTCCGCCTCGTCGGCGCGAGCCTCGAGCGCCGCGCGGGCCTCCTCGGCGGCGGACAGCTCGGCCTTGGCCGCGCCCAGCTGGCGCTCGAGCTCGTCGGCGCGCTGCTCGGCGGCCTTGGCCGAGGCTGACGCCGCCCCGAGCTGGGCCTCGACGTCGCCGCCGCGCTCGCCCGACTGCGCGACCTGGGCCTCGAACTCGGCCACGCGCCCCTCGGCCGCGAACGCGCGCTCGAGCGCCGAGGTGATCCGCTCGTCGGCGGCGATCGCGCGCTGATCGGCCTCGGTGGCGCGGCGCTCGGCCTCGCCGGCGCGGGTGCGCACGTCGGTCAGCTGCGCGGTCAGCTCGGCGATCCGGGCCTCGGCCGCGGCGACCTTCTCGCCGGCCTCGGCCAGGCGATCGGCGCCGCCGGCGCGGCGGGCAGCGTTCAGCTCGCTCTCGAGGCTGGAGATCCGGCGCTCGGCCGCGGCCTGCTTCTCGGCGACCATCACGCCGGCCTGGGTCTCGGCCACGAGCAGCTCGTCGTTGAGCCGCGCCATGTCCTTGCGCAGGCCCGCGAGGTCGGCCTCGTGGCGCGACTTCTGCTCGGCCAGCGCGCGATCGCGGGCGCCGGTGGCCTCGGCCACGAGCTTGTCGCGCTCGAGGGCGCTGGCCTTCTGCGCGCGGTCGCGCTCGGCCGCGGCCTCGGCGATCAGCCGCTCGCGCTCGGTCGCGGCCTCGGCCAGCAGCCGCACGCGCTCGGCGTCGGTCTCGGCCACCAGCCGCGCGTGCTCGGCCGCGGCCTCGGCCACGAGCCGGTCGCGCTCGGCGGTCACGGCCAGCGCGACCGCCTGGGCCTGGACGCCGGTGACCGCGGTGACCTGCTCGCTCGCCGCCTCCTCGTGCGCGGCGCGCACCGCCTCGAGCTCGGCGACCAGGCGATCGCGCTCGGCGGCGGTGGCGTCGAGCTCCTCGCGCACGCGATCGCGCTCGGCGGTCGCCTCGCCGAACCGCTCCTCCGCCTCCTCGGCCTCGCGCTGCAGCTCGCGCGCGCGGTCCTTGAGCTGGGCCAGCTCGACCTGCGCGGCGCCGAGCTTGTCGCGGGCGGCCTTGTCGTCGGCGCTGGGCCGCGGCGTCGCCCGCGCGACGACCAGCTCGTCCTCGAGCTTGCCGACGTCGTCCTCGAGCCGCTCGGCGCGGCCCATGGCCTCGTCGCGCTGGAGCAGGACCGCGGTCAGCTCGTTCGAGGCCGCGCGGGCCTGGGTGTTCATCTCGGAGATCAGCTCGCCGACGCGCTTGGCCAGCGCGGTGCGCTCCTCCTCGATCGCGGCCCGGGCCTTGCGCTCCATCGCCAGCCAGTGCGAGAGCTGGGCGTGGACGCCGCCGGTCGGCGGCAGCGCGCCCTGGGCGCCGAGCACCTGGATCAGCAGGCTGCCGACCAGCGCCACCTCGCCGCTCGGCAGCGCCGCCACGCTCACGCGATCGCGCCCGACGAACACGCCGTTGGCGCTGCCGAGGTCCTCGACCCAGATCGACTGGCCGTCGAAGGTGATCCGCGCGTGCTGGCGCGACATCCGCGGGTCGTCGCTGCGGATCGCGCACTCGGCGGCGCGGCCGATGACCACCGGCTCCGAGCCGAGCTCGTACGTGCGATCGACGCCATCGACGTCGCAATAGAGCAGGGTGGGCATGCCCGAGGCCGAAACTACCACGGGGCCATCGGCGTCGCGCGGTCGGGGACGGGCGATTGTGGGCTCGGGGCTACGACGCGACCTGGGCCAAGAGCTCGTCGACGCCGGCCAGCGCGCGGTCGGGGTCGTCGTCGAGGATGAGCACGTGACCCATCTTGCGCCCCCGGGCCGGGTGCAGCTTGCCGTACAGGTGGAGCCGGGCCTCTGGTCGGGCCAGCACGTGCTGCCAGTGCGGCTCGCCGTTGGCCCACAGATCGCCGATCAGGTTGACCATCACCGCGCCGGTGAGCTGGCGCGGCGAGCCCAGCGGCAGCCCGCACACCGCCCGGATGTGCTGCTCGAACTGCGAGGTCGCGCACGATCCGTACGTGTAGTGACCGCTGTTGTGGGTGCGCGGCGCGATCTCGTTGACGTAGAGCGCGCCGTCGGGCAGCTCGAACAGCTCGACCGCCATCACGCCGACGTGGTCGAGCGCGGTGGCGATCGTCGTGGCGATCCGCTCGGCCGCGGCCTGCTGCCCCGGCGCCATGATCGCCGGCGCGCGGGTCGTGTGCAGCACGTGGCGGCGGTGGACGTTCTCGGCGATCGGGTAGATCGCGATCTCGCCGGTGGTCGAGCGCGCCAGCACCACCGAGATCTCGCGGGCGAAGCGCACGAGCTCCTCGACCGTCGCCGCCGGCTTGCCGATCCGGTGCCACGCGGCGACCGCGTCGGCCGCGGCCTCGAACCGGGCCTGGCCCTTGCCGTCGTAGCCGGCCCGGCGGGCCTTGATGATCGCCGGGGCGCCGACGCGGGCGACCGCGGCCTCGAGCGAGGCGTCGTCGGTGAACGTCGACCACCGCGCCTGGGCCAGGCCGAGGCGGTCGAGGAACGCCTTCTGGACCGCGCGATCCTGGATCGTCGCCAGCACCGCGGGCCCCGGCCGCACCGGCGCGACCTCGGCGATCGCGCGCAGCACCTCGGCCGGGACGTGCTCGGTGTCGAGCGTGACCACCGCCGAGCGCTCGGCGACGCACCGGGCGCTGTCGAGATCGTCGAGCGTCCCGATCACGACGTCGTCGGCGAACTGGCCGGTCGGGCACCGCGGGTCGCGATCGAGCACGCAGATCCGGTAGCCCATGCGCCGGGCCGCGATCGCCATCATCCGGCCGAGCTGGCCGCCGCCGAGGACGCCGATCGTCGCGCCCGGGAGCAGCGGCGGCGTCCGGTTCACAGCGGATCCTCGAGCACCCGCTGGGTCTGGGCCGCGCGGTACGCGGCGACCCGCGCCCGCACGCCGGCGTCGCCGCGCGCGACGATCGCGGCGGCCAGGAGCGCGGCGTTGACCGCGCCGGCCTCGCCGATCGCGAGCGTGCCGACCGGGATGCCCTTGGGCATCTGCACGATCGACAGGAGCGAGTCGAGCCCCGACAGCGCCTTCGACTGGACCGGCACGCCCAGCACCGGCAGCGCGGTCTTGGCCGCGCACATGCCGGGCAGGTGGGCGGCGCCGCCGGCGCCGGCGATGATCACCTGCAGGCCGCGGTCCTCGGCGGCCTCGGCGTAGTCGAACAGCAGGTCGGGCGTCCGGTGCGCGGACACGATCTTGCACTCGTGGGCCACGCCCAGCTCGGTCAGGGTCTCGCTGGCCAGGCGCATCGTCGCCCAGTCGCTCTTGCTGCCCATGATGATGCCGACCACCGGCGCCGCCTGCTCAGTCATCGTAGTCGCCTCCCGGGCTGCGTGGTCCGCCGGCGCGGCGCAGGCGATCGGCGATCGCCTCGCCGAGGCCGACCGCGTCGGGCACCGACGCGACGATCGTCGCGACGCCGAGGGCGTCGAGCTCGCGCAGCGCCGCGTACAGCCGCGCGGCCATGGCCTCGGGCTCGTCGGGCAGCTCGACCACGTTGATCGACGACGGCAGCGCCGCGGCGGCGATCACCGACGCCGGCGCCAGCGCGCCGACCGGGCCGGGCGCGAGCGCGCACGCGGCGCCGAGATCGCCCGGCGCCACCGGCACCAGCCGCGCGCTCGGGGCGTAGTGCGAGGCCAGCGTGCCCGGGGCCGGCGTCGCCGACGGCAGCGCCAGCGGCCGCCCGAGGAACGCCTCGATCGCCGCGCGCGGGACGCCGCCGGGGCGCAGCAGCGCCGGGTGCGGGCCGGACACGTCGACGATCGTCGACTCGACGCCGATCGCGCAGGCGCCGCCGTCGAGGATGTAGTCGACCGCGGCGCCGAGATCGGTGACGACGTGGGTCGCGGTCGTGGCGCTGACCGAGCCGAACCGGTTGGCGCTGGGCGCGGCGATGCCGCCGCCGAACGCGCGCAGGAGCGCCAGGGCCATCGGGTGCGACGGCACGCGCAGGCCGACCGTGGCGGCGCCGCCGGTGACCGCGTCGATGACCCGCGGCCCGCGCCGGGCGATCAGCGTCAGCGGGCCCGGCCAGAACCGGGCCGCGAGCGCGCGCGCGGCGTCGGACACGTCGTCGGTCCACGCGCCCAGCTCGTCGGCCGAGGCCAGGTGCACGATCACCGGGTGGGTGGTCGGGCGGCCCTTGGCGGCGTAGATGCGCGCGACCGCGGCCGGGCTGGTGGCGTCGGCGCCGAGGCCGTAGACGGTCTCGGTCGGGAACGCGACCAGGCCGCCGTCAGCGAGGACGCGCGCGGCGTGGGCGATGTCAGCACCGAGGCGCATGGGGGCGGCAGTTTCGCCGGAACCGCCGCCCGGCCGCAATGCCTGAGCTGAGTTCCAGCGGGTTGTGCGCCGAACCCAAGCAGGTGCAGGGGCGCTCCGACGTCCGAGGTCCCATCCAGGCCGAGCCAGCAGCTCGGGGGCGAGGCTCGACGAGGCCCGCACCCACGACGCGAGACGCCCGGCGCGCGGACCGGTGCTCGCGAATCGAGTCACAGGTCCTGAAGCTGACTTCGCGGTGGCCGCTCGTATCGCGTCGCGCGCGCGCGGCGGCCGCGCCATAGTCCGGCCCATGACCGCCGTCACCCTGCGCGTCGAGCCGGGCCTGCCCCTGGTCGGCAAGCTCTTCGAGTTCCGTCGCGATCGGCTCGGGTTCCAGATGCGGATGGCCGACGCCGGGATCACCCGGACCCGCGTCGCCAACCGCACCGTCTACATCATCACCGACGCCGACCTCGCCCACGAGGTGCTGGTCGAGCACGAGGACGCGTTCATCAAGGGCCCGGGCCTGGCGGTCGTGGCCAAGCCGCTGCTCGGCGACGGCCTCTTGACCGCGGAGAAGGACTTCCACCGGCGCTCGCGCAAGCTGCTGGCGCCGGCGTTCACGCCCCGGCGCATGGCCGGCTACGCCGCGGTCATGGCCGAGCGCGCCGCCGCGCACGCGGCCGAGGTGCGCCCGGGCGCGATGCTCGACATCGCCGAGCGCATGATGACGACGACGCTCGACATCGTCGGGCGCACGCTGTTCGACGCCGACCTGGCCGGCGACGCGCGCGCGGTCGGCGACGCGCTGACCGACGCCATGGAGTACATCCTCAAGGCGGTGCTGTCGGCGATCCCGATCGGCTGGCCGACCCCGGGTCGGCGCCGCGGCCTGGCCGCCGTGGCGCGCCTCGACGACGTCGTCCTGCGCGTGATCGCCGACCGGCGTGCGGCCGGCGGCGACCGCGGCGACGTGCTGTCGATCTTGCTGCAGGCCAAGGACGACGACGGCACCGGCCTGAGCGACCAGCACCTGCGCGACGAGATCATGACGCTGATGCTGGCCGGCCACGAGACCACCGCGAACCTGCTGGCGTGGGTCTGGTACGTGCTCGCGACCCAGCCGGCGGCGCGGGCGCGCCTCGACGCCGAGCTCGACGGCGTGCTGGCCGGGCGGGCGCCGACCTACGACGACCTGCCGCGGCTGCCGGTCGCGATGGCGATCCTCGAGGAGACGCTGCGCCTGTACCCGCCGGCGCACACGATCGCGCGCCAGGCCGACCGCGACGTCGAGATCGGGGGCGTGGCGATCGCCGCCGGCTCGATCGTCACGATCTCGGTCGTCGCGATGCAGCGCCGCGCCGCGTACTTCGACGATCCGTTGACCTTCCAGCTCGACCGCTTCCTCGGCGGCGACCGCAAGACCCGCCGGCCCGGCTACCTGCCCTTCGGCGCCGGCCCGCGGGTCTGCATCGGCAACCACTTCGCGCTGGTCGAGGCCCAGCTGATCCTCGCGACCTGGGCCCAGCGCTTCCAGTTCCGCCTGGCGCAGCCGGCGCCGATCGAGATGGAGCCGCTGATGACGCTGCGGCCCAAGGGCGGCGTCTGGGTCGAGCCGCGCGGGCGGTAGCGCGCCAGCGCGCGTGGGGCGACGGACGCGGCTAGCCCGCCGCGGCGCGCGCGTGCACCGTCATGAAGATCCCGTCGCGGGGCCGCAACGTCACCGCCGGCTGCGGGACCACCGGGCGGTCGCAGACCAGGTCGAGCCGGTAGCGCTGCAAGATCGTCGCGAGGATCAGCTTGGACTCGGCCAGCGCGAAGCCCTTGCCGATGCACATGCGCGTGGCCGCGCCGAACGGGATGTACTGGAAGCGGTGGTGGTGCGCGACCCGCGCGGGCGCGAAGCGATCGGGATCGAACGCCAGCGGGTTGGGCCAGAACGCCGGCGCGCGGTGGACCGCGTACGGGCTCAGCAGGATCGTGTGGTCCGCGGGCAGGTCGAAGCCGCCGACCACCATCGGGGCGGCGGTCTGGCGCGCGATCAGCCACGCCGGCGGGAACAGGCGCATCGACTCGTCGAGGACCTGGCCCAGGAACGGCAGCGCTGGCAGATCGCCGAGGGTCGGGCTGCGGCCCCCGAGGACCGCGTCGAGCTCGGCCCAGACCCGGTCGCGCGCGGCGGGGTGCAGCGCCAGCAGGTAGCAGGTCCACGCCAGCGCGCTCGCGGTGGTCTCGTGGCCGGCGATGAAGATCGTCACGACCTCGTCGCGCAGCTGCGCGGCGGTCATCGGCTCGCCGGTCTGATCGTCGACGGCGTCGACCAGCATCTGCAGCAGATCCTGGCCGCGGGCGGCGCCGGCGCGGCGCGCGGCGATCAGCTCGCCCAGGAGCGCGTCGAGCGTGGCCCGGGCCCGCCGGAACCGCCGGTTCGCCGGCGTCGGCACCGCCAGCGGCGGCAGCCACGGGCTGATCATGCGCCGACGGACCTCGAGCAACAGGAAGTCGAGGGCGTCGACCACCTCGGTCGCCGACGTGCGCAGATCGGTGCCGAGCAGCGTCGTGCTGACGATGCTCAAGGTCGCGGCCATCATCTCGCGGCTGACGTCGAGCTCGGCGCCGGCCGCCGCCGTGCCGGCCCAGCGCTGGGCGGTGTCCTCGGCGACCTGCACCATCGTCGCCGCGAACCCCGCGAGCCGCTGGCCGTGGAACGCCGGCTGGGCGATCCGGCGCTGGCGGCGCCAGAACTCCCCGTCGCTGGTCAGCAGGCCGTTGCCCACCACGAGCGCCAGCTGGGCCATCCCGAAGGTCTGCTTGGTCACGCTGCGGTGCTGCTGCTGCAAGACCTCTTGCACCAGGTCGGGGTGGGTCACGAGGTAGACCGGGCGCCGGCCGAGGTCGAGCCTCACCAGCCCGCCATGGCGGTGCATCATCGCGACGCACAGGCCGAGCGGGTCCTTGCGCATCGCGAGCAGGTGACCGAGGCCGGGCAGCCCGGCCGGCGCGGGTGGATGCCGGACCATCGCGGTTACCCCTCCGTGTCGAGGCCGTAGCGGCCCGGCGCGAGGATGCCGTTGGGATCGAGCGCCCGCTTGATCGCGCGCGCCGCGGCCCGGTAGCCGGGCGCGTCGTCGAACATCACGCGGTGGAGCCCGTGGCCGGTGCGGTACTGCGGGTACCCGGCGGCCTGGGTCAGCGCGAACAGCTCCTGCTGCAGCGCCTGGGCCCGGGCGGTCTCGTCCGCGTCGTCGCGGTCGAAGAAGATCGGCATCAGCGACATCGTCGCCCGGCCGCTGATCGAGATGAACGTGTTGGCGTAGTCGAAGCCGTGGCGATGGAACACCGGCCGAGCCAGCGCCGCGACCGCGCGGACGTGCGCGCCGGTCAGCGGCAGGATGACCGGCGCCCAGATCATGCCGGCGCCGTCGCGGGCGGGGTCGACGTCGCGCTCCGGGCGCGCGCCGCGGGCCTTGAAGTAGGCGAAGCCGAGCACGCGCTCGCCCGGGATGCCCTGCAGCAACCGGTAGACGTTGGCCGTGGTCCGCAGCTTGGCCGGCGTCAGGCCGGTGAGGCCGGCCAGGCGCGCGCCGGCGCGCTCGCCCAGCGTGGCGCCGGCGCGCTCGAGCAGCGTGGCCAGGCCCGGCAGCCGCGCCGCCAGCGTCGGGCCGACCACCGAGATCTTGCCGAACCGCGCCAGGCGCTGCTGCAGCAGCGCGCGCTGCTCGGCGACCTGGCCCCGGGTGCCGGAGAGCCCGAGCGTCAGGCTGGCCGGGGTGATCTGCAGCCGCGCCCGCAGCGCGCGCAGCCCGTCGTCGGTCAGCCGGGTCGCGCCGGGCGCGAGCAGGTCGCGCGGGTACGGGCCGAGCACCGCCGCGAACAGCACGTCGTTGACGGTGTGGAAGTTGGCGCGGAGGATCCCGCGCAGCGTCAGGTCGCGCACCACGTCGATCACGTCGCCGAGGTCGTCGTCGCGGTCGAGCTCGAGCAGCACCAGCCGGAACGCCTCGGGCCGCGGCGTCAGGTGGACGCCGGCGCGGGTCACGACGCCGAGGTTCGACTGGCCGAACAGCCCGTCGAGGCTGGGGCCGGTGCCCCAGCGGTGCAGGTGCCAGGTGGTCGACCCCGGCGGGCCGCCGCCGGTGCGCACGACCGTGCCGTCGGCGAGGACCACCTCGAGCCCGCACAGCGCGCCGAAGTGATCACAGTCGGGCCCGTAGCCGACGCCGTGCTCGAGCGCGTTGCCGAGGACGCTGCCGCGCGGCGTCGAGTCGGTGCAGTCCGACCACAGGTCGGGCGCGTGGACGTCGAGGTGATCGCGCAGCTGCTGCTGGGTCACGCCCGGCTCGACGACCGCGTACGCCAGCTCGCGGTTGACCTCGAGCACGCGGTCCATCCGGCGCAGGTGCAGGATGAGGGCGCCGTCGTCGAGGCCCATCGCCGCGCCGTAGCCCCAGTTCCAGCCGCCGCTGAAGGTCCAGACCGGCAGCCGCTCGCGGTTGGCGACCCGGAGCACGGCGGCGACCTCGAGGGTCGTGGCCGGCTCGACCAGCGCGGCGCCGACGGTCCGCCACGGGCCGGTGTCGCGGCTGTGGGGCGCGAGCTCGGCGGGCTCGGTGCGGACGTGGGCGCCGCCGACGACGGCGCGGAGCTCCTCGATCACGGCGGCGCTCACCCGGCTCATCGTCCATCAGCGTACGCCACGGCCGCGGCGCGCGTGAAGCGCCCAGGCCCGATGTCGGGCTCGGTGCGGACCGCGGCCGGCCGCGCCGACGGGACCCGGCGCGCGGCGCTAGTCGTCCGCGGCGCGCTCGTCGAGCGCGTCCTTGCACGCGACGTAGCTGGCGCAGTCGGCGTGCGCGGTGGCGCACGCGAGCTCGGCCTCCATCCGCTGCACGGCGCGGGCGCCGAACATGCCCGGGTTCTTGCCGTTGAGCACCTTCTGGCACATGTCGCCGACGAGCATCAGGGCCTTGCCGGTCTCGGCGTCGGCGCACGCCAGCTCCCGGGTCCGGTGCGGCTGGCACCGGGCCGCGGTCGGGTCGACGCCCCCGCCCTTGGCGCCGCACGCGATCACCGCGAGCGCGGCGAGCGCGGCGACGCGGCTACTCACTGATCGTGACCTTGATCATCTTGATCGGCGTGCGCGGGCGATCGCTCTGGTTGGTCGGCGCGGTCTCGATCTGCTTGACCACGTCGAGGCCGCCGGTGACCTTGCCGAAGACCGGGTGCTTGGACGGGCCCGGCGAGAACCAGTCGAGGCGGGCGTTGTCGACGGTGTTGATGAAGAACTGCGCGCCGCCCGAGTTGGGCTGGCCGGTGTTGGCCATCGACAGCGTGCCCGGCGCGTTCGAGAGCTTGTGCGCGGCCGGGTGCTCGTCGGTGATGCGGCCGAACGGCGAGTTGCCGGTGCCCGCGCGGGGGCTGTTCGGGTCCTTGGAGTACTCGCAGCCGAACTGCACCATGAAGTTCGCGATGACGCGGTGGAAGTGCAGGCCGTCGTAGAAGCCGTGCTTGACCAGCTTGATGAAGTTGCCGGCGGTGACGGGCATCTGGTCGAGATAGATCTCGGCCGAGAAGGTGCCCATGGAGGTCTCGAAGGTCGCGGTCGGGTTCGCCATGGCCCGTTCCTAACATGACCTCTGGCCAAAGACACCGGCCGGCGCGCCGCCGCTAGCGATCGAACACCAGCGCGATCAGCGCCAGCACCTTCTTGGCCTCGGGGTCGGTGACGTTCTCGTCGATGAAGCCGTGGACGAACGGCTGGACCTGGGCCAGCAGCGCCAGCGGATCGCCGCCGCTGGCGCGGTCGAGGTCGTCGAAGCTGGCGATGCGCGGGGCCCGGCCGGTGCCGCGGTGGAACGCGGCGCCGATCAGCGCGGCGTGGAAGACCACGTTGACGATCGCGTCGGCGCCGCCGAGCTCGTCCTCGTGGGCGCTGATGAACTGCGTCAGCGCGGTCTGGGTCTGGACGAACCCGCCGACCATCACGGCCGCGTAGTTGGGGTCGCTCATCTTCTTCGACGCCTCGGCGACGACCGCGGTGACGGCTTCCTTCTTGAGCGGCATCAGGCCTCCTCGGGGATGATGGTGACGGGCGGGCGGGCGGCGCCGAAGCGGCACAGCGCCTCGGCGGTGAGGGCGGCGACCTGGGCCGCCAGGTTGGTGCAGAAGGCCTGGCGGCGCGGGCCGGCGAAGTCGCCGAGCGGGCGCACCAGGTTGGCGCAGACGATGTCGGGCGCGCCGCCGCGATCGATCGTGGCGGCGGCGGCCTGGTACCAGGTCATCGCCGCGCGCAGGGCGTCGGTCACCGCGCCGGTCGGATCGGGGTCGCCCAGCACCTCGCCGAGGACGTGCTCGCCGGCGCGGATCGCGCCGCAGGCCCCGGCGCCGGTGATGCCGCCGCGGCGCAGCGCCTGGTACGGCGCGGTCGCCAGGCCGAAGGTCTCGGCGATCGCGATGCCGCAGCTGCGGTGGGGCACCCGCACGCCGGCGTAGAAGGTGTGGGCGGTGGCGCGGGCGGCCGCGACGTAGGCGATGGCGTCGGGCGCGAGCGGGTGCGCCGCGCCGTTCGGGTCGCGCCTGGACTCGCCCATGCGCTGATGCTACTGCCCAGGCGAGCCTTCGTGGAACGGCAGACGCCCACAGACCGACCCCGGGTGACGCGCGTGGCCCTGGTCGCCTCGATCGCGCTGCACCTGTTGAGCCTGTGGGGGCTGCGGTGCGGGGCGCGGCCGCCGCGGGTGCGGACGCCGCCCAGCTTCGCGATCGACATCGCGCCGACGCCGCCCAAGGCCGAGGCGCTGGCGCCGGAGCAGGAGGATCTGGCCGCGGTGGCGCCGCCGACGCCGACCGTGGATCCCGGCGCGCTGGTGCCCGAGCCGCCGCCGCCGCCGGGCATCGGGCTGGCCGACGCCGGGGTCGACGCCGAGCTGGCCGACGCGGCCGAGCCGATCGACGCCCGCCGGCGGCGGCGCGCCGACGCTGGGCTGGACGCCGGGCTCGACGCGGACGTCGACGCCGTGCCGATGGTCGCTGACCTGGCCTCGGACGACGGCGACGGCGGGGTCGACGGCGGGCTGGTCGCGCTCGGCGGCGACCGCGGGGTCGACGGTGGACAGGTCGCGCTCGCCGGGGACGGCGGGGCCGACGGCGGCGCCGCGGTGGCCAGCGACCCCGCGGACGGCGGCGCGGGCGCCGATGGCGGGCAGGTGGCCGCGGCCGGGCTCGACGGCGGCACGGTGACCGCCGGGGCCGACGGCGCGGGCGACGTCGCCGCGCGGCCGTCGGCCGGCACCGCCGCGGACCTGCGCACGTTCTTCCCCGCCGGCCACGTCGTCAGCGTGCTGGTGCGGCTCGATCGCCTGCGCGACACCGAGTGGGCGCCGCGGGTCGACAGCGTCTTCGCGCCGATGCCGGATTACCGGTCGCTGGTCGGCGGCACCGGCGTCGCGCTGACCGACGTGTTCGACACCCTGGCGATCTCGACGCCCGAGCCCAGCGACGCCGTCGCGACGACGCTGATCGTGCGGGCGCGGGCGACCCCAGCGGCGCTGCGCGACCTGCTCGACGCCGACGACGGCCCGGTGGCCTGGGCCCCGGTGGTCGGCGGCGCGCTGGGGCGGCGCGCGCGCGCGCCGCGGGTGTTCCCTGGCGATCGCCGCGTGTTCCTGCAGTGGAAGCTGGGCTGGACCGCGCTGGCGCAGCCCGGCGATCTCGGCGGCCTGCTGGCGGCCCGGGCCGGCGCGCTCGACGTCGAGGCGCCGGCGGCCGCGGTGCCGCGCTGGCTGGCGCGGGTGCCGGCGATCGAGGCCGAGGCCGGCGAGCCCACCGGCCCGGCGCTGATGGTGACCGCGTCGGGCATCTTCCCGGCGACCTTGCCGATCCCGTACGGCGCTGGCGGCGATCTGCCCGGCCCCGATCGCGTCACCGTCACGCTCGAGCTCGACGCCCGCGGCTTCCTGGTCCGCGGCAACGTCCGGTTCGCGGACGACGGCGCCGCCGCGACCGCGGCCGATCTGATCGAGCGCCTGCGCGTCGAGATCCTGGGCGATCGCTGGACCGCGCTGGCCCTGGGCCAGGCCGGCGCGCTCAACGCGATCAAGGGCCTGTCGATCCAGCGCACCGGCCGGCGCCTGGCGTTCGCGACCTCGATCAGCGTCAGCGACGCGCGCGCGTTCCTGACGCTGGTCGCGACCATGGTCGACACCTACTTCACGACCCGCCGCCCGCCGCCGTGAGCCGGCGGCGCGCCGTAGGCCGGGTTGAATCGACGCCGGGGCCGTTGCACACTGGCTGCGTGCGCGGGCCCTCCATCGTGGCGATCGCGGTCGCGGTCGCGGCGTGTCGGCCGTCCGCGAGCCCGCCGCTGGCGCCGGCCGGGACGCCCGAGGACGACGGCGTCGGGATCCTGGCGCGCCTGTCGGGGCGGCTCGAGCTGAGCGGCGCCGACGACGAGGCCGGCGGGGGCGACGAGTTCGTCGCGCGCGATCGGTTCGAGCGCGGCGCCGACTACGATCCGCTGGCCTTCGCCGGCTACGGCTACGGCGGGTTCGGCTACGGCGGGTTCGGCTACGGCGGGTTCGGCTACGGCGGCGGCCTGGCCGGGGCGCTGGGCAGCTGGAGCGCGCCGCGCCCGCCGAGCTACCAGGCGGGCGGGGTCGGGGACCTGGGCGTGATCGAGGGCGAGGTCCGCTGGGGCGCCAGCGCGGGCGTCGCCTGGCCGCCGGGGTGCGCGCTGGCGCGGGTGGCGGTCAGCGGCGCGCCCGTGGTCGGCGCGGTCGTCTACCTCGAGCGCATCGAGCGCGGGCGCCTGGGGTTCGCGCAGACCCCGGCGGTCGTGACCGCGACCGGCTGCGGCCTGGCGCCCACGATCCAGCTGGTCGGCCCGGTCCCGGCGGTGGTGACGATCGAGAGCCGGCTGCGCGCGGCGGTCGACCTGACGGCGTCGGCGGTCAGCGACGAGGTGGTGCCGCTCGACCCCGGCGGGCGCGTCGAGCTCGCCGTCGACCGGCCCGGGCCGCTGCGCCTGGCCGCCCCCGGGCAGGCGCCGGCGTGGCTGATGGGCGCGGCCCACCCGTACCACGTCCTCACCGACGAGCGCGGCCGGTTCCTGCTCGACGCGGTGCCGGCTGGGCCCTACGTGCTCTTGACGTGGTCGCCGCCGCTGGCGACCGCGGTCGGCGTCGACGGACCGACCTGGTCGCCGCCGGTGACCGCGCGCCGGGACGTGGTGGTGAAGGCCGCCACCACGCTCACGATCGCGACGACCTTGACGCCGTAGCGGGGCGGCGGCCCAGGCCGCGGGGCCGGGTGGCCCGCGGGTGCGGCGACGGCCGGGCCGGCGACTCGCGGCCGGGCCCGACCGATCCGATCGATCCGATCCGGGCCCGATCCCGATCCGGTCCGTCCGATCCGGATCCGATCCCGTCCGATCCCGGATCCGATCCGATCCGATCCCGATCGATCGATCGTCGATCCGATCCGGATCCCGATCGATCCGGATCGATCCCGATCCCGATCCTGATCCGTCCCGATCGATCCCGTCCCGATCGATCCGTCCGATCCCGATCCCGATCCCGATCCGTGTCCGGGCCGCGGGGCGGCGCGGCCGGGCGCCGGACGCGCGGGCCCGGCCGGGCGCTGGCCGGGGCTGGGACGATCGTCCGGCATTCGGACGGCGGCGTCCGATAATCGGACGATGGCGACGAGCGAACGCGGGGTTGGGCGCGGCACGCCGCTTGCCATGAGGACCCGTGCAACCAACTCAAGGAGCAACTGCGATGAGTCTCTCGATCACGACACCGGGGTTCGGCAACAAGGGGCGCATGTTCAAGGTGCTGTGCCCGATCGAACGCAAGGACGGCACCACGTTCTGGCTGCGCGTCGGCAGCGGGTTCGCCAACAAGGATCAGTCGGTGAACCTGTACCTCGACGTGCTGCCGGCCAACCTCAAGCTGCAGCTGCGCGAGCTCGACGAGGAGGACCTGCAGCCCCGGGCCAAGCGCAAGGACGAGGCCGCGCCGGCGCGCGCCGCCGAGCCGCTGCCGTTCTGAACCCCCTCCCATCCACGCAACGTCATCACCTGAGGTCTTCGATCATGTCCACGTCCACGTCTGTGTCCCTGTCCATCCCCTCGTCCCGGCGCTCGTGGTGGAGCGTCGTCGTCGCCGCCGCGGTCGCGGTCGCCGCGCTCGGCTGGCTCGAGCCGCGGGCCGCGCGGGCGGCGCCGCCGTCGATCGCCGCGGCGACCGCCGATGTCGGCGACGACGATCCGCCCGCCCACAAGGCCACGTCCGGCCGCCTCAACCTCAACACCGCGACCGCCGAACAGCTCGAGATGCTGCCCGGGGTCGGGCCGGCCAAGGCCGAGCGCATCGTCGCGTTCCGCGGCAAGCACGGCCCGTTCAAGCGGGTCGCCGACCTGCGCCGGGTGAAGGGGTTCGGGCGCAAGACGCTGAAGAAGCTGGAGCGCTTCCTCGACATCAAGGGGCCGACCACCCTGGCGGCCGACGCCGAGTGATCCGCCCGCCGGCGCCGTCGTGCCTACCATGTGGGTGCGGCTGCGCCGGCGATCGTCGGTCCCGCTCGGGATGGCGGCCACGCGGTCCATGTATCATCGTGGCATGAGCGACTCTGTGGGCATGCGGGTGGTAGGCACCATCCGGACCATCGAGTTGTACGCCGCGATGGCGAAGTTCCACAGCGTCGCCCCGCGGCAGGTCGCGCGGATCGTGCTCGAGATCGAGCAGGCCACCGACGGCGACGGGCGCGACATCGACGTCAACAACCTGGCCGGCGTGCACTTCCAGGGGCCGCCGGAGCTGGTGCCGCTGTTCGCGGCCGGCGAGCGGGTGCAGATCGTCACGACCACGCCGAGCGGCATGCACATCGCGAGCATCCGCCCCGCGCCGCTGTCGTGACGGCCGGCGCGGGCGCCGAGCCCAGCGCGGTCCCCCCTCGATGGCGCCGGCATGCACATCGCGAGCATCCGCCCCGCGCCGCTGTCGTGACGGCGGGCGCCCCGCCGGGCGCGGTCACCACTCGATGACGCCGAGGTCGACGTCCTTGGTCGCCTCGATCATGACGTCGAACCGCTTGGCCTTGTTGCGCGGGCCGACCGCCTTGATCTGGTGCGGCCCGGGCTCGAGCGGGTAGCGGATCAGCGGCGCCTCGGCGATGCGCTTGTGATCGATGTAGATCACCGCCTTCTTGTCGGAGCCGATCGAGAAGAAGCCGTAGCGGGCCAGGGCGGTGATGTCGGCCCGGGTCTGATCGGCGTCGACCGCGGCGTCGACCGGGACCAGCCCGGGCGCGGCCACGCCGGCGTCGATCGGCGCCGCCACGGCGACCGCCGCCGCGGGCTGGTCGCCGTCGCCGCCGAGCCCGAGCCCGCGCCCGAGCCCGAACTTGAACACCACCGCGACCAGCGCGACCACGACCACCAGCCCGGCGCCGAACCGCACCGCCCGCCGCCGCCGATCGCGCAGCAGATCGGTCGTCGGGTCGGGCTGGCGCAGCATCTCGACCGAGGTCGGCGCCGCGGTCACGCCCGGCGCCGCGGGGCCATCGACGAACACCGACGTCGAGGGCCGATCGTCGGCCGGGCCGGTCTGCGCGCGCCCCGCGCGGGCGACCGGGGTGCGGTCGAAGAAGTCGCTGTCCTCCCGGGCCAGCGCCGAGATGCTGGCGACCGGCGTCGGCGGCGCGGCCTGGCCGGGGCCGGTCAGCGGGGCGTCGTCGTCGTGGAGCCTGGCGGCGTCGGCCACCAGCGCGTCCTTGCTCGCCAGCTCGTCGGCGAAGTCGCGCGCGAGCATGGTCTTGATCTCGTCCGGGCTGGCCGGGCCGCCGAGGCTCGCGGTCGCGGCGATGATCGCGTCGCGCATGGCGACCGCGGTCGGGAACCGCGCGGCCGGATCGCGGGCCAGGGCCTGGGTCAGGACCGCGATCACCTGCGGCGGCAGGTCGCTGCGACGCTCGCGGATGTCGGGGATCGGCTCCTCGGTGATGGCCTTGAACGTCAGGAAGTCGCTGTCGCGGTGGAACAGCCGCCGCACCGCGAGCAGCTCGTACATCACCGCCGCCAGCGCGAACACGTCGCTGCGCCGGTCGAGCGCCTTGCCGAGGATCTGCTCGGGCGACATGTACGCGTTCTTGCCCTTGACCGTGCCGGTCCGGGTCTTCGAGTTGGCGCCGCGGGCCTTGGCGATGCCGAAGTCGAGCAGCTTCACGGTGCCGTCGACGGTCAGCAGGATGTTGGGCGGGGACACGTCGCGGTGGACGACGCCGAGCGGGTGGCCGTCGGCGCCGCGCGCCTCGTGGGCGGCCTCGAGCCCGTCGCACGCCTGGACCATCAGCCCAGCCACGGTCCGCACGTCGAGGAACTGGCGTCGCTTCGACAGCTGTGACAGCAGGCGCGACAGGGCCACGCCGTGCAGGTACTCCATCACGATGAACCACACGTCGCCGACGTGGCCGAGCTCGTGGACCCGGCAGATGTTCGGGTGCACGAGCTGCGAGGCCAGCTGGGCCTCGTCGCGGAACATCGTCACGAAGTGCTCGTCGTCCGCGAGGTGCGCCAGGATCCGCTTGACCACCTGGATCTGCTGATCGCCGCCGCGCTTGCGCGCCAGGAAGATCTCGGCCATGCCGCCCGTGGCCAGCTTGGCCAGGAGCTGGTACTCGCCCAGCGCGCGCTCGCGTGGCGCCGCCACCGGCGTCGTCAACGCCGTCCCCTCGCAGGCACACCCGGGCGGATCACCTGGAAAGTATATCGCGGGTGCGCGGTCCCCGCGCGTGCGACCCCCGTCACGTCGGGCGCCCGCGGTCGAGGTAGGCCTGCGTGACGGCGGCCGAGGTCACGAGCGAGCGCTCGAGGTCGCCGATGATCGCGCGCTCGACCCGCCCGCCGACCAGGCGCACCTCGACGGCGACCGTGCCGTCGTAGCTGCGGACGATCTCACCCGGCCCGCCGGGCCGGAGCTGGTAGCGGGCGTCGATGTGGGCCTTGCCGTCGAGCAGCCGGGGCCGGATGTCGAAGTCGATCCGGTCGTCGGCCTTGGCCCACACCACCGTCTCGTCGTAGGACAGGTCGCCCTTGACCAGGGTCCGGATGATCGCCGGGAGCTGGCGGCGCGGGAACACCCGGCTGACCCGGCGCCGGGTCGTCGGTCCGTCGACGTCCTCGAGGATCTCGCGGCGCGCGACCTCGACCGCGCGGTCCTGCTCGTCGCGGCACGCGTCGTCGAAGTAGGCCGCGAGGACGGCGGCCGCCGACGGCGCGCGGAAGCGGTACTCGAAGTGGAACGGCGTGGCCATGGCGTGAGCTACCGTCATAACATCGGACCACCGGGGCGCGCACGTCCGGCGCCGCCGCGGGCGCCAGTGGTCCGGCCGGTCGACGGGCTGTGTCACGAATTGGTCACGCGCCCGCGGTCGATCGCTGTTCGGCTCGTGGTCGACGCCGCGCCGCCGCCGTCGTAGCGTGGCCACCCATGTCGTCGTCCCCACAAGCCGAAGCCGCCGCCCTCGACCGGGTCCGCTGGATCGACACCATCCCGTACTGGAGCGTCCACGTGGTCGCGGTGGTCGGCCTGGCCCTGCTGGGGTTCTCGTGGTCGGGGCTGGCGCTGTGCGCGGGCTCGTACGTGGTCCGCATGTTCGGCATCACCGCGGGCTACCACCGCTACTTCTCGCACCGGACCTTCAAGACCAGCCGCGCGGGCCAGCTCGGGTTCGCGCTGCTCGGCGTGATCTCGACCCAGAAGGGCCCGCTGTGGTGGGCCGCGCACCACCGCAACCACCACAAGTACTCCGATCAGCCCGAGGATCTGCACTCGCCGCGGCAGCGCGGGTTCTGGTGGTCGCACATGTTCTGGATCCTGGTCCGGCGTCACCAGTACGCCGACCACACCAAGGTCAAGGACCTGGCCAGCTATCCCGAGCTGCGCTTCATCGACCGGTTCGAGATCCTGTTCACGGTCGCGTACGCGGGGGCGCTGTACCTGATCGGCGGCGCCCACGCGCTGGTCTGGGGCTACTTCGTGTCGACGGTCGTGCTGTGGCACCTGACCTTCACGATCAACTCGCTGGCCCACGTCTGGGGCAGCCGCCGGTACCCGACCGATGACGACAGCCGCAACAACCCGCTCCTGGGCCTGCTGACCCTGGGCGAGGGCTGGCACAACAACCACCATCACTACCAGCGGTCGGCGCGCCAGGGCTTCTACTGGTGGGAGATCGACCTGTCATTCTACGCGCTCAAGACCCTCGAGCTGTTCCGGATCGTCTGGGACGTCGAGGGCGTGCCCCGCCACGTCCGCGACCAGACCGCCAAGCCGCGGCGGGCGTCTCCGGATGAGCCGGGTCCGGAGCCGGTCAGCGACGAGACCACCCGCGCCGCCGCTTGAGGCCCTGGGCGGACCCCAGGGAGGCCTGGGCGATCGGTCAGGGTTGACGAGGGGCTCCGGGATGGTTCTGTTGTCCACATGACCGACTTCGATCCAACCGACGACGCGCCGCCGGCGCCGGCGTCGACCCGGGCGCTGCTGGAGCGCGCGGCGCTGGCCAGCGTCGAGGACGACGTGACACTCGACGACTTCATGCGGACCGCCTGGTTCGCCTACACCCAGGCCCGCCCGGGCATGCGCGCGGCGCTCGAGGAGGCGGCGATGCGCAACCAGATGGCCGAGCTGCGCGCGCGCGGCCAGCTCGCGATGGCCTGAGGTCCGGGGGCCTGTCGCAGGCCTCCGCAGGTGCAGGGGCAGGGCCGCGCGTCGCGGCGTCGCGGCGGCTACTGGGCCGAGCCGCCGGCCGAGGCCGACACCGAGGCCGACACCTCGATCGACACCGAGATGCGCGCCTGGATCTGCGCCACCGCCGCGACGGTCGCGGCCAGCTGGCCAGCCACGCACAGGCCGCGCTCGCCGAGGTTGCCGACGAGCTGCCCCGACGACTGGACCAGGGCGGCGCCGGTCGACACCCAGCGACCCAGGGCCTTGCCGACCAGCTCGGCCCGGGCCCCCACCTTGAGCAGGGTCGGCATGCCGGCGTTGATCGCCGCCGTCGCGCGCTGGAACTTCGCGTCGTCGATGACCGTGACGGTCTCGGTGACCACGACGACCTTGGGCTCGGTGCACTCGGTGTGGACCGACGCCTGGATCTCGGCCGAGGCCCGGCACTCGGCCGAGGCGTCGACCGAGGCGTAGCCGGCGCAGCTGCCCGCGCAGCTGCCGTTGCAGGTGCCGCTGCAGGTGCCGGCGCACTGGCCGTCGGCGCCGGTGGTGGCGCAGGTGCCGTCGCAGGCGCCGTTGCAGGTGCCGCTGCAGGTGCCCTCGCACCGGACCGCCACGTCGGCGGCGACCGAGGCCTCACACTCGGCCACGAGCCCGGCGGTGAACGAGATCTCGGACGTGCACACCGGCGGCTCGTAGCGCGTGACGAGGCGCTGCTCCTGGCTGACCGACACCGCCAGGTTGGCCTTGAGCTCGTCGGCGGCGCGCGCGCACACGGTGCGGGTGTCGCCGTCGGTGGCGACCCCGAGCTCGGCCGTCATGCGCACGCACGCGTCGTGGACCGAGCGCTCGAGCTCCGCGGTGGCGCGATCGAGGTCGGCCGACGCCGCCAGGAACGCGTGGAGCTTGCGCGTGACCTTGTCCGTCGAGAGGTCGCCGCACGCGCTGGGGTTGATCTGGGAGCCTCCCGCCGCGGGCCCCGTGCCCTTCGGCGGCGGGCAGCCGGTCGCGAGCGCCGCACACAGGCCGACGAGGATCAGTGGGGTCGAGCGCATCGTGCCTCCAGGCTACGATTGTCGACGGCCCGCGCCGTCGCCGCAACCCGTCGTCGAACGATTCGCGGCGCACGGTGCCGCGCGCCACGCTGTCGTCGGTCGCACGATCCCGATCCTGATCGCGGCGCCGGACGCCGGATTCCGGACGCCGATCCGGACGCCGATCCCGACGCCGATCCGGACGCCGATCCCGACGCCGATCCCGACGCCGATCCGGACGCCGATCCCGACTCCGATCCGGATCCCGGCTCCGATCCCGATCCTGATCCCGATCCCGATCCGATCCCGATCCGACGCCGATCCCGACGCCGATCCGGACGCCGATCCGACGCCCGATCCCGACGCCGATCCCGATCCCGATCCCAAGCCGATCCGGACTCCGATCCGGACTCCGATCCCGACTCCGATCCGGATCCCGGCTCCGATCCCGCTCCGATCCCGACGCCGATCCGGATCCCGATCCCGACTCCGATCCGGACGCCGATCCGGACTCCGATCCCGACGCGTGGCCCCGCCGCTGACCCTGAGACATCACCCGTGTGTGTGGCCAATGTCGCATTCCGACGACGTGTCCGTGGCGCGGTGATGGCGGTACCATCGCCGCCATGCGCCGGCACCTGGCCCTGGTCCTCGCCGCCGTCCTCGCCGCTTGCGGTGGCGACGACGGCAGCAATCCGAACACCTGCGATCCACCGGCGCCGTTCGTCATCGGCGACGCCAACGGCCACGCGCAGCCGCTCGGCGCGGGCCCGACCGAGGCCCGCGCGGGCCGGCTCCAGGCCGCCGATCTGCCGGCGGTGCCGTCGGGGCTGGTCACCTGGAAGGCCGGCGACTTCGTGCTCGCCAACGATCGCGTCGCGCTGGTGATCGAGGACGCCGGCGACAGCGACCTCTACGATCCCTGGGGCGGGCGGCCGGTCGGCATGGCCCGGGTCGCCGGGGGCCGCATGATCGAGCCCGCCAATTTCGGCGAGGTGTTCCTGCTGACCGGGCGCGCGTCGATCGTCACCGAGGACGTCTCGGTCCTGGCCGACGGCTCGATGGGCGGGCCCGCGATCATCCGGACGGTCGGGACGCTGCACCCGGTGCCGTTCTTCGACGCGGTCACGATGGGCGTGTTCCAGGACCTGACCGGCGTGCGCGCCGCGATCGACTACGAGCTCGCGCCGGGCTCCAACCGGATCGACGTCCGCTACCGCTACCTGTCGGACGTCGATCGCCAGCTCGAGACCGGCGGCATCTTGCACGCGCTGATGTACACCAAGCGCACGCCGGTGTTCGTGCCGGCCCGCGGCTTCACCGATCAGATCGGCGGCACGCCCTACGTCGGCCTGGTCGACGACGACGCCACCAGCTGGGCCTACGTGCCCGCGGACGTGATCGGCTCGGCGCTGTCGGTGTCGGGCTTCGTCGGCGGCATCGCGGCGGGCTTCCGGCTGCCGGCGTGCGCGGCGTTCGATCGGGTCCACGCCCAGATCGTGATCGGCGGGCCCGGCCTCGACGGCCTCGTCACCGCCCTCGCCGACGATCGCGGCACCGCGCTGCGCACGATCACCGGCACGGTCACCCGCGGCGCGGCGCCAGCGCCGGGCGTCCACGTCCACGCGGTCGACGCCGCCACCGATGACTACTACACCCGGACCACGACCGCCGCCGACGGCAGCTACACGCTGCACGTGCCGACCGGCGCCAGCGCGCGGGTGGTCGCGGTGGCCGAGGCCGCGCAGGTCGGGGCCGTCGTCGTCGACGCCGCCACCGGCACGGGCGACGTCGCGCTGCCGGCGCCGGCGCTGGTCACGGTCCACGTCAGCGACGGCAACCGCCGGATGCCGGGCCGCGTCCAGATCCTGCCGGCCGCCAGCCAGGAGATGCCGAACATCCCCGCCAACTACGGCGAGGATCGCTTCGCCGGCGACCGGCTGCGCGTGGCGTTCACGATCTCGGGCGACGTGACCATCCCGGTGCCGCCGGGCTCGTGGGAGCTGGTCGTCTCGCACGGCTTCGAGTACGATGTCGTGCGGCGGCCGCTGACCGTCACCGCCGGTCAGACCGTCGACGTCCTCGCCGAGCTGCCGCTCGAGGTCGACACCAGCGCGACGATGTGCGGCGACTTCCACATCCACACCGCGCGCTCGAACGACTCGGGCGACGACGCCGAGCTCAAGGTCGCGAGCGCGATCGCCGACGGGCTCGAGCTGCCGGTGCGCTCCGAGCACGAGTACGTCGCCGACTTCGCCGCCGAGATCGCCGCGCTCGGCGCCCAGCGGTGGGCCGCCGGGTTCGGCTCGATCGAGATGACGAGCTTCGAGACCTGGGGCCACATGGGCGTGTTCCCGCTCGTGCCCGATCCGACCAAGGTCAACGCCGGCGCGCCGACGTGGCAGACGTTCCCGACCGCCGACCGCCCCGACGAGCCGTTCGCGACGCTGTCGCCGGTGGCGGTGTTCGACGCCGCCCGGGCCCGGCCCGAGGCCCCGGTCGTGATCATCAACCACCCGCGCGGCAGCACCAACTACTTCGGCTACGTCGGCTACGACGCCGCGACCGGCATCGCGACCGCGACCGCCGACTGGGACACGCAGTTCACGCTGGTCGAGGTGTTCAACGACTCGAGCTGGCAGTCGAACTTCGACGGCACCGTCCGCGACTGGATGGGGCTGCTCAAGGCCGGTCGCAAGATCTTCGCGGTCGGCTCGTCGGACAGCCACAGCATCGCCGGCTCGCCGGTCGGCTACCCGCGCACGTGCCTGGCGCTGGGCACCGACGATCCGCGCCAGGTCACCGCGAACCAGGTGCGCGATACGCTCGCGGCCGGCCACGGCACGGTCTCGGGCGGCATCTACGTCACCGCGTCGGTCGGCGCCGCGCGCCCCGGCGACACCGCCAGCGGCCTGGGCATGACCGCGGACGTCGACGTGGTGATCCAGGCGGCGTCGTGGATCGACGTCGACGCCATCGACGTGATGGTCGACGGCGCGCGGGTCGACACGATCCCGATCATGCCGGGCGACGCCGACCCCACCAACCCGGCGGTGCGCTGGCGCGGCGCGATCCCGATCGACGTCCGCGCCGACGGCTCGGGCTTCGTGGTCATCGCCGCCTACGGCGACGCGACGCTCGAGCCGGTCCACCCCGGCCGCACGCCGTTCGGCGTGTCGAACCCGATCTTCGTCAAGCCGTAGCGGCGGCGCGGCGGCTCATGGGCCCGGCGCCGGGCCCGGCACCGCGTGGGCCGGGTACGCCGTCTCGGCGATCAGCCGGCCCGCGCGGTCGTACTCGAGGACCAGCGCGAGGTCGGCGGCGTAGCCGCGGGTGATCGTGTGTTCGATCGGCATCGGCGGCGGGCACGGCGCCGGTTGCTGTCGGGGGACCTGCGGTTCGAGGTCGAGGTCGAGCTCGCGGTCGCGGTCGCGGCCGCCGTACTTGGCGCACGGCGTGGTCGTGACCGTCGTCCTCGAGCTGGCCCGGGCCAGGTGGCGGCCGTAGATGACGGTCAGCCGCCCCGCGCCCCAGCTCGGCACGAACAGCTCGGCGTCGTCGCGGCGCTCGGCGCTCAGCGGCTGGCCCGGCGTGGCGTCGCCAGCGGCGACGAGCGCGGCCAAGAGCGCCGGGTCCGCCGCCGCTGCGTAGGTGGTCCAGCGGCGGTGCGCGTCGTCGAGCGTGGCCGGCAGATCGAGCGGCGCGTCGGCGCGGTCGAGCGTGACGACCGTGACCTCGCCGAGGCCCGCGCCCGCCGGCGCGCCAGGGCGACGCGCGAGCCGCACCAGCGCCGGGCGGTCCGGGCCCACGACGCCCACGAACGCCGGCGCCCCCGGCGCGACCGTGGCGACCGCGCCCTGGCTCACCACCGCCAGCCACTCGGGGCCGGCGTAGACGCCGCGGACCGCCGCGAGCGCGGCCAGGTCGCCCCAGCGGGTCCAGCGCGGGACGACGATCGCCTCGGCCGGCGCGCGGTCGGTGAAGGTCGCGGCGGCGAGCACGTCGGTCGCGGTCGCGCCGCGGTCGACCGGCCGCCAGGGCGCCGAGCGCGCGCTGAGGCACGCGGTCAGCAGGAGCACGGACAGCGCGGCACGCATCCCTGCCTCGAACGCGCGAGCGGGCGGATCGTGCTGGCGTGCGGGCGGTCCGCGCGGCCATCGCTGGCTGGGGCGACACCTTGGCTGGGACCGCGCGGTGGATCGACGTCGCCCGGCCGTCGTCGTCGACGCCGGCGCGGACCTCGCCGCGGCCGGGGGCCTCGCGGACGACGAGCGCGGCGGGGTCGTCGGCGGCGATGCGGCCGCGGGGCGCGGAGGCGTCGCGCAGGGCGGCCTCGTGCTCGGCGAGCTGATCGAAGAGGCCGCGGACGTAGGCGTCGATGGCGGCGGGCGTGCGCGAGCCGTCGGCCGCGCATGTAGTCGGCGAGCTGCTTGGGCAGCTTCTCGAGCTCGACGCGGGCCTCCCAGGCGCGGGTCTTGCCGACCTTGAGGGACGGATCGCGGGCGAAGAAGGCGCGGGCCAGTCGAGGAGCGTGCGGGCCTTGCCGAGGACGTCAGGGCTCGCCGAGGAGTGCCGTCAGCTAGGTGATCAGCGCGGTGGGGAGCGGCGAGTTGGTCGTGTCGGTGCAGGCGAAGTCCGATGACGAGTTGATCGGGGTGAGTGACCAGTGCAGGCGCGCCGCGACCTCTTTCCGAACCGCGAACGGCGCGTCGGCGGCGACAGCTCGCCCGGTGGCGTCGGCCCGGTATCCGTAGATCGAGATGTCATGGAGCGCGCCGGCCAGGCCGTACTTCTCGGCATCGCGGCAGGTCTCGTTGATCTCAATGAACGCGACGGTGCGCGGAAAGCGGGCGCGGACGGCGGGGTTGGAGGCGACCGGGTCGAGCCAGCCGGTGAGCAAGACGTAGGCCCAGGACTCGGGGGCCTCGTCGAGGCCGCCGAGGAAGACCGGGGCGTCGGCGCCGGCGGCGATGAGCGCAGCGGCGAGGTCGCGGATGTGCCAGCGCTTCATCAGACGCTCGACAACGTCCGGCTTTCGCGCGCCGAGTTCGATCGCCGCGCGGTCGACGACGAGCGTGATGGTGAGCTTCACGGGGCGTCCTCCAGCAAGAACACGAGGTCGAAGTCGGTCGTGACGAAGGCGTCGCGAGTCAGGCCATGGTCAGTCAGCAGGCTCTTGTGCAGGTCGCGGGCGCGCTTCGGGTCGGCCTGCGCACGTAGGCCCGTCTCGTAGTAGCTCATGAGGTCCCCGAGTTTCCATCGTGCTCGCCCGCCGCCCAGCTCGACGCCTGTGACCACGTGGCCTGACTGTCGGGCGATGGTGCGAGCGTACAGCCCGAGCGCGGTCGCTTCCAGCTTGGCGGCCAGGGCTGGGGTCACGGGATCCGCGAGGCTGGCGCCGAGCGCTCGGAGCGCGCTATCGACCTGCAGGACGGTCTCGATGTTCTGGATCTGGTGCAAGCGCAGGCGGCGCAGGGCGCCGGGCTCGACGCCGAGCTGGCGCATCTGCCGGAGCGTGGTCAGTCCCACGATTCTCGAGGGGTCACCGAGAGCGCGCCGATTCGAGCAAGGACCTCGTGTTGCACGATGGCCTCCACCTCCGCGCGGCTCATGACTCCCTTCAGCGAGTAGATCCAGTCGATGTTCAACACGAAGCCTGGACCAGTCGCGAAGATGCGCAGGCGCGTGTGTCCATCCCCAAGCCCCGTACTCAGGTAGTCTCCGTAGGTGTCGCTATCTCGTAGTGACCATTTCAGGCGGCCGCCTTGCAGTGTCAAGAGGAGTTCACCGAGCGAGAGGGGTGTGGATCTCATCCTGAGCAGGGCGGAGAGATCCGGACCGCGGCTTGATCCGCGGGCCGCTTGAAGTTGGGGCAGAGCCCGTGCCATCGAGGGGTTGCTTAGGCTCTCTCGACGGAAGGATGCCCCGTGCGCATGGTGATCGAAGTGCCGGATGAGTTCAAGGCGTTGAGCACCGCGGTGGAAGCGCTGGTCACCCTGGTCGTGGCTGAGGGCCGCCGCGGCGCCGGTGGCAAGGCGATCGACTACGGGCGGGTCGAGCAGCGGGTGGCGGCCGCGACGGCCGAGGTCGAGCGGGCGGCCCATGCCGGGTTGCTGGGCGGGCTCGATGTCGACGAACCGCGGGTCCGGATCGACCGGCAGACCTACACCCGCGTCGGCCGGCATGCGCAGACCTACTACACGCTCGCGGGGCCGGTGCCCGTGTTGCGCTCGGTGTACCGGGCCGACGGCGTGCGCAACGGCAAGGTCGTCGACGCGGTCAGCCTGCGCGCGGGCGTCGTCGCCGACGGGTGGCTGCCGCAGACCGCCCGGGCGATGGCGCACGAGGTTCAGCGGGGCACGGCGCGGGAAGCCGCGGCCAGCGCCGCGGAGGTGGGGAGGCTCCCGTACTCCCGGTCGAGCTTCGACCGGGTGACGCAGGCCGTCGGCGAGCTGTACGGCGCCCGCAACGACGAGATCGAGGACGCGCTGATCACGGCCTACGAGCCACCGGACGAGGCCCGCAGCGTCAGCGTCGGGCTGGACCGGGTCGCGGTCGCGATGGCCGAGCCGCGCCCACGGCCGCCGGGGCGTCGCCGTCGCGGTGCCCCGAAGAACCCGATCACGGTCGCCTGGCGCATGGCCTGGGTCGCGACGGTGACGCTGCACGACAAAGCCGGCAGCGCGCTGCCCGCGCTGCTCGCCGGCGACGCGCAGGCGCGGCTGGCGCATTGGCGCATGCGCTTGCTCAACGTCGAGCACGCCGCGATCGACATCCTCGGCGAGCTGCGGGCCGCCGACCGAGCCCACGTCCAGGTCGGCGACGGTCGCCCAGTCCACGAGGCGATCACGTACCTCGCGCACCACCACAGCCGCATGAACTACGCCGCCGCCCGCGCCGCGGGCCCGCCAATCGGCAGCGGCAACGTCGAGGCCACCTGCAAGACCCTCGTCCAGGTCCGCATGAAGCGGGCCGGCTCGCGGTGGAAGGAGCCGACGGGCCGGCACGTCCTTCAGCTCCGCGCGCTCGCCGTCAGCGACCGCTGGGCCGACGCGATGGTCCGCTTGATCAGCATGAGAGCCACACCCGGCGCGGGTCTTGCCGACCTTGAGGGACGGATCGCGGGCGAAGAAGGCGCGGGCCCAGTCGAGGAGCGTGCGGGCCTTGCCGAGGACGTCAGGGCTCGCCGAGGAGTGCCTTCAGGTAGGTGATCAGCGCGGTGGGGAGCGGCGAGTTGGTCGTGTCGGTGCAGGCGAAGTCCGATGACGAGTTGATCGGGGTGAGTGACCAGTGCAGGCGCGCCGCCACCTCTTTCCGAACCGCGAACGGCGCATCGGCGGCGACGGCTCGCCCGGTGGCGTCGGCCTCGTAGCCTTCGACCGAGATGCCGTGGAGCGCACCTGCGAGGCCGAACTTCTCGGCCTCGCGACAGGTCGTTGAGCGCAATGAACGCGAGGGTGCGCGGAAGACGGGCGCGGACGGCGGGGTTGAGGCGACCTGGTCGAGCCAGCCGGTGAGCAAGACGTAGGCCCAGGACTCGGGGGCCTCGTCGAGACCGCCGAGGAAGATCGGGGCGTCGGCGCCGGCGGCGGTGAGCGCGGCGGCGAGGTCGCGGATGTGCCACCACTTCATCTCGGCCTCGGCGGCGTCCGGCCCCCGGGTAACGGATTCGATCGCCGCGCGGTCGACGACGAGCGTGATGGTGGGCTTCACGGGGCGTCCTCCAGCAAGAACACGAGGTCGAAGTCGGTCGTGACGGAGGCGTCGCGAGTCAGGCCATGGTCAGTCAGCAGGCGCATGTGCAGGTCGCGGGCGCGCTTCCAGGTCGGTCTGCGCACGCAGGCCCGTCTCGTAGTAGCTCGTGAGTTCTCCGAGTTTCCATCGTGCTCGCGCGCCGCCCAGCTCGACGCCTGTGATCACGTGGCCTGACTGTCGGGCGATGGTGCGAGCGTACAGCCGAGCGCGGTCGCTTCCAGCTTGGCGACCAGGGCTGGGGTCACGGGATCCGCGAGGCTGGCGCCGAGCGCTCGGAGCGCGCTATCGACCTGCAGGACGGTCTCGATGTTCTGGATCTGGTGCAGGCGCAGGCGGCGCAGCGTCCCGGGCTCGATGCCGAGCTGGCGCATCTGTCTGAGCGTGAAGAAGATCGCGGTCGGGGACATCCCCGCGGCCATCGCCGGCTGGGTGGGCACCTTGGTCGGGATCCCCTGGTGGAAGAAGTGCACGTCGAGTGACAGCTCGGCGGTGGCGGGGGTGAAGCTGTTGTCGACTGTTGCCTTGCGCAGGCCGTCTTTGATGGTGGTGGAGACATGCGTTGTGCCGCCGCTCTGCCGTGGGCGCTTGTCATCGATCTGCCATCCCGCGATCTGCGCATCGGGGTCGGTGCCCGCGTAGAAGTCGGGGACGATCTCGTCGCGGTACTTCGGTGGGGCGTCGGTGGGGCGGGGCCGACGTGGGGTGACGGGGCGGCGGGGTCGCGGGCGAAGCGGCCGTGCGCGGGCGACCAGAGGCGCGGCGGGTGGCCGACGTAGCGGAGGGTGCCGTCGGGCGCGAGCTCCCAGCGGTAGCCGGGCTCGGCCTTGGCCCGGCCGCGGTAGGCGGCCTCGCGGTCGGCGTCCCAGGGCTTGGCTGGATCCGGGCGGGTGACGTCGGCGGGGCGGCGCTCGGCGCGGTCGCGGTGGTCCTCGAGGGCGTAGCCGAGGTCGACGGCGTCGATGGGCGAGCCGTCGGTGAAGTGCTCGGGGACCGTGAGGGCGATCCGGCCGTCGTCGTCGACGCCGGCGCGGACCTCGCCGCGGCCGGGGGCCTCGCGGACGACGAGCGCGGCGGGGTCGAGGCCGAGGATCGCGAGCGCCTGGGCGCGGGCGGCGGCGAGGAGCTGCTGGCGGGCCGACGGTGGGGGCGCGCTGCGGTCGTCGGCGGCGATGCGGCCGCGGGGCGTGGCGGCGTCGCGCAGGGCGGCCTCGTGCTCGGCGAGCTGATCGAAGAGACCGCGGACGTAGGCGTCGATGGCGGCCGGCGTGAGCGAGCCGTCGGCGAGGCCGGCGTGGACGCCGCGCATGTAGTCGGCGAGCTGCTTGGGCAGCTTCTCGAGCTCGACGCGGGCCTCCCAGGCGCGGGTCTTGCCGACCTTGAGGGACGGATCGCGGGCGAAGAAGGCGCGGGCCCAGTCGAGGAGCGTGCGGGCCTTGCCGAGGACGCCGGTGAACTTGAAGAGCTGGCGGGCGGTGGCGGCGTGGGCCGGGAGCTGGGCGGCGCCGGCGCGCGGGCCCAGGGCGATGTAGACCTCGGCGATGAAGCCGTAGGCGTCGAGCACGTACCGGACCTCGGCGGTCATGCCGGCGAGCGCGGGATCGACGAGGACCAGGACGTCGCGGCCGGCGCCGGCGCGCGCCTGGGCGTGGACCTCGGCGCTGGCCGGCTTGAGCTCGGCGGGGATCGAGCGCGCGCGGACGGGTGGCAGCTCGGTGCTGGCGGGCAGGACCTCGGGTCCGAGCGGATAGCGGCGCGGGTCGAGGCCCTCGTGCACCATCTGGCCGTAGGCGCGCATCGCCAGCGCGTGCCCGACCATGACGCCGTCGTTGACGAGCTTGTTGGCGACCGCCATCGTCATCGCCAGGCGGCGCTGGTTCGGGAGCAGCGACTCATCCCGCGCGATCGCCTCGAGCTCGTCGAAGAACTGGCTGGTGCCGAGGACCAGCCCGAGCCCGTCGGCGCCGTGGCCGGCGAACTGGACCACCTTCGCCAGCCGGGTCAGCTTGAGCGCGCCGGCGCCGGTCTGGCTCACGCCGAGCACCGAGCTGGCGATGTTGACGATGTCGAGCGCGGTCTCCATGTCCCACGCGAACGTGCCCTCCTCGTTCCGCTTGACCAGGCGATACGCCGAGGGGATGGCCCCGATCACGCCCAGCGGGATCAGCAGGGCGAGGCTGGCGCCGCCCGTGAACGGCGCCGCCAGGAGCGCGAGGATCGACACGACCAGCGCGCTGCCCTCGATCAGCTCGGTCATGAGCGACGCCGTGTCGAGATCGACCCGGAACGTCGCCCGCTCGTGGGCGTCGAGGCCGGACCGGCCGCTGGTCGGGACCAGGATCGTGCAGTAGCCGCGACCGTAGCCGGTCACGCTGTTCTCGAGCAGGCTCAACAGCGCCGCGCGGATCGCGCCCACGCGGGTCGTCGCGGTCCGCTGCTCCCAGCCGCTCCGGGTCGCGGTGGCGTCGACGACGTGGACCGTGGCCGACGTCGACGTGATCGTCACGTCGATGGCCTCGATCATCAAGGTCAGCACCGGGCCGGGTCCGTGACCAGGACCGCGAAGACGCGGTACGGGGTGCCCGTGGCGCGGGCCAGGTTGTCGCCGCGCTGGCGCAGGATGCGCGATCTCGTCGAGCCGCTTGCGGAGCCTCGATGCGCGCGGTCTCGGGGTCGGCGCTGGCCTGCCGCAGGACGCCGTCGTCGGCGAGCGCGCGCTCGAGTTCTTGCGCTGCAGGCCGTAGGCGCCGGCGCGCGGCCGTCGACCGCGGCCGGGATCGCCTCGATCGTGTCGCGCGCCTGCGCCAGTTCGTCGCCCGCGAGCGCGTCAGCGGCCACCAGGGCCTCGAGGTCGACGACGTCGAGCGCCTGCGTCCGCAGTCGCTCGAGCGCCGCCTCGGCCTGGCGGCGCGAGAGCTCGGCGGGTTCGACCACGTAGAGGAGCTGGTAGGCAGCGCTCGGCACCCGCACCAGCGCGCCGCTGCGGTCGGGATCGCCCGCCGAGCACCGCAGCACGTACAGGCCGGGACCGGGCAGGACCAGGCTCTTCTCGTACAGCTTCTCGAAAGATCGCGCGCAGGGCGTCGTGATGGCGGTGCCCGGCCATCCGCAGATGCCCGGCAGGCGGCGACGGTGATGGCCCCGATCCCCGTCGGCCCGTAGACGCTCGCGAACTCCCTGCGCAGGCGCTGGCAGTCGGTCCAGGTGTAGCCGACCTCGCGATCGAGCCGCCGCTTGAACGAGGTCCAGCCCGACGCGGACACGGCGACGAGGTCGGTCGGCTCGACCCGGGCGGTTCCCGCCAGTACCGGTGTCCCGCGGGCTGAACCAGTGATCGGCGCGGACGCCCATGATGGCGGCGACCTCGGCGCCCGGCAGGTTACAACGGGCCCGGCAGCGCGACCCGCCGCGGGCTCGGGAACAACGGCGTTGGCCCGGGCGATCGTGAACTCAGCGCGTCGTCGCCGGCGGCGCTCGGCGTGCTCCCAGTCGACGGCAGCGCCCTAAGTCCCCGCGGGCATGTCGACGAGGCTCGCGGCGCGCGCCTGGTCGTCGACCGCCCGCGCCGCCAGGGCGGCGTAGCGCCCGAGACAGACCTCGATGAACCGAACCCGCGCGGCGTGGCCGCTGGGCGGCTTGGGCTGCGCGTCCCCGGCTGGCGCCGCGGCCGTCGCGTCGACGATCTCCGGAAACAAGTAGTGCATGCCGGGGTGGGCGCGCAGGGTGGCGTCGCGCCAGGTGGCGTTGAGCGGATCGGCACCGCGGTTGAACTCGTCCCAGAGGGCGCCCATGGCCTGGTCCTGCGCGTCGAAGCTCGGCGTGCCGGCGCCGCTCGGGTGCGCATCGAAGGCCAGCATCGCGACCCGCAGCGCCTCGACCTTGGCGCCGAGGCTCCAGGCGATGTCGATGAACAGCGACCGCGACACCCACCAGTGGCGGTGCGTCGACGGGAACGCCGCGACGTCGGTGCGCACGACGCCGCCGGCCGCGGCGCCCTTGGTCTGGTCGTAGACCGTGATCCACGCGCGCTCCACGGCGACCGCGTGCTCGAGGCGGCGCAGGCGTCCGTCGTCGAGGCGGAGCGGCAGGCGCCGGTCGTCGCGCAGGTACCGCACCACCTCGAGGCCGACCATCGCCGTGGTCGTGCCGAAGCCGCCACGGTCACCGGCCATCGCCTCGCCGTCCTCGGCGAGCCCGGCGAGCCCGGCGATCTTGAGCCCGAGCTTGGCGGTCAGCTCCTCCGCCAGGAGCGGGGTGTAGGCGTCTCCGACCAGCGTCCGGACCCACGCGGCCAGCGCCTGCTGGGTCCGGTCGGCGCCGGTGACGTACCTGGCGTCGGCGCCCAGGCGCAGGAACATCCCGCGGCGGCCGACGTCGATCGTGCCGACCACGGGCGTGTCGAGGAACCCGCCGATCGCCTCCGCCGGCGCGGCGCTGCCGCCGCGCTTGGGCCGGCGTGGCGCTGCGCCGGGGGCGGAGCCGCTGGCGCGCCCGGGCCGGCGTATCGCTGCGCCCGGGGCCGATCGCCGTCGCCGACCGGCGAGGCCCGGGGGGCGCGCCGGCGACGCGAAGCGCCAGGCGGTCTGCGACCGCGGCTGCGCGGACGACCACGCGCGCGTGGCGGGGCGCCGTGGCGTCGGCCAGGTCGTCTGCAGCGAGGACGGTGAGCGCGGCACCGTCACCCCTCGCCGAGGGCGCGCTCGATGAGCCAGTCGCCAGGGCGGAGGTCGAGCGTCGGGGCCGCGCCGGCGGCCGCGACCAGCGCCACGTCGGGCAAGGCGAAGCGGGCGGCGGCGCGCGCTGGGGCGGTGAAGGCGTCGAACAGCGCGGCCGGTGCCACGCCGGCCGGCCCGTCGGGGGCGGCGCGCGCGGCGCGCACCGCGGCGGCGAGATCGATCGCCGCCGCCGCCCGTCCGGCGCGGATGCCGAGGAGGTCGCGCACCGCCGCGATCGTCAGCGGGCGACCGGCGGCCTCGTAGATCACGGCGACGGCGCCCGTGCCGTAGGGCGCGGCCATGCTGGTGCCGGACTTCCGCGTGAGCAGCGGGGCCGCGACCGCGTCGTCGGCGGGGGTCGATCGGGCGGCCACGATGCCCACGCCGGGCGCGAGCAGGTCGGGCTTGATCCGGCCGTCGCGGGTCGGGCCGGCGCTCGAGAACGGCGCGACCCGCCCGGTGGTCGCGTCGACGGCACCGACGACGATCGTGAAGTGGCCGTTGGCGATCGTGCCGGTCGTGGACGCCGGGCTCGCGTCGGGGGCGCGCAGGCGCGACTGTGAACCGCGGCCGGCCTCGTCACGCTCGATCCACGCGTGCCAGCGGTCGCCGGTCGCCGCGACGCGCAGCGGCTCGACCTCGACGCGCCAGCGCGCCGCGCTCCCACGAGGTTCGAGCACGAGGGCGACGTGATTGTCGCCGTTGTTGGGGTCGAGCGTCCGGTGCGCGAAGCGCCCGATGACGTCGCCGTCGTCGACGACCGGGCCGTGGCTGTCGGGCGTGGCCCGCGCGACCACGCGCCCGTCGTCCGCGCGGAGGCGCACCTCGAGCCGGTCGCGCCCCGGGTACCACAGGTCGAGCTCGTTGGTGGTCTCGTCGCCGGCGCTGACCACCCACTCGAGGACCGCGCGGTCGCCGCGGGCCAGCGCGCCCGTCGCATGGACCGGGGCCCGGCGGTAGTTTCCGGCGCTCTGGACGATCGCGCGGCCCGGGCGCGCGGTCACGAACGCGTCGAGCGCTTGCTCGACCAGCGTCGAGCCGTCGTGGGGGCCGGCGTGGCTGCCAAGGCTGAAGTTGACGACGCACGGCCGGTCGCCGGCGACGCGCGCGATGAAGTCGAGGCCCTCGAGGAGGCTGACCGAGTTGCCGATGCTGCGCGGGCCGGTCGGCTCGGACGCGAGGTGCACGAACACCAGCTCGGCGCCAGGGGCGACGCCGCCCGGGCCGATCCGCGGGGCCCCCGCGGCGATGTCGAGCACGTGCGTGCCGTGCGTGCCGTTGCCATCGACGTCAGCGTCCGCGGGGTCGTAGCCGAGCGTCGCGAACGGATCCCGGGCGCCGAGCGCGGCGTCGAGCTGTCGCCGGGACCAAGCGCGGCCGTAGCCGTACGGGGGCAGGCCGCCCGCGCGCCGCCGCCGTTGGTCCCACAGCGCGAGCAAGCGCGTGCGCCCGTCATCGCGCACGAAGTTGGGGTGCGTGAAGTCCACGCCCCAGTCGATGACCCCGACGACCACGCCCCGACCCGACGGCCCGGCCGCCAGGCCGCGCCGCGCCGCGCGTCCGAGGCGTCGTCGCGCGGCGGCCCCCGCGCCTGCGACCGCCGGCTCGGGGCGGAGCTCGCAGGCGGCCTTGAGGCTGACGACCACCGGATCGTCGTGGACCGCGATGATCGCCGAGCGCGCGATCCGTGCGGTCGCGACGTCGCCGAAGCGCGCGACGATCTCGAGCCCGCGCGGTGGCGCCGCGTCGGCGCGGAGCCGCACCAGCACCGCGACGACCTCGGTCGCGGCGCCGCCCTCGATCGTCTCCCACAGGGCGGGATCCATCGTCGCCTCTGCGGTGGCTGCGGCGGCCTACTTGGCGGTTGGTCGGTTGCCCAGCAGGTCGTCGAAGGCCGACTCGGTGCCCTTGGGATCGGTCGGCGCGGGCGCCGGCGTCGCCGGCTTCTCCTGCCGCGCCATGATCGCCGCGAGCAGCACGCCCTGGTACCCCGGCATCATGCCCGCGACGAGGCCGAGCTGCGTCGAGCGCTCCTCGCCGAGGTCACGGGTCACGGCCTTGCCGACCAGGAACGACATGACGTTCATGTTCATCGGGTCCTCACTTTCCGCTCAGGGCGAGCGCCAGCACCATCATCATCATGCTGTTGTCCGCACCGCCGGACGCGCCGCTCCCGGACCCGCCCATCCCGCCCATCATCATCAGGGGCAGGAGCATCGTCATGGTGTCGTTGCTGTCGACCATGAGCTTGGTCGCGTTGCGTTCGGCGGCCGGCAGCGCCGCCAGCTCGGCGACCGTCTTGGACTTCTTCATCAACATCGGCAGGAGCGCCATCATCTGGCTGCTCTGCGACGTCGTGTTGTTGACCTTCTTCAGCTCCTTGGCGAGCCGGTCCTCCAGATCCTTCTGCGTCGCGGCGAGCTTGCGCACGTCGGCCGCGACGCGGGCCAGGGCGGCCTGCATCTGGGTCTGGTTGACGGGGCTGTTGTCACGCCGCGGCGACGCGTAGCCGCGGCCGCGGACGCGCGCGCGTCGGCGCCGCCGGCGCTCGGACAGGTCGTCTTCGCTCAGCGCGTCGTCGATGTCCTCGTCGTCCATCTCGTCCAGGTCCTCGTCGATGTCTTCCGCCAGGCTCATTCGGTGCTCCCTTCCTTCGGTTGGTTCCGGGCCCGACGTCTCACCGCCGGGGTCACGAGTTCGTCGAACAGTCCGTCGTCGGGGGCGCGCCAGCCGGGGCCGCCGCGCCCGCGGCAGGTCGGGCACGCGTCGAGCTCGCCCCAGCAGTCACCACAGGCGCCGAGCGCCGCCGCGAGGTCGCCCAGCAGGCTGTGCGCGCCGGCGAGCGCGTCCTGCAGCTCGCGCACGTGCGTGCGCACGCGCTCGACCCTGGCCCGGCGCGTCTCCTCGCGCGACTCGGCCTGGCCGCGCTGAGCGGTCATCATCTGCATGACCATCGCCATCATCGGGTTGGCCGCCGCGAGCTGGCCGACGTTGGCCTCGGCGAGCTGGCGCGCGGCGTCTGGATCGCGCTGCATCAGGGCGAGGAGCTGGGCGGTGTCGTCGCTCATTCGGCCTCCAGTCGGTCGATGTCCTCGAGGTCGCGCTGGGCCATCGCCTCGCTCCACGAGTCGTCGACGTCCGCGAACTCATCGACGTCGGCGAGGTCGTCGTCGGCGGCGTCGGCGAGGAGCGCCACCAGCGCCTCCGCACGGGCCCGCGGCGCCGTCGCCCCGGCGCTGTAGGCGGGCGCGACCGCTGCTGGCGGGAGCGTGGCGTGATGCTGGGCCGCGGCCTGGTTGGCGAGCGTGCCGAGCATGTTCGCGAACGCGGCCACCGGCACAGGCGTGCCCGCGACCGGCACGCTGGCCGCGCCGCTCGAGCCCAGCGCCATGGCGCCGAGCGCCTGGATCACCTCGGGGCGCAGGATCGCGGCGAGCAACTGGATGGCCGCGGCGTTGCCGACCGACGCCGTGGTCGGTGCGCCCGCGGCCGGGGCGGCACCGAGGCGCGAGCCGACGCCGCCGATCACTGCACCCGCCGCGGCTCCGGCAGGCCCCCCGGCCATGAAGCCAGTCAACGCACCTTGCAGCGCGCCCGGCGCGGTCGCCTGCAGCTCGCGACCGACGGTCTTGATCCACTGACTGGCGCCCTCGATCAGCGCGATCGTGTCCTCGAGATCAGGGCAGTCGTGGAGCAGATCGTCGACGTCGTCGTACGCCTCGCCGATCGCCCCGACCACGACCGAATGCCGCATCGCCACGCCGAAACGCTAGCAGCGTCCCTGCGACGCCGATAGCCAGTTATGGTCCGAAAAAGCGCGCGCGTCGGCTCAAGGCAACAATGCCATTTTCAGGGTGACGTCGGCATCCTGATGCGCCACGTGATTACGGGCCTATGCCAGCGATCGTCGTCTGGCTGGATCACCCTTGATGGGTGATCTGCTTCCGGATCTGGAGCCGGACTCCCGCAGCGCCAGTCGCCGCCGCGGCCTTCACCACGCCGCGGTCGCGTCTCGATCTGCGCGGGCCCGTGGCCGGCTCGCCGGATGCGCCGTCGGGCGCCGCCGCCGAGGGCGCGGCGCGGCGCGACCGAGCGTCGTCCGGCCGGACCGGCCGCGGGCGTGTCGACGGGGCCAGTGCTACGTTCCGGCGCATGATCGACACGGGTGATGTGCGGATGAGGTGCGTCGCGGCGGGGCTCGTCGGCGGGCTGGTGGCGAGCGTCGGATGCTCGACGGCGGGTTCGGCCGGCCCGCGCGCGCCGACGTCGGCGGCCGCCGGGCCGACGGCGACCCGGCCGGTGTGCGGAGTCCTCATCGACCTCGCCTCGGCGGCCGACCCTGACCGCACGGCGTTCCTCTGGCCGACCGCATCCGACGCGCCCCAGGTCCGTCGGTACAACGTCGTCAACAAGACCCGTCACCCCGCGCCGCTCGTGGTCTACGCGGGCTGGTGGATGTGCGTCACCGCGGGGAAGATCATCGCCGAACCGGGGGATGACTACGCGCAGTACGGCACGATCGAGATCGCGGACTTCACGATCGATCAGTTCAGCCCCGAGCGTGGGCAGGAGTGACGAGCGCGCCGACCGGGTGATCGTCGTCCGTCCGACGGTGGCCGGTCCGATCGCTACGGTGCCCCGAGGGACTGGTGGGTCGCGCCGCCGACGTCCACGACCCCATCGCTGGTGAGGGCGTCGATCGCCAGCTGCGTGGCCGGTGTCATCGTGCCGGTCGCGGCCCCGGTGAGCTTGCCGTGCGCGATCAGCGCCGTCTGCACCGCCCGCACGTCGCTCGTCAGGTTGGCGGCGCGCTTGCCCCGGCCGACGGGCGCGTGGAGCGCGACCGCGCCCTTGGTGACCGCGGGGAAGATGGCCTCGACGGTGCTCTCGGGGAAGCTCTCTCGCCGAAAGCGCCCGGCGTGCTTGGCGACGCTCGAGATCGACTTCAGTCCCGCCACGAGGTCAGCTTCCGAATAGAGCTGGCGCAACGCCTGGTACATCGTGAGTCCGTCGGCGCGCTGGTAATGCCACCACTCCTGCTTGTTGTAGCCAGTGCCGGTCTTGGTCCAGCCGTCCTGGGCCGGGATCCGGGCCCAGCCGTGGCTGGCCGCCAGCGCCGTCACATCGACGAAAGGCCACGACGGATCGACCGTGCTCCACCAGGCGCTGTGGAACGTCGTGCCCTTGGGGAACGTGACGATGCCCGGCGGTGACGCGGCCGTCGTGAGGTCCTTGTGCCGCAGGTACAGCCGGAAGTACGTGTCGGTCCCAGAAGGCTCCTCGATGATCAACCACCGTGCGTCCTGCCACAGGTCGACCGTCCGCCCGGTCTTGTGCCAGGTGACCGTGTCGGCGCCGACCTTGGTCGTCGTGAACGTCAGCGCGCGGGTCGTGTCGCCAAAATCGCGGTCGAGGTCGACGTCGGTCGACGCCTTCACGTCCGCCGCGAAGTCGCGGAAGCTCTGCACGACGGCGTCGCTGAGCTTGCCGTTGGTCGGATCGGCCGTGTTGATGATCACCAGCTTGTTCGGCGCGGCGGCGGCAGTGGCGGCGGGCGCAGGCGTCACCGCGGGCGTCACAGGGGCGGGCTTCGGCGGCGCGGGCGCGGGCGACACCACGGGCGGCGCCGCGGCGGGCTTCGGCGGCGCGGGCGCGGGCGCTGACGCGCCGTCGTAGCGCGGCAAGGCCGTGATCTCGACCTGGTACTCGCTGGCGGAGTGGGCCTGCACGGTCACCTTGAAGCCGACCTCGGCGAGGGCGTCGGCCCGGCGCTGGGCGCTGGCCTTGAGGTCGAAGACGAAGCCCGCGTCGAGGCCCTTGGTCGTGGGCAGCGCCGGTCCCTCGGCCATCACGCGCGACACGCGGCAGTACCAGCTGCCGCCCCGGGCTTGCTGTTTGACCGCGACGACGAAGCCATAGGCGCGGAGCACGCGCGCGCGCCGTTCGGCGCTAGCTTGGAGCTTCCACAAGAGCGTGTCGTCGAATGGCGGCGACGTGGTCGGCACCGGATCGCGGTACTTGACCTGCCACGCGCCACTCGGCAGCTGCTCCAGTTCGAGATCCAGATAGCGCTGCTGGAGCGTCCGCGCTCGCACGACCGCGCCGCCGCGGTCGCTGTAGCTCATCGAGTCGGTCGTCCACGGATCGGCCTCGGCCAGGCGCGATCGCCTGCGGGTGGTCCGCCGCGGTGACCGCGGCGGCGCCGGTGGGTCGAGGTACCCCGACTCACCCAGGCGCGCCAGCGTCAGCATGTCGTGCAACTGGGCCTGTTCGTCGTGGCTCCGTGCCGACTGGCTGCGCGACCGACGGCGTGGTCGACGCCTCGACCAGGCCCGCGAGCTGCCGCGACGGGGCCGCGCGCACGCGCGGCGCGGACGCCGGCGCGCCGACGCTGGCCCCCACGACGCGACGAGCGCCCCGCGCGAGGCGCCGCGCCGGCACCTGCGCGACCCCCCGGCGCCGCGACGACACCGCCCACGCGCGCGCGCGCGCACGGCCACCGCCCGCCGAGCGCGGCCGTTCCAGATCGCGCCGGGCGATGGCAGGTCGGTGCCTTCGACGCCGCCGTCGCCGGGCCGGTGCCGCTGACGCGCACCGACGAGCCGGGGCTCCCCGACCTGCCTGGCCTCGCGTCCCCGGTCCGCGTCGAGGCCACCTGCTTCCTCACGCGCGGGCAGGGCGCCCTCGACGGCGATCTGTCGTTCGCGCTCGGGCTGGTCGCGCCGGTCATGGCCACCACGCCCGCCCAGGTCGCCGTCGCGTTCCGCGATCGGCGCGGCGCCCTGCTCGAGCGGAAGCGCCTCGACGTGATCCTGCCGGCCGACGGCAGCACGCGCGAGCCGCGCTGCGCGCGGCGCCGCGACGCCCGAGACCCGCGCCGCCGACCCCGCCGCCCCCGCCCCTGCCGGAGGGATCGCCGGCGAGGTGACGGCGGCGGCTCCGGGCGGCGCAGGCTCCTGGCCCGCCGCGAGATCCGGCACCGCGGCACCGGGTCGCGCGGTGCGGCCATCAGCCGGGCGGCGCGCGGGTCCGCGCGGACGAGCGCGAGGTCGGCGGTGTCGCGGCGGGACCCTCGGCGTCAGCGGCGCAGGCTGTAGACGAAGCTGGCCTTGGGCGCGCGCAGCCAGCGCTCGGCGATCGTCGCGCGCAGGTCGCCCCAGGCGTCGGCGCCGTCGACGAACGTGGCCTTCATCGCGAGCGCGTCCTTCTTGTCGCCCTTGCCCTTGGCGGCCAGGACCCGCGCGGCCAGCTTGTCGACCGCGGCCGGCCACGCGTCGAGGTCGAGCTCGAAGCAGCCGGTGTCGGTGCCGTTGGCGGCCTGGGCCTCGGGGTCCCACTGCAGCACGCCGGCGGCGAACAGCGTGCCGAGCTGGATCGCGGCGAGCTGCGAGTAGGTCTTGGGCGAGCCGTTGCTGGCGTACATGCCGTTGGCGACGTGGCCGAACGCCCACGCGACGTCGCGCACGTGCGAGGTGCCGACGAGGTCGGCCGGCAGCGCGCCCTGCTTGGCCAGCCAGTCGACGAAGTACAGCGCCGCGGTCTGGGCCTTGAGCTCCTCCATCATCGCCGCCATCGGGCCGCCGAAGATCGCGTCGTCGGTCTTGCCCTTGACCTTGTAGTCGTGGGACGGGCCGAGGTTGTGCGCGGCCTCGTGCAGGACCGTCGACATCAACGCCACCGACGGCTCGGTCGAGACCTTGGCCTGGGTCGCGGCGCAGAACAGCGACGAGGTCTGGGCGGTGAGGTTGGCCGCGCTGTCGGCGTCGGTGTAGAGGTTGGTCATCGCGACCGTGCGGCCGCCCGCGTCGGACACCTTGCCCCAGTTGGGCAGCGACTGGCCGATCGTCGCGCCGATGTTCGAGCGCGCGTCGCCCGCGTTGACGATGATGTCGATGAAGTCGGGCAGGCGGAAGCCGACCTTGCGGGCCTTGTAGGGCTTGCCGGCCAGCTTGGCCAGCGCCTGCTCCATCTTGTCCTTGAGCGGGGTCAGGCGATCGCGCCACTCGACCGAGCCCGGGTTGATGTACGCGAAGCCGAGGTGGAAGCCGGCCTTGAGCGCGCACGGCTCGTAGTAGACCTCGTCGGGGCCGACCCGCAGGTACCACTTCGAGCCGGCGTCGCCCATCGCGGCCCACGCCACGTCGGCGCGCTCCCAGTCGTTGTCGCGGAACGCCTGCGCGGCGGCGGTGAGGTAGGCCTTGAACGCGGCCTCGTCGTCGGTGGTGATCGCGGCGGCCGCGGCCTCGAGCTCGACCGCGATCGCCTCGAGGTCGTCCTTGTAGGCGACGTTGTAGGGTACGGCCTCGAGGCCCTTGGCGCCCTCGACCACGACCGCGAAGTGATCGGCGAGCGGGCCGGTCATCTTGGCGCAGAACTTGGGGTTGGCCTGGAGCGCGGCCGGGTACAGCCCGACCGGCGGCTTGGTGACGCCGGCGACCGCCGTGCAGGCCGGATCGCTCTCGGTCTTGGGCGCCAGGCACACCGGGCTCTGGTTGCGGAAGAACACCATGCGCGAGACGGTGTCGCCGGCCGGGATCTTGTCGGCCATGCCGAGCACGCCGTTCTGGCGAGCGTGGACGCGCTCGATCAGCGTCGCGGCCTTGGTGATGTGATCGATCAGCGCCAGGTCCTCCTCGGAGGCGGCCCGGAGATCGGTCTCGACCAGGGTCGGGGCGCCCTGGGCCAGCTCGGCCAGCAGCGCGGTCTGGCGCGCGCGATCGGCGGCGGGCGCGGCCGCGGGATCGATCGGCTTGGTCAGCGACGCGTAGATCGCCTCGAACGCCGGGGTGAAGGCGCCGCCCTTGATCAGCGTGTCGAGGGCCGGGCCGTCCCAGCCCCACAGCGCGACCAGCTCGTCGGGATCGAGCGTGTTGTCGCCATCGGCGTCGGTGCGCCAGAACAGCGGCAGCGCGCGGGTGGCGGCGCGCTGGTTGAAGTCGGCGCGGGTGACGGCGTCGTAGCGCACCGCCGGCTTGGGCGGCGGCGGCGGCTCGTTGGGGGTCTTGGGCTTGCCGGCGCCCGAGGAGCATCCGGCGGCGAGGGCGGTCGCGAGCAGTGCCTGAGCGACGAGCTTCATGGTCGGGGTGGTAGCGCATGTGGGCGCCGCGCACCACCGGCGGCGGCCGCCGTCGACGTCAGCGGCCCTCGGACCGGCACTCGAAGAACTGCGGCCAGCAGGCGCCGCTCGCGTCGCACACCTGCTTGTGCAGCGCGATGCAGTCGTTGCGGGCCGAGCACGACCACGAGTCGAGGCCCTCGCACGCGCCGGCCGAGAACGTCTGCGACAGCGAGAAGCAGCCGAGGAACGCGGTCAGCGCCGCGCAGTCCTGGGTGCCGGTGTAGCAGTCGTAGTCGTAGGCGGCGCGGCACTGGTCGTCGACCATGCAGTCGAGCTCGCCGAGCACGTCGCACGGCCCGCCGCACACGCCCCACCCCGGCGCCGGCGCCTGGTCGGCCGAGTCCGAGAGCGGGCACGGGCAGCCGGGCGGGCACTGACCGCCGCCGAAAGACACGCACTCCAGGTTGTCGGGGTTGCGCAGCTCGAGCGGGGGACCGGTGTCGACCGCGCCGCAGGCCTCGCCGGCGTCGGGGACCGCGTCGCCGCCGTCGTTGAAGTAGAGCGAGCAGCCGGCGAGGGCGGCGATCGAGAGCAAGGCGACGGCGCGGACCATGGCCGACCGTACAGCAAGGCGCGCGCCACCGTCGCGCCGGGCCAAGCGCGCGGGATCCGAGGGGACCGGGCCCGCCGCCGCGGTGGCGTTCCGTGACCGCGGCGCCGCGGCTCCTCGGAAAACTGAGGGCCGGGGATCGGGTGACGACGGTGCGCGGGGCGTGCGGTAGACTGGTCCCGCGATGCGCGCCGCGGACACCGCGGTCGAGGCCCACGCCGTCCAGATGGCGGTGCTGGCCGCGATGACGCCGTCGCAGCGCCTGGCGCTGGCGGTCGAGATGTCCGACGCCGCGCGGCGTTCGGCGCGCGGTGGAATCCGCGCCCGCCACCCCGCCTACGACCAGGCCACCGCCGTGCGCGCGCTGGTGCGGCTCCTGTACGGCGACGACCTGTGTCGGCGCGCGTGGCCGACCCAGCCGCTGCCGGAGCCATGACCGCCGGCGGCGTGGTCCGGGTGGATCGTCGAGACCACCCCTACCTCGACCGCTGGATCGCCGAGCTCGACCTGGCCGCGCTGTGGGCCGAGGCCCAGGCGCTGGCCGCGGGCTGACCGCTACGCCCGCTCGAACAGGCCGGCGGCGCCCTGGCCGCCGCCGATGCACATCGTCACGATCGCGTAGCGACCGCCGCGGCGGCGCAGCTCGTACAGCGCCGTCGCGGTCAGCTTGGCGCCGGTGCAGCCCAGCGGGTGACCGAGCGCGATCGCGCCGCCGTTGACGTTGAGCTTGTCGTCGGGGATGCCCAGCTCGCGCTGGCAGTAGACCGCCTGCGACGCGAACGCCTCGTTCATCTCGAACAGGTCGATGTCGGCGACCGTCAGGTTGGTCTTGGCGAGCAGCTTCTGCACCGCCGGCAGCGGGCCGATGCCCATGATCGCCGGATCGACGCCGACGGTCACGAACGAGCGGAAGTAGCCGAGCGGCTTGACGCCGAGCTCCTTGGCCTTGGCCGCCGACAGCACCAGCGCGGCGGCCGCGCCGTCGGAGATCGGCGAGGCGTTGCCGGCCGTGACCGAGCCGCCCTGCGCGAACGCCGGCGGCAGCTTGCCCAGGCCCTCGAGCGTGGTCTCGGGGCGCGGCAGCTCGTCGACGGTGAAGTCCCGGTAGACCTTGTCGCCGTTGGCGTCGAACGAGACCGCGCGCACCGGCACGATCTCGTCGTTGAACGTGCCCTTGTCGAGCGCGGCCTTGGCCTTCTGCTGCGACCACAGCGCGAACTTGTCCTGATCGGCCCGGGTGATCCCGAACTTCTTGGCGACGTTCTCGGCGGTGATGCCCATCGGCGTGTTGGCCGACGGCAACGACGCCATCAGCTCGGGCGAGGCCGAGATGTGGAAGCCGGTCATCGGCACGTAGGTCATCGACTCGACGCCGCCGGCGATGACCGCGTCGCACGAGCCGATCGCGATCGCGCCGGCCGCGGTGGCGATGGCCTGCAGGCCGCTCGAGCAGAACCGGTTGATGGTCTGGGCCGAGACCTCGATGCCGAGGTCGGCCGACAGCGCGATCAGGCGCGCGACGTTGAGGCCCTGCTCACCCTCGGGCATGGCGCAGCCCATGACCACGTCGTCGATGTGGCCCCGGGCCTGGGGCACGCGCGCGAGCAGGCCCCGCAGCACGTCCGCGGCCAGCTCGTCGGGGCGGCGCTGCGACAGCGAGCCCTTGTGACCGCGGCCGACCGCGGACCGAACAGCTTCAGCGATGATGATGTCGTTCATTGGTCGGCTCCTCAATTCCGAAGCGGCTTGTTGTTCATGAGCATGTACTGCATGCGCTCCTGGCTCTTGGGCTCGCCGCAGAGCGACAGGAACGCCTCGCGCTCGAGCTCGAGCATGCGGTCCTCGCCGACCGGGCCGACGCCGCCCGAGGCGCCGCCGCACAGCACGTTGGCCAGCTTCATGGCGATCTTGCCGTCGTGCTCGCTGGCGTAGCCGCCGGCGACGAGGGTGTTGACCATCATCAGGAGCGTGGCGATGCCGCTCTCGCCCGGGAGCTTGTAGGCGCGCGGGGTCGGCGGGTGGTAGCCGCTCGCGGCCAGGCCGATCGCGCGCTGCTTGGCCTCGTAGAGCTGACGGCTGCGATCGAACGACACGCCGTCGTTGCCGCGGAAGAAGCCGAACGCCTTGGCCTCCTCGGCCGAGGTCGCGACCTTGGCCAGCGCGATGTTCTTGAACGTCTGGGTGACGAACGCGTAGGTGTCGACCTCGACGCCCTCGGGCACGCCCTCGAGCGAGCGCCAGAGCATGTTGAGGGTGCCGGCGCCGCCGGGGATCAGGCCGACGCCGACCTCGACCAGGCCGGCGTAGGTCTCGAGCGCGGCCTGGACGCTGTCGCAGCCGTAGCAGAGCTCGAGGCCGCCGCCGAGCGTCATGTTGTACGGCGCCGCCACGACGGGCACGGTCGCGTACTTCATGCGCTGGGTCGCGTACTGGTAGCCGTGGATCATCTCGCGCAGGCCGTCCCACTGCTTCTGCTGCGCGGCCATCACGACCGCGAACAGGTTGGCGCCGACGCAGAAGAACTCGCCGGTGTTGGCGATCACCAGGCCGCGGAACTCGGCCTCGGCCTTGGCCACGGCGTCGTGCAGCATCTTGATGACGTCGGCGTCGATGCTGTTGGCCTTGGTCTTGAAGGTCAGGCCCAGGATGCCGTCGCCGAGATCCCACGCCTCGGCGCCGTTGTTCTTGAGCACGGGCGCCTCGCCGCGCCGCATGATCTCGAGCGGGACCTCGCGCGGGTCGGTGGCGCGGGCGACGTAGGCGCCGGCGGTGTGCGACCAGATCTCGCCGCCGCGGTAGAAGCCGGTGGCCCCGGCCGCGACCATCTGATCGACCCAGGCCGGCAGCGCGATGCCCTCGGCCTTCATGCGCGCGGTGGTCGCGGCGAAGCCGAGCGCGTCCCAGGTCTCGAACGGGCCGAGGTCCCAGTTGTAGCCCCACTTCATGCCGTCATCGATCGCGGTGACGTCGTCGCAGATCTCGCCGAGGCGCCGGGCCGAGTAGGCCAGGCTCTTCGACAGCGCCTGCCAGGCGAACTCGCCGACCACGCCGGGCGCGGCGACGAGCTTGCCGACGCGCTCGCGCACGTCCTCGATCTTGCCCAGGCCCTTGCAGGCCTTGATGATCGCCTCGGTGCCGCCCTTGGCGCGGTACTCGCCGGTGGTCGGGTCGAGCGTCTGGACGTCCTTGCCGACCTTCTTGTAGAAGCCGCCCTTGGTCTTGTCGCCGAGCTGGCCGCGCTCGACCATGGTCTTGACGTACGCCGGCAGCGTGAACACCTCGCGGTCCTCGTCGCTGGTCAGGCTGCGGTAGCAGTTGTCGACGACGTGGGCCAGGGTGTCGAGGCCGACCAGGTCGGCGGTGCGGAAGCTGGCGCTCTTGGGGTGGCCCATCGGCACGCCGGTCAGCGCGTCGAGGTCCTCGGGCGTCAGGCCCTTGTCGGCCATCAGGTGGATCGACGCCATCATCGCGTGGGTGCCGATGCGGTTGGCGACGAAGTTGGGCGTGTCCTTGGCCCAGACGATGCCCTTGCCCATCTGGTCCTTGCCCCAGTGGGTGACCCGGGCCTTGCAGGCGTCCGAGGTGTCGGGGCCGGCGACCAGCTCGAGGAGCTTCATGTAGCGCGGCGGGTTGAAGAAGTGGGTCACCAGGAAGTGCTGGCGGAACCGCTCGCTGCGGCCCTCGAGCATCTCGACGATGCGCAGGCCGCTGGTGTTCGAGGCGATGATCGTCTCGCCGGTCAGCAGCGCGTCGAGCTTGGTGAACAGCGCGCGCTTGATGTCGAGCCGCTCGATGATCGCCTCGACGATCAGGTCGCAGTCAGCGACCTTGGCGAGATCGTCGTCGAAGTTGCCGGTCGAGATCAGCGCGGCGTTGCGCACGTGGCTGAACGCCGCCGGGCGGGCCTTCTTGAGCTTGGCCAGCGCCCCGACGGCGATGCCGTCGCGCGCGTCCTTGGACCCGCGCTCGGCGTCGCTGAGCTTGGGCGGGACGATGTCGAGGAGGAGGACCGGGATCCCGGCGTTGGCGAGGTGGGCGGCGATGCCGCCACCCATGACGCCAGAGCCGAGGACGGCGACCTTGCGGATCGGTTTGGTCATGTGCGCTTCCGTGGTGCGAGACGTGGTCGGAGTGATCGGGCGCAGCCTACCGCAAGAAACCAGGGCCGCCGACGGGATCGCGGCGCTCGTGGCTGCGACGCAGCGGCGCGGGGCGGTCGAACCGGGCTCACACCGGCCGGCGACGGTCCGGGCCGGGCCACGCGCGGGTCGCAGGTGTCGCACGTGTCCCGTCGACGACGGGCCGCGCCTGGTCAGCCACTGTGATCTCGACTTGCGGGGGCGCGCTGGTAGGTTGCACGCCGCGTGTCACTCATGCCCAGGAACCCGATGCCCACGTCCCGCCGCCCCAGCCACCCGCGCACCCGCGCCTCTCTCGCCCTGACCGCGCTCGTCGCCGCCGCGGCGCCGGCGCTGGCCGCGCCGCCGCCCAAGGTGGAGATCGCGTACGACGAGTTCAAGCTGCCCAACGGGCTGCGGGTCATCGTCCACACCGACCGCAAGGCGCCGATCGTCGCGGTCAACCTCTGGTACCACGTCGGCTCGAAGAACGAGCCGCGCGGCCGCAGCGGCTTCGCGCACCTGTTCGAGCACCTGATGTTCCAGGGCTCGGAGCACCACGCCGGCGAGTTCTTCGAGCCGTTCGAGCTGGTCGGCGCCACCGACCAGAACGGCACGACCAACAGCGACCGCACCAACTACTTCGAGAACGTGCCCACCACCGCGCTCGACATGGCGCTGTGGATGGAGTCGGATCGCATGGGCCACCTGCTCGGCGCGATCGACCAGGCCGCGCTCGACGAGCAGCGCGGCGTGGTCCAGAACGAGAAGCGCCAGGGCGAGAACCAGCCCTACGGCCAGGTGTTCGATCTGCTCGGCGCCGCGAGCTACCCCGAGGGCCACCCGTACCACCACACGACGATCGGCTCGATGGCCGATCTCGACGCCGCGACCCTCGACGACGTCAAGAACTGGTTCCGGAGCTGGTACGGCCCCAACAACGCGGTGCTGGTGCTGGCCGGCGACATCGACGTCGCGACCGCCAAGGTCAAGGTCGCGCGCTACTTCGGCGACATCGCGCCGACCGCGTCGGTGCCGAAGATGAAGCCGCAGATCGCCGCGCGCAAGGCGTCGACCCGGGCCGAGGTCGCCGACCAGGTGCCGCAGACCCGGATCTACCGGGTCTGGAACGTCCCCGGGGCCGGCACCGTCGACGCCGACCGGCTGCAGGTGCTGGCGTTCGTGCTGGGCGGCGCGCGGTCGTCGCGCCTCGACCGCCGGCTGCTCCACGCCGACAAGCTCGTCGATCGCGTCAGCGCGGCGGCGTGGGCGTCGGAGCTGGGCGGCACGTTCTTCATCTCGGCCGACGTCAAGGCCGGCGGCGATCCGGCGGCGGTCGAGCGGGCCATCGCCGAGGAGCTGGCGGCGCTGGTCAAGGCCGGCCCGACCGCGGCCGAGCTGGCCCAGGCCAAGACCGTCATCGCGGCCAACTTCACGCGCGGGCTCGAGCGCATCGGTGGCTTCGGCGGCAAGGCCGACACGCTGGCCGAGTGCGCGGTCTTCACCGGCAAGCCCGACTGCTACAAGGCCAGCCTCAAGACCATCGCCGGCGTGACGCCGGCCCAGCTCAAGGCCGTCGGCAAGAGGTGGCTCAGCAAGGGCGACCACACGCTGGTCGTGCAGCCGGGCGCGCGCACGCCGCTGGTCGAGCCGGCGGCGATCCCGGACCTGCCGCCGACCAAGGTCGCGGCCGCGGATCGGCGGCTCAAGGCCGTGGCCTCGGACGTCGATCGCTCCAAGGGCGTGCCGACGACCGACACCTTCCCGGCGCTGGTGTTCCCGACGGTGGCCCGGGCCACGCTGTCGAACGGCCTCAAGGTGGTGCTGGCCGAGCGCCACGGCCTGCCGCTGGTGCAGCTGACCCTCGACGTCGTCGGCGCCGGCACGTCGTCGGATCCGGCCGGCAAGCAGGGCCTGGCGGCGTTCGCGATGGGCATGCTCGACGAGGGCGCCGGCGGCTACAGCGCGCTGGCGCTGGGCGATCGGATCGAGGCGCTGGGCGCGCGGCTCGGCGCCGGCGCGTCGCTCGACCAGGCCAGCGTCTCGCTGGCGGCGCTGACCTCGAACCTCGAGCCGTCGCTGGCGGTGATGGCCGACGTGCTGCTCCGGCCCACCTTCGACGCCGCCGAGCTCGAGCGCGTGCGCGCGACCTGGCTGGCCGGGCTGCAGCAGGAGAAGGCGCGGCCCAGCTCGCTGGCCCGGCGCGCGATGGCGCCGCTGCTCTACGGCGCCGGTCACCCCTACGCCGCGCCGCCGAGCGGCACCGGCACCGAGGCGTCGATCGAGGCGCTGACCCGCGCCGAGCTGCAGGCGTGGGTCAAGGCCAGGCTGACGCCCGACCAGGCGACCTTGATCGTCGTCGGCGACACCACGCTGGCCGAGCTCACGCCCAAGCTCGAGGCCGCGCTCGGCGGCTGGCAGGCGCCGGCGACGCCGAGCCCGGCGGTCGCGGTGCCGACGGTCAAGCTGCCGACCGCGCCGCGGGTGTTCCTGATCGATCAGCCCGGCGCGGTCCAGGCGACGATCACCGTCGCGCAGCTGGTCCCGTCGTCGAAGGACGCGCGCGCGATCGAGCTCGAGCTGGCCAACTCGGTCCTCGGCGGCGAGTTCAGCTCGCGCCTGAACATGAACCTGCGCGAGGACAAGCACTGGTCCTACGGCGCGTACTCGGGCGTCGCGGGCGCGCTCGGCCAGCGGCCGTGGGGCGCGAGCGCGTCGGTGCAGATCGACAAGACGATCGAGTCGATCAAGGAGCTCGACCGCGAGATCCGCGAGTTCGCGACCGGCAAGGCCCCGGCCAAGCCGGCCGAGGTCGCCAAGATCCAGGTCAACGAGGTCCGCGCCCTGCCGGGCTCGTACGAGACCGCGGGCTCGGTGCTGGGCACGCTCAGCGGCATCGTCCTGTACGGCCGGCCCGACGACTACGCGGCCAAGCGCGCCGCGGCGATCTCGGCGCTGACGCCGGCCCAGGTCCAGGCCGCGGCCGCGGCGATCAAGCCGGCGGCGCTGACCTGGGTGATCGTCGGCGACCTCGGCAAGATCGAGGCGGGCGTCCGCGCGCTCAAGCTCGGCACCGTCAAGGTGCTCGACGCCGACGGCAAGATCCTGCGCTGAGCGATCGGCGCGGTCAGCGGCGGCGCGCCGGCGTGGCCTTGAGCTTGCGCTTGAGCGTGTCGCGCTCGCCGAGGGACCGGCGCGGTCAGCGGCGGCGCGCCGGCGTGGCCTTGAGCTTGCGCTTGAGCGTGTCGCGCTCGCCGAGGGATCGGCGCGGTCAGCGGCGGCGCGCCGGCGTGGCCTTGAGCTTGCGCTTGAGCGTGTTGCGCTCGATCCCGAGCGCGCGCGCGGCCGGCGCCAGCTTGCCGTCGTGGGCGGCGAGGGCAGTGGCGATCGCGGCCTGCTCGGCGGCGTGGACCGCGGCGGCGAGCGTGGTCGGCGGCGGCGGCGCGGCGCGGGCGCGGGCCGTCGGCTGGGCGACGTGGCCGCGGAGCTCGGGCGCCAGATCGGCGACGTCGACCTCGTCGTCGCAGAACACCGCCCAGCGCTGGACCTCGCTGCGCAGCTCGCGGACGTTGCCGGGCCAGGCGTAGGCCGCGAGCGCGCGCAGCGCCGCGGGCGTCACCGGCAGGAGCCGTGCGCGCGGGCCGACGGTGGCCTCGTGCAGGAACGCCTTGATCATCGCGGGCAGGTCGGCGACCCGCTCGCGCAGCGGCGGCACCTGCACGACCGCGCCGCGCAAGCGGTAGTACAGGTCCTCGCGGAAGCGCCCGGTCGCGACCATCTCGGCGAGGTCGCGGTGGGTGGCCGCGAGGACCCGGACGTCGACGCGCAGCGGCTGCTCGCCGCCGACTCGGCGGACCGTGCCCTCCTGCAGCACCCGCAGGAGCATCGCCTGCACCGGCGCCGCCAGCTCGGCGACCTCGTCGAGGAAGATCGTGCCGCCGTGGGCCTGCTCGAACAGCCCGCGGTGGCGCGCGGCCGCGCCGGTGAACGCGCCGGCCTCGTGGCCGAACAGCTCGCTGGCCAGGACGCTGTCGGCCAGCGCGCCGCAGTTCTCGGCGACGAACGGCCCGGCCGCGCGCGGGCTGCCGTCGTGGATCGCCCGGGCGACCAGCTCCTTGCCGGTGCCGGTCTCGCCCAGCACCAGCACCGGGAGCTCGCTCCGCGCGACCCGCACCACCCGCGCCATCAGCGCGCGCATCGGCTCGCTGCCGGCGATCAGCCGCGCGTCGCGGACCCGGACCTCGGCCCGCAGCCGCGCGACCTCGGCCCGCAGCACCCGGATCTCGGGGAAGCCCTCGACGTCGAGCGACACCACCCGGACGGCGCGCGGGTGCGGGTGCGGCACGAACGCCGCCGGGATGACCTGCAGCATGCGCGCGCGCAGCACCGCGGCCTGGATCAGCAGCACCCAGACGGTCTGGGCCTGGGGCGTGCCGGCTGACAGCAGCACGTCGATCTGCTGTCCGCCCGGCGGCGCGGCGCGCTCGAGCTCGGCCGCCAGCGGCGTCAGCTGCCGCCACAGCGCCCGGTAGTCCGAAGGATCGTCGAGGGCGACCTCGCGCACCTCGACGGCGCCGACCTGCGCCGCCATGTCGCGCGCCAGCGCCTCGGCGCGGGTCCGGCCGCGCGGGATCGTCAGGACGATGGCGCGGTGGTAGCGGTGGCGGCGGTCGGTCTCGTCGAGCAGGCGCAGGACCGGGCCGCGATCGCCGGCGGGGCGGGCGGCCTGGTGCGCGGGCGCCGGACCGTCGATCCCGCGATCGGCCCAGGTGAGGAGCAAGCGCCGAGCTGGTTCACGATCGACCATGAATGGTTCACTATAGACCATTTCGAATGGTTCAAGATGAACCATATCGAGCAGTCGTCGTCGAGGATCCGGGAGGTTGCGGATGCGCGGCGGCCTGGCACGCGGCGCGCAATGCCGCCGGCCATGGACACCGCATCGAGCACCGACGCCGCGCGCGTGGCCCTTCCGGCCGCGCCCGCCACCGCCACGACCACGACCGCGCGCACCGCGGAGACCACCGCCATGACCACGCCGACCATCACCGCGACCACCGCGGAGGCCACCCCCGCGACCACCGCCGAGGCCGCCGCCATGACCACGCCGATCATCACCGCGACCACCGCGGAGACCGCCGCGGAGACCACCGCCATGACCACGCCGATCATCACCGCGACCACCGCGGAGCCCACCGCCATGACCCGCGCCGCGATCGCGCCGACCACGCCGACCAGCGCCACGACCACCACCGCCATGACCACCGCGACCACCACGCTCATCAGCGGCCCCGACGTCTGGATGGAGGGCGACGCGACCTACCAGCTCGCCGCGGTCGCGGGGCTCGCCGGCTGCGTGCGCGCGGTCGGCATGCCCGACCTGCACCCGGGCCGTGGCTATCCGATCGGCGCCGCGGTCGCGACCCGCGAGGTCGTGCACCCGCAGCTCATCGGCGGCGACGCCGGCTGCGGCGCGCGCCTGGTCGTGACCTCGGTCGCGCGGGTCACGCCCGATCAGCTCGAGCGCCGGCTGCGCGCGCAGTTCGAGGCGCCGGTCGTCGACGCCGCCGATCCGGCGGCGCTGTTCGCCGCGGTGTGGGCTCGGGGCGCCCGCGGGCTGGCCGAGGTCGAGGGCCTCCCGGACGGCTTGCGGTGGCTGGCCGAGCGCGAGCCGATCGACGAGGGCGCGATCGCCAGCGGCGACCCCGGGCCCTACGCGCTCGACGTCGCGCGCGTGCTCGGCACCGTCGGCGGCGGCAACCACTTCGCCGAGGTCGCGCGCGTGACCACGGTCGCCGACGCCCCGGCCGCGGCGCGCCTCGGGCTGGCCCGCGACGCGCTCGTGGTGCTGGCGCACGCCGGCTCGCGCGGGCTCGGCGCCGCGCTCGGCGTCCGCTGGGGCACGCGGCCGCTGCGCGACGCCGAGCGCGCGACCTACCTCGGCGAGCTCGCGGGCGCGTGTCGGTTCGCGCGGGCCAACCGCCTGGTCGTGACCTACCGCCTGCTGGGCGCGCTGGGCGCGCTGCGCGATCACACGCTGCGCGGCCGCCTCGATCTCACCCACAACGACGTGCGGGCCGAGCCGGTCGACGGCGCCGACGCGTGGATCCACCGCAAGGGCGTCGCGCCGGCCCACGCCGACGCCGCGACGATCGTGCTCGGCAGCCGCGGCGCGCCGTCGTGGATCCTGCGCGGCACCGGCGCCGAGGCCGGCCTGCGCTCGGTCGCCCACGGCGCCGGGCGCAAGATGAAGCGCAGCGAGGCGCTGGCCAAGCTCAAGGATCGCTACCGCCGCCGCGAGGTCGTGCGCTCGAGCCTGGGCGGCCGCGTGATCTGCGACGACCCGACGCTGTTGTTCGAGGAGCACCCCGACGCCTACAAGCCGATCGAGCCGGTGATCGCCGCGCTCGAGGCCCACGGCCTCGCGACCCGGATCGCGGCGCTGACCCCGCTCGTCACGGTGAAGCTGTGACCCCCGTGACCGCGCACATCCTCCAGATCAGCGCCGGGGTCGGGCCGGTCGAGGCCCGCCGGTTCGTCTCGCGCCTGGCCGCGCGGCTCGAGGCGCGCGCGCGCGCGCTCGGCCTCGACGTCGCCGAGGTCGTGACCCGCGGCGCCGCCGACGCGCCGCGCTCGATCGCGCTGCACCTGCGCGGCGACGCGACCGCCGGGCTGGCGGCGGAGCTCGGCACCCACGCGCTGATCGAGCGCAGCGCGCGCCGGGGGCGGGCCGCGCGCAAGCGCTGGTTCGCGGCGGTGACGCTGCACCCGGCGGCGGCGCCGCCGGTCGCGCGGGTCGCGCCGCCCCGGGCCGAGCTGATCATCACCGCGTGCCGCGCCGGCGGGCCCGGCGGTCAGCACGTCAACAAGGTGTCGTCGGCCGTGCGGGTCCAGCACGTGCCGTCGGGCCTGGCGGTGCGGAGCGCCGGCGAGCGCTCGCAGCAAGCCAACCTCGACCTGGCGCTGGCCCGGCTGGCGGCGCTCCTGCAGGACGTCGCGGCGGCGCGCGTGGCCGCGGCCGGGGCCGCTCGTCGGCGCGCGCACGTCCGGCTCGAGCGGGGCGCGGCGGTCCGGACGTACACGATCGGCGCCGACGGCGACCTGCTGGCGCGGAGCCGGCCGTGACCGCCGCCGAGCACGTGGCCGCCGCCGACGCCGCCGACCTGGTGGCGCGGAGCGAGCCGTGACCGGCGCCGCGCGCGCGGTCGCCGCCGACGCCGCCGCGAACGCGCGCGGGCTCAAGGTCCACCTGCGCCTGGTCGCCGTCGGTGGCGTGACCTACCGCGTGGTGTCGCCGCGCCCGGCGACGGTCGCGCGGTGGAGCACCAACTACTTCCACGACACCTGGCACATCCTCACCGGCGGTGCCGGCGCGCTGGTGCTGGGCCGGCTGCTGTGGGGCCTGGCGTTCCAGCGCCAGCCCGACACGCTGGTGGTGATCGATCGGCCGCACCTGACGCCGACGCCGTTCGAGGCCGACCAGGCCGACCCGATCGCGCTGATCCCGGCCGGGCTGACCGCCTTCGACGTCGACCGGCTGACGGTCGTGCGCCGGCGCTTGGCCGGGGTCGCACCGACGACGATCCGCTGGCACACGTTCGGCCTGCCCCAGGCGCTGGCGGCGCCGCGCGGCCCGCGGTTCGATCCGCACGCGGCCCAGCGCGGGCGCGAGCAGATGGCCCGGCGCGCCGGCATGGTCTGCTACACCGCGCCGCCGGCGATCCTGCGCGAGGCCGCGGTCGACGTCTACCGGCAGCGCGGGTGCGCGGACATGACGTACGTCCCGCTGGCCGAGGGTGATCGTCGACAGTGGCAGCCCGCGGGCGAGGTCCAGGTGTTCGGGCGCTTCGACGACGAGGTCGCCGCCGCCGTGGTCGCGCGCCGCGAGGTGGTAGCCGCGCCGGCGCGGCCGCTGTCCGACCAGGCGGTGCGCCACGCGGTGTGGGCACGGCGCGACGACGTGATCGCGCGCCGGCGCGCCGCCCGGGCCCGAGCGCGCTGAGGTCGTGCACCGCTCCGCGCCCGGTGGCACACTCGCGCCCGTGCCCACCGACGACGAGATCGTGAACGCCGCGAACAAGTTCTTCCGCACGGTCGGCAGCGCCGTCAAGAAGGCCGGCACCAGCGCGGTCAAGGCCGGCCAGTCGGTCACCGGGCTGGGCCGCGGCGACGTGCGCGTCACCCTCGACGCGCTCCGGGCCCGCGCCGGCGCCGAGCTGCGCGGCACGGTCGCGCTGGCGTTGACCGAGCCGATCGACGCGCGCCGCCTGGTGGTCGAGCTGCGCGCCAGCCAGCGCGGCGTCGAGACCCGCGGCGGCGTCCGCGCGCCGACCGCGACCACCCTCTACAAGTTCGAGCACGAGCTCGGCGGCGCCCAGCGCTACCACCGCGAGCAGCTCGCGTTCACGCTGCCGGTGCCGCGCGAGCTCGGCGGCGGCCGCGCCGCGCCGCCGGCCGGGCGCCTGGGCGACGTCGCCCGCGCGGTCTCGGCGGTGGTCGCGCCCACGACCGGCCCGGTCGAGTGGAAGGTGGTCGCGCGCCTGGTCGTGCCGCTCGGGCGCGACCTCGACCACGCGGTCGACGTGCTGATCGACGGGCTGGCGTGAACGCGCGCGTCATCCGCCGCGATGGTGCTGAGCGCGGACCGGCCGGCCGACCGAGGTCACGTGGACGTCGTCACGATGGCGTGAGCGGCGCCGCCGCCGCGCGCCTGCGGGCCGCGACCCGGCCGCGCCAGTCGAGGACCGGCTTCTCGATCAGGTAGTACGAGGTCACGGCGCACAGGCACGCGAGCACCAGGTTGAGCGGGTAGGCGTTGGCGAACGACCGCTGGTTGTGATCGAGGAACGGCTCCTGCCACAGGTACAGCGAGTACGACAGCGTGCCCACCCACACCAGCGGCCGCCAGTTGAGGACGCGGCCGAACGGGTCGTCGTGCATCCGCACGGCGCGATCGATGAACACGGCGATCGCCAGGTTCTCGATGGTGGTCCCGACGGTGTACTGCAGCGCCGGGTGGGCCGGGTACTGGGTCACCGCGATCACCACCGGCACCGCGAGGAACAGCGGCGAGCGCAGGAAGCGCTGGTACCACCCGGCGGTGTCGAGGCGGCCCTGGATCCCGGCCATCAGGCACCCGACGGCGATCGAGTCCATCACGCACGGGTAGGCCTCCTCGACCAGATCGTCGGACCGGAAGTAGAACCAGGCGGCGGCGCGGCACGCCAGCGCCAGGACGATGATCACCGTCGCGGTCGACACCACCCGGGCCCGGCCGGCCAAGACGAACAGGAACGGCCAGACCAGGTAGAACTGCTCCTCGATCGACAGCGACCAGATGTGGCCGAGCTGCCACGAGCGGTCGTAGTGGTAGTTCATCGTGTAGGTCACCGCCGCGATCAGATCGCGGCGCGACAGGTCGACGGCGCCGAGCTGCCACGCGACGACCATCGCGATGATGAACGCGTAGAACGCCGGGAAGATGCGCCAGACCCGCCGCACGTAGAACCCGCGCAGCGAGATCGTGCCGCTGCGGTCGTGCTCCTTCATGAGCAGGCGAGTGATCAGGTAGCCCGAGATCACGAAGAACACCTTCACGCCCAGATAGCCGAAGTCGCCCACGGTCCCGAGCGCGCGCGGGCCGTAGGGGAAGCCCTGGGTGCCCAGCAGGTGCGACAGGATCACCAGCGCGATCGACAGCGCCCGCAGCCCGTCCAGCGACGGGATCCGTTGGGGCGAGGCGGCGGACATCGTGGCGTGACCTAGCACGCGCGCGCCACGGCGTGCCAGGGTCCGACGCCAGGTCTGCGCGGCCGCCCCAGGCGCGCCCCCAGGACGGGTTAAGCTCCGCGTAGGATCACCGCTCCAGGGTCTTGCCATGGCCGACCGCGTGCTGCTCATCGAGGACGACCGCGAGCTGGGAGCCCAGATCGTGGCGACCTTGCAGCGCGCCGGCCTCGGCGTCACCTGGTGGACCGAGGGCCGCGTGCCCGACCCGGCCGAGATCGATCTGCTGATCGTCGATCTGATGCTGCCGGGCGTGTACGGCCTCGACATCCTCAAGGCGCTGCGCGCGCGCTCGGACACCCCGGCGCTGGTGCTGTCGGCCCGCAACGACACCAACGACAAGATCCGCGCGCTCAAGCTCGGCGCCGACGACTACATGACCAAGCCGTTCTGGCCCGAGGAGCTGGTCGAGCGGGTGCGCGCGCGCCTGCGCCGCCCGACGCTGGCGCGCAGCGACGTGATCGAGGTCGGCGACCTGCGCATCGGCGTCGCCGAGCGCCAGGCCTGGGTCGCCGATCGGGCGATCGAGCTGACCCGCGCCGAGTTCGATCTGCTGGCGGCGCTGGCGCGGCGGCCGGGCGCGGCGGTGACCCGGGCGGCGCTGGTCGACGCGGCGCTCGACGCCGAGCGCGACGGCGCCGAGCGCACGCTCGACGTGCACGTGTCGCGGCTGCGCAAGAAGCTCGGCGACGCCGGCCTGATCCAGACGGTGTGGGGCGTGGGCTATCGGCTGGCCACGAGCGCGCCCGCGTGAACCTGCGGCCGCGCCTGGCGCTGACCACGGCGGCGGTCGCGGTGCCGCTGGTGCTCGGCCTGGTCTGGCTCGACGCGCGCAGCCGGCACCGCGCGGCCGAGCAGGCGCTGGCGCACCTGGCGCAGAGCCGGGTCGAGCGGCCCGACGAGCAGGCGCGGTGCGAGGGTGATCCGGTCCGGTGGGGGCGACCGCTCGGCCTCGGGCCGGGGCCGGGCCGTCATGACGGGCCCGCACACCGACCGCCGCCGCCCGGGCCGCGCGCGGCGCCGCCGGAGTTCTTCGCCTACGACGCCACCCTGGCCAGCGGCGACGCCCGGGCGCCGGGGCTCGCGCCCGCCCGCGTGGCCGCGCTCGCGCAGCAGGCGTGGATCGCGATCGATCGCGCGACCTTCGACGAGCGGGTGTCGGTGCTGGTGCGGACGCCGTGGCCCGACGGGCCGTGCGCGTACGTGCTGGTGCGCGGCACGTCGCCGCGCGGGTTCATCGGCGCGATCTTGCCGGCCAGCGAGCTGTGGCTGGCGCCGCTGGCGGCGGTGCTGGTGGCCGTGCTGATCGTGGTCGGCCCGGTGGTGCGCCGGGTGCGTCGGCTCACGGCCGAGGTCCGGCGCTCGGCCGCCGGCGGCTTCGTCGACGCGCCCACGCCGACCGGCACCGACGAGGTGCGCGCGCTCGGCGACGCGTTCGTCGCCGCCTCGGCCGAGGTCCGCCGCCAGCTCGCGGCCCGCGACGATCGCGAGCGCGCGCTGCGCGAGTTCCTGGCCAACACCACCCACGACGTGATGATCCCGCTGACCGTGCTGACCCAGCACCTGGCCTCGCTGCGCGCCGGCGTGCGCACGCGCGAGCCGGCCGAGCTCGATCAGATCGTCGCGCAGGCGATGGACGAGGCCCACTACCTCGCGGCGCTGCTCCACAACCTGTCGGTGGCGGCCCGGGTCGACGTGGCCGAGCCGCGGCTCGAGCGCTCGCCGATCGATCTCAACGCCCTCGTCGCGCGGGTGATCGCGCGCCATCGCCCGGTCGCGGTCGAGCGCGGCATCGAGCTCGACAGCGGCGTGCCCGAGCGGCCGGTCATCGTCGACGCCGATCTGACGATGCTCGAGCAGGCGGTGTCGAACGTGGCCTACAACGCGATCCGGTACAACCGCCGCGGCGGCCACGTCGCGGTCGTGCTCGATCGCGCCGACGACGACTTCGTGCTGCGCGTGCTCGACGACGGGCCCGGGATCCCGCCGCCCGACCTCGGCAGCCTGATCGGGCGGGGCTTCCGCAGCGACGCCGCGCGCACCCGGACCACCGGCGGCCACGGCGGCCACGGCATCGGCCTCCACATCACCCACACGGTCGCCCGCCTCCACGACTACCGCCTGACGTTCCGCAACCGCGAGCCGACCGGGCTCGAGGTCGAGCTGGCGGGCGCGGTCGCGACGCGCTCGGTCTGACCGCGTACACTCGCGCCGATGGTCCGGCTCGCCACCTGTGCGCGCGCGGCGGTGCTCGGGCTGCTGATCGGCGCAGCCCTGGGGGGCTGCCGCGGCCGCCGTCGGCCGCCGCCCGACGCGCCGCTCGCTGTCGACGCCCCGCCGCCGGTGGTGCTGACGCCGGCGCTGATCGCGCGGCTCGCGAGCCTGGCCGTGCCGGGCCACGACGTGCGGGTCCTGGCCCGCGGCGAGCGCGACGTGGCGCTGGCCGTCAGCGCCGGCGACGTGCGCGCGACGGTCACGGTCGCCAGTTGCCTGGCGTGCGTCGCGATCGACGTCGCGGCGTGGCAGGCCGATCGGGCGGCGCTGGCAGCGTTGTGGGCCCCAGCGGCGGAGGCCGGACCCGCAGCGTCCGGCGCGGCGCTGACGCTCGCGGCGCTCGCGCTCGCCGACACGACCGCGATCACGATCGACGCCCGCCGCGGCGCCGGCGCCGGCGCGACCTACACCGGCTACTGGAACGACGGCGCGACCCAGGTCCTTGCGACGTGCGAGGTGCCGGCGCTGGCGGCGGGCGCGACGTCCCCGTGCGCGCCGGTGGTGGCGACGGCGCTGGCGGCGGCGGTCGCGGCCTTGCGGTGAGGACCCCCTGACGGGCGGCGTCGAAGGCTCGCCGGTGAACGGCTGACACTCGGGCGCAACCAATCGAGATCACTAGCCGGATCCACTGGTCCGACCTTCGCATCTCCGACGGGCATCATGCGCAACGTCCTCTCGCTTGTCGCCCTCGCGGTCGCTCTCGGCTCGACTGGATGTGATCACTCGATGGTGGTCGCGCGGCCCAAGGAGCAGAAGCTCGACTCGGCCTACACGACCATGTGGGTCCGCGATCTGCGCGCCCACGCGCAGGACGGTGACATCGTCCTGCGCCGCGGCTACGCCGTCTTGTCCGACGTCATCTTGCTGGTCACCGTCGGCGCGCCGATGAGCCACGCCGCGATCTACGACGGCGAGACCGGCACGCTCATCGACGCGGTGTCGAGCGGCGTGCGCGAGGTCCCGGCCGAGCGCTTCCTCGACGCGGCGCACCGGTGGATGATCGTGCGGCCGGCCAACCGGACGCCGGCGCAGCGGCGCGCGGCGGTCGCGCGGGCGCGCGCGTCGATCGGCACAGGCTTCGACTTCGCGGGCTTCGTCGGCATCGACAACCCCGACCGCTTCTACTGCTCGGAGCTGGTGGCCTGGGCGCTCGACGACCGCGACGGGCTGTTCGCCGACGATCTGCTCGTGACCCCGGCCGAGCTGACCGCGGTCGGGCCGACGATCTACGCCTCGGCCGACCGGGGCGGGCTACCGACGACCGAGGTCGACCCGTACTGGCGGTAGCCCTGCCAGCCCTTGCCGCACGGTCTCGGTTATCGTGCCGGCATGTCGCTCGTTCGCCACCGCATCATCACCGCCGTCATCGTCGCCGCCGCGCTCGCGGGCGGATGCAAGAAGCCCAACCCCGCCGCCAAGGATCAGCCCGAGGCCGAGGGCTCGACCAAGGACCTCGCGAGCGATCGCTCGATGCAGGTGATGAACTACTACGTCGAGTACTTCAACGACATGATCGGCGAGCTCCCGTCGCTGACGCGCAACTACTGGGATCGCGCCGGGGACGCCGGGCTCGACGTCGAGACCATGACCAAGTGGGGCAACGTGATCTGCGCCGGCACCGGCTGGATGAAGATGAAGCGCGACAAGGCCAAGGAGCGGGTCGCCCAGGTCGAGCGCCAGTCGAGCGGCGAGTTCGCGAAGATGCCGCCGCTGGCCAAGGCCATGTTCGAGACCGCCGTCGCCTACGCCGACCAGCGCGACGCCATGTGCGCGTACGTCAAGGGCGGCGGGTTCAAGGCCGACAGCGGCGCCAAGGCCAAGGCCATCCACGACGACCTCGGCAAGGCCCGCGACACCTTCGACGCGTCGGTCGAGGCGCTGGCGACCGAGCTCGAGCGGATCGAGGACGCCCAGAGCAACGCCGAGCTGGCCAAGCACGAGGCGGCCAAGAGCTACGGCTACTGGTTCCGGTTCGCGACCATCCGCGCCAACGAGTTCCTGCGCTTGGCGCGCCGGGACGCGGTCAAGGGCGAGGCGGTCCTGCCGCAGCTCGAGGAGGCGATGACCGGCTTCGCCGCGTTCACCACCGCCCAGGGCGCCAAGGCCCACGCGTCGTTCGTCGGCTTCGGCAAGCAGGTCGAGCGCATGCAGAAGGCGATCGCCAAGCTCAAGCCGGCGCTGGCCAAGGCCAAGACGCCGGCGGCCAAGGACGCGGCGATCGCGGCGGCGATGGACGATCTGCTGTCGATCTACAACACGATGGTCAGCCTCCACAACACGCTGATCGGGCTCGAGAGCACCGGCCAGCTCAAGTAGCCGACGGGCCGACGGACCGGCGCGCCGACGGGCCGACGGGCCGACGGGCCTGCGCCGACGGTGGCGGGTGGCCGACGCGGTCGCGCGCCCGTGCTGACCGTGGCGGGTGGCCGACGTGGCCGCGCGCCCGTGCTAAGGGATCAGCGTGCGCTACGTGGTCCTGTTCTTCGCGGCGATCGCGGCCGAGATCGCCAGCGTGGTGATCGCCGCCGACCTGATCGGCTGGTGGACGCTGGCGGCGCTGGTCGGCGCGGTCGGGCTGGGCGTGGTGGTGCTGACCGGCCGGGGCGTGATGATCGTCAGGGACGTGACCGCCGCGCTCGGCGCGGGCTCGTCGCCGACGCCGGCGATCGTCGACGGCGCGCTCGCGGCCGTCGCCTGGGTCCTGCTGATCACGCCCGGGTTCGCGTCCGACGCCGTGGCCCTCGCGCTCTTGCTGCCGCCGGTCCGCGCGCTGGTCCGCGATCGCCTGATCGCGCGGGTCCGCACCGGCCTTGAGGCCAACGGCGTGGTCACCGGCGGCGGGTTCGGCGGCGTCGGGCCCGACGGCGCGATCGACGTCGACGGTGTCGAGGTCCGGGTCGAGCCGCCGCCGCGCCCGACCTTGCCCGACGCGCTCAACTGAGCGACGCCTGGCGCGCGCCGCGGGCACACGGGCGGCACGCCCGGCCGGCGCCCGAGCAGCCCGGCGACCGGTGCTCCGGCGCGCAGGTCGGCTCAGCGATCCTGGTCCTTCTTGGAGATGTGCGGGATGCGCGGCACGACGATGGCGTAGACCGTCGCGCCGAGCGCGATCAGCAGCCAGCCGAAGCCGATCGCCATGCCGATCGCGGCGGAGAACCAGACGCTCGCCGCGGTGGTCAGGTTGGTGATCTTGCCGCCCTCGTCCTGCTTGAGGATCATGCCGGCGCCGAGGAAGCCGACCCCGCTGACCACCTGGGCGGCGATCCGCGCCGGGCTGGCGGGATCGATCGCCAGCGAGATGAAGGTGAACATCGCGGCGCCGCCGATGACGAACGAGTTGGTGCTGATGCCGGCGGGCTTGCCGCGGGCCTCGCGCTCGACGCCGATCGCGAAGCCGCAGAGGAGCGCCACGCCGAGGCGGACCAGGAAGTCGACTTCAAGGCCGGTGGTCAGTTCGAGCGTCACGGGCGTCACGTAGCACGATCCGGCGGCGTGGCAGGTCTCCGGGCCGGGCGGACCCCGGGCGACCATCCGTCGCGGCCAGGCGCTCGACTCGCCCGACGCGCTCACCGGATCGTCCACGCTCGCGAGCGCGCCGGCGCCACGCGCGAGCGCACTTCGACGACCGCGCCCGGAGAGGCCACGAGGAGCGAGCTCGCGCAGCTCTCGAGGAAGGCGGCCGTGGACGCCTGCCGCTCCGCCACGCGGAGCTCCTCTTCATAGCGCCGCTCGTCGGGGATGATGTTGACGAGCTGGATGTCGTTCGAGTTACGAATGAAGGTCATCGTCAGCAAGCGTCCAGGCCCGCGGGGCGTGCGCACCTGCACGATGTCCTCCCTCGCCGAGGCCGGTCGCGTCGGCCAGTGAAGGCTGGGAAGGTCGTCGCACCCACGCCTCCGGGCGCACGCTCCAGATCGCGTTCCAGCGCGCGAGCGTCCGCTGCACATCGAGCACGCGGATCGAGCGCAGCACCCCGGGGACCATGTCGTGACTCGATCAGCTCGACGTGCCGGGGCTCGTCGCCTGTCGATCGGGGACCGAGCGATCAGCCCGCGAGCGCGACCCGCGCGGTGACCGGGTTGTGGTCGGACAGGCCGCCGGCGTCGACGACGGCCGCCGCCAGGGGCCGCGCGCGCACCGCGATCACGTGGTCGATCGTCGTCGACTTGCCCGCGGGGTCGGTCCGCGGTCGCGTCGGCAGCGCGGGCTCGGCGGGCAGCGCGAACGCGTGCGCGAGGCCGAGCGCGGCGCCGACCGCGGCTCGGTCGGCGTTGAAGTCGCCGCCGATGATCACCGCGCCGGGGCCCGCGCCAACCGCCGCCGCCACCCGCGCGAGCTGCCCACCGAGGCGGCTGCCGTACGTGACGTGGGTCGACATCAGCAGCGCGCCGGTGTCCTCGAGCTCGACGGCGAGGTAGCCCTTGCCCGGATCGTCGTCGAAGGCGGCGGCGGCGCGCGGGCGCGCGGCCAGCCCGGCGCGACACACGATGACCAGGTGCTCGCCGGGGTCGCGCAGGGTCGCGCGGTGGGTGGTCCCGGCCCGCGGCGCCGGCACCCGGGGGTAGCGCATCGCGAAGACGCTCGCGCCCGGCGCCAGCGCCGCGCGCAGGTCGGCGAGCTGATCGCCGGAGACCTCCTGCAGCAAGAAGGCGTCGCCGCCACCAGCGAGCCAGGCCGCCAGGCGCCCGGTGATCGCCGCGACGCGCGCGTCCTCGTCGCCACGGATCCCCGGCACGTCCTCGCCCCAGTTCTCGGCGTGGATCCGGTGCAGGAGGTTCCACGTGACCAGCGCCAGCTCGGTCGCCGCGGCGGCGGTGGCAGCGGGAGCCCGAGGCGCGGCTCGATCGTCATGGCGGCGGTGCGTCGTCACCCTGGACTGGTACCACCTCGGCGCCGCGGTCGCCGAGCCTCGCGCCACCAGGTTCCGTTCCGGCTCCGGCTCCGGTTCCGGCTCCGGTTCCGGGTTTGGCTCCGGGTCGTGCACCGCCGGCACAAGGTTGCGCCGATCGTGCGCGACGGTGCGCCGCGCGGGCGCGCTCGTCGGCGCTGCGCGCGGATCCAGCGCGGTACGCGGCGTGCACTTACCGGTGCGCATGAAGCGAACTCCACCTGCGCGCCGCACCGCCGCGGCGTCCTTGCTGCGCCGTGCTCTGCCAGGGCTTGCCAGCCTGCTCCTGCTCGGCGCCGCCGGCGCGTGCGGCATCGTCCACCCCGACGCCACCGACGGCGGCCCGCCGCCCATCGACGCGCCGCAGGAGATCGACGCCGGCGTCGACGCCGCGCCCGACGCGACGCCGCAGCCCCCGCCGACGGCGAGCCGTGCGCTCGTCACCGGCGCCGGCCGCATGACCAGCGCGACCTACACGTTCGAGGTCGAGCTCGGGCACCCGGTCGATCAGCGACCGGCGCGCGGCGCCACCGTCACCCTCGAAGGCAACACGGCGATCGAGCCGTGACGTCGCAACGAACCCACGGAGCATCGACCATGACGTTGAAGACCCCGCTCATCGCGCTCGCGCTCATGCTCGCGGCCGGCACCGCCCACGCCGTCCCCGAGTCCACCACCTTCGCCGGCCGGCTGCGCACCGCCGCCGGCCCCGTCGACGGCGCCGTCGACGTGACGTTCACCTTCTACAGCACCGCGGTCGGCGGCTCGTCGCGGTGGTCCCAGACCCTGAACCTGACCGCCGACCAGGGCCTGGTGTTCGCGGTGCTGGGGTCCGCGAGCAACCCCCTCGACCAGACCGTGTTCGACGGCGGGCCGCGCTACCTCGAGCTGGTGGTCGGGGGCGAGACGCTGTCGCCGCGCCTGCCGATCGCGTCGGTCCCGTACGCGGTCCACGCCGGCGTCGCCGACTCGGCCGACCGCCTCGGGGTGCTGGCGCCCGACGACGTGCAGCTCCGGGTCGCGGGCACGTGCCCCGCCAACCAGGCGATCCGGGCGATCGGCGCCGACGGCACCGTGACGTGCGAGGTCGACGACGTCGGCACCGGTGACATCACCGCGGTGACCGCCGGCGCTGGCCTGACGGGCGGCGACATCACCGGCGCCGTGACCCTGGCGGTCGACCCGAGCTACGTGCAGCGCCGGATCAACGCCAGCTGCCCGGCCGGCCAGGCCATCCGGGCGATCGCCGTCGATGGGACCGTGACGTGCGAGGTCGACGACGTCGGCGGCAGCGGCGGCATCACCGGGGTGACCGCGGGCACCGGCCTCACCGGCAGCGGCACCAGCGGCACCGTCCCGGTCGCGATCGACGGCACCGTCGTCGCGCGCAAGGACGCGGCCGGCGGCAACCAGACCTTCGACGGCGGCACGCTGCACCTGGACTACGGCGCCAACCGCGTCGGCGTCGGCACCACCGCGCCGGGCTACCCGCTCGACGTCAGCGGCACCGTCCGCGCCGCCGAGTTCCGCTACGCCACGCCGCGGACCCACACGTACTTCGTCGCCGGCTCCGCGTTCACGCCCTCGCCCGATCTGTCGCCGTGGTCGGCCCAGCAGCTCAAGGGCCGGCTGCTGAGCGGCGCGTCGCAGCGCCTGCACGCGCCGGTGAACCTGCCCAACGGCGCGACGATGACCGACCTGAGCTGCTACGTGATGGACAACGAGCCGTCGGCCGATCTACAGGCCGGCACCCGCGCCTACCTGACGACCTGGCAGTACGGCGGGGCCGAGGTCATCAACAACCTGAACAACGTGGTGCTCGGCACCACCGGCGCCAGCACGACCACCCAGACCAAGTCGGTCGCGCTGGCGCTGGCCTTCAACAACACCGCGGCGGGCTACTTCCTGAACGTGAGCTACGCGTGGACCGCCAACACCACCGGCGCCAACGCGTTCTTCGGCTGCAAGATCACCTACACGACCGACGGCGCCGAGTGAGCGCGTCGCCTGCGGCCGGGAGCGCTACACCGCCGCGTGACCGCGGGGGCCGATGACCGTGGGCGCGAGCCAACCGCGGGCCGCGCGGCTCACTTGACGATGATCGACGCGCCGACCTTGGCGACGTCGTCGGCGGTGGGGCGCTGGGCGGTCGGCACCAGGACGCCGCGCTGGCACGCCGGGCGCTCGGCCATCGCCGCCATCCAGCGCTGCAGGTGGGGCAGCCCGTCGACGGTGACGCCCGACCACGGGTGGGTCCGCACCCACGGCCAGGTCGCGATGTCGGCGATCGAGTAATCGCCGGCCAGCCACTCGACCTCGCCCAGCCGACGATCGAGCACCTCGAACAGCCGCCGGCTCTCCTTCTGGTAGCGCTCGATCGCCGCCGGCAGCTTCTCGGGGAAGTACCGGAAGAACACGTTGGCCTGGCCCATCATCGGCCCGACCCCGCCCATCTGGAACATCAGCCACTGCAGCACCGTCGAGCGGCCCTTGGCGTCGGTCGGCATCAACCGGCCGGTCTGCTCGGCCAGGTAGATCAGGATCGCGCCCGACTCGAACACGACGAAGTCGTCGGCGCTGTGATCGACGATCACCGGGATGCGCCCGTTGGGGTTCAGCGCCAGGAACTCGGGCTGCTTCTGCTCGCCCGCGGCCAGCGACACCGCGCGGACCTGGTACGGCAGGCCCAGCTCCTCGAGCGCGATCGAGGCCTTGTGCCCGTTGGGGGTGGGCGCGGTGTGCAGCGTGATCATGGCGCGACCGTACCCCAGGCGGCGCCCGGTCGCCGTGACCGCGCCGCGCGCTCAGCGCGGCGCCGCGGCCAGGGTGATGCCGCGCTCGCTCAGGAGCACGCCGGTGGCGTGGAGGCGGGTGGCGGTGGCCTTCTGGTGGTCGAGCAGCGCGGTCAGCTCGGCGACCTGGGCGATGGCCAGCTCCTCTTGCCGCTGCGCGATCAGGAAGTTCGACGACGAGCCGTTCAGGAACTTCCGCTGCTCGAGCTCGAGGCCGTCCTCGGCCAGCTCGCGGAACCGCGCGGCGGCGGCGACCTGTCGGGCCGCGCTGGCCTGGATCCGCACCGCGTCGCGCACCTCGATCCAGATGCGCTGCAGCGCCGCCTCGCGCCGGGTCGCGACGATCTGCCGCTGGTGGCGCTGGATCTCGACGGCGGCGCCGCTGCGGCGGCCGAGCGGCGTCCAGGTGAGGTCGAGCATGACGGTCCACCCGCGGGCGTCGGCGCCGCCGAGATCGCTGAGGCTGGCGCCGGCCGACGGCGCCTGGCCGATGAGCGTGCCGGTCAGGCCGAGGTCGATCTTCGGCAGGCGATCGTTTTGGGCCTGGCGGACCCCGAGCCCGGCGTCCTGCACGTCGACGTCGAGCTGGGCCGGCTCGGGCCGGTTGGCCAGCGCCACCGCCAGCTCGTCCTCGGCGGTGAGCGGGCTGGGCGCGAACGCCGGGCGCTCGACCGGCACGATCGCGCGGCCCCAGTCGGCGCGCGGGAGGTTCATGACCGCGCGCAGCCGATCCCAGGCCGCGTCGACCGCCTGCTCGGCCTGCACCTGCTGGAGCTGGCGCTGGGCCAGCGTGCCCTCGGCGCTGATCAGGTCCGACGGCGGCAGCACGCCGGCGTCGATCTGGCGCTGGGTCAGCGCGAGCTGGTCCTCGGCGCGGCCGGCCGAGCGCACGCTCAGGTCGTGGCGGTACAGCGCCGCGACCACGTCCCAGTACGCGGTCTCGGTCCGCAGCACGACGTCGGCGACGACGACCTCGAGCTGGCGGCGCTCGCGATCCGACGCGAGCTTGGCGCGCAGGATCGACAGCCTCGGGATGACCAGGTCGAGCGAGAACCCGCGCAGGAGCGGCTGCGACACCCGCAGGTTCGCGGTCGAGCGCACGTTGAGGTCGGCGACCGCGGCGGTCGAGCTCGAGCGATCGCGCGCCAGGTCGAAGTCGGCGCTGAGCGTGAGGCCGGTGGCGAACCGCTGCTGGTAGGTGAGCGCGAGCGTGTCGGCGACCGAGGTGTTGATCGTGTCGGGCGAGCCCTCGAGGATGCTCGACGACGGCGACCGGACGTCGCCGTGGCGGTAGCTGACGCCGAGCACCGGCTCACGATCGCCCAGCGCGACGTCGATCCCGCGGGCGGCGATGGCCACGGCCTCGCGCTCGAGCACGACGTCGAGGTTGTTGCGGACCGCGACCTGGATCGCGTCGATCAGCTCGAGCTGCCACGCCGACGCCGGGTCGACGCCGGCCGGCAGCGTCGGGGCGGTCGTGACGAACTCGGGCGGCTGGTAGGGCGCGGGCGCGGTCGTCGCCGGCTGGGCCCCGGCCGACGGGACGGCGACGGCCGCGGCGAGCGCGGCGGCCAGGAGGTGGGCGCGGGGGACGAGAGGCATCACGAGCGGCTCCGGGGCGAGAGGGACGGCGCGGCGACGCGGGGCGGTCGCTGGGCAGCGCGGGGCATGGCTGGGCAGCGCGGGTCATTCGCTGTGCAGCGCGGCGATGGGGTCGAGGCGGGCGGCGCGCACCGCCGGGTACAGGCCCGACGCGACGCCGACGGCGATCGACACGCCCAGCGACAGCGCGATCGACCACGTGGTCACGACCGTCGGCCAGCTGGCGTAGGCCGCGACCGCGCGCGCGATGCCGACGCCGATCGCGACGCCGAGGAGGCCGCCCAGCATCGCCAGCGCGAACGCGGTGACCAGGAACTGGAAGCGGATGTCGGCGCGGCGGGCGCCGACCGCGCGCCGCACGCCGATCTCGCGGGTCTGCTCGAGCACCGACGCCAGCATGATGTTCATGATCCCGATGCCGCCGACCAGCAGCGAGATGCCGGCGATGAGGCCCATCACCAGGCTGAACAGCCGCTGGGTCTGCTCGCTGTGCTGGAGCAGCGCCTCGGGCACCACGATCTCGTAGTCGCCGACGCCGCCGTGCAGGCGATCGAGCAGCGTGCCGACCACCGCGCCGGTCTCGCGGGCGGGCGCGCGCGGCGTCAGCCGGACCACGATCTCGGTCAGCGGCGACTTGAGCGGATCGCGATCGAGCTTGCGCAGCGCGGTCGTCAGCGGCAGGTAGATCTCGCGCTCGGTCGAGCTGACCGCGATGCCCTGGACCGAGGTGGCGGCGGTCGGCTCGGGCGCGAGCACGCCGACGACCTCGACCCAGACGTCGTTGATCTTCAGATCGCGGCCCAGCGCCGGGTCGGCGCCGAACAGCTCGCGGCGGACCGCGGCGCCGATCACCGCGACCTGGGCGTGGTGGGTCTCGTCGGCGGCGTCGAAGAACCGGCCCTCGGACAGCGCGAACGGCGTGACCTCGCGGTGGCGGTGGCCGACGCCGTAGACCCGGGCCTTGGTCTTGCCGCTGCCCGACAGGATCTTGTAGGGCTCGATCTCGAGCCGGGCCGCGGCGAAGTCGACCCCGGGCACCGCCTCCTCGATCGCCTCGACGTCGCGCTGCGACAGGCCGATCGACTTCTTGCGGATCTCCTCGAGCTCGTCGGGCTTGTACGACTTGGCGCGCACGACCACGTTGCGGGTGCCGAGGCGATCGATCAGCGCCAGGGCCTGGCGCTCGGCGCCGGCGCCGATCGACAGCATCGCGATCACCGCGCCGACGCCGAACATCATGCCGAGCGTGGTCAGGAGCGTGCGCAGCTTGTGATCGGCGAGGTTGTCGAGCGCGACCCCGAGCGCGTCGAGCAGCCGCCTCACGGCGCGCCCTCGCCCGCGGCGGCGCCGGCCGAGCCCGAGCCCGAGCCGGCCAGGGCCGCGTCGGTCGTGACCGTGGGATCGCGCAGCGCGATCCGGTCGCCGGCGGCCAGGCCGTCCTTGACGACGACCCGGCCGGCGGTGGCGGCGCCGAGCACGACCGGCACCGGCTCGAACCCGCGCGGGCCCTTGCGGTAGACCAGGTTCTGCTCGCCCTTGCTGATCACCGCCTGGCGCGGCACCACCAGCGCGTCCTCGTCGGCCAGGGTCAGCGTCGACTGCACGCGCTGGCCCGGCTTCATGACCGCGCGCTCGGTCGTGTCGAGCTCGATGACGACCGCGAAGTACTGGACCGGCGAGCTGGCCAGGCGCGGCTTGGCCAGCTTGTCGACCAGGCGGATCTTGCCGGCGAAGACCCGGCCGGGCCGGGCCTCGATCGTGACCTCGGCCGGCTGGCCCTCCTTGAGCCCGCTGGCGTCGACCTCGAGCACGAACACCTCGGCCTCCATGTCGTCGAGCAGCGGGATCTCGGCCACGCCCTGGCCGGGCCACAGCTGGTCGCCGACCCGCGGCACGGTCCCGCGCCAGCCGCGGCGCAGCACCAGGATGCCGTCGTGGGGGGCGCGCACCTCCATCCGCTCGAGCGCGGCCTTGGCGTGGGTGATCGTCAGCTCGGCCTTGGCGCGCTCGACCCCGATGACGCCGGCCTTCGACCGCGACAGCGACCGCTCGATCTGCTTGACCTGCTCGGCGTGGGCCTGGCGCGCGCCGGCCAGCTTCTCGTCGATCTCCGACTCGACGATCTGGTTGTGCGAGAACACGTCCTGATCCTTCTGCTGGAACGCCCGGGTGCGGTCGAGCTCCTGCCCGGCCAGGGCCGCGGTGGCGTCGCGGCCGGCGACCGCGGCCCGCGACTTGATCTGCTCCTGGGTCAGGCGGGCGTCGGCGACCGCGAGGTCGGCCTGGCCGTCGCGCAGGGCCCGGGCCGGCTCGCTCTGATCGAACCGGATCACGACCTCGCCGGCCTTGACCAGCGAGCCGTCCTCGGCGAGCCACGCCAGCTTCATCGGGCCGCCGCCGCCGCCGCTCTGCGGGACCGACAGCGGCGTGGCCTTGACCGCGCGCAGCGCGCCCTCGGTCGTGACCTTGCGGACGAACCGCTCGCTCGTGACCACCACGGTCGGGACCTCGGCCGGCGCCGCGGTGCGCGTGACCCGGCGCCAGCCGGCCCAGCCGCCCGCGCCGACGAGCGCCACGACCACCAGCGTCAGCAGGACCTTCTTCATGGCGCGCTCCGGGCGGGATCGATCCGCGACACGCGGTCGCCGATCGCGAGCCCGGCCACGACCTCGATCGTCGTGGCGTTGCGGCGGCCCAGGGTCAGCGGCACCGCGGTGACGTCGTCGCCGCGGACCCGGTACGCGACCGGCCCGGCCGCGGTCACGAACACCGCCGCGACCGGGATGACGACGACGTCGGCGACGCGCGCGGTCTCGATCTCGCCCCGGAAGCGCATGCCCGGGCGCAGCGGCTGACCGTCGGTGTCGGTGAGCTGCAGCTTGACCTGGGCGACCTTGCTCGGATCGTTCTGCGACCGCGCGCCGACGTTCTTGGCGATCTTCTCGACCTGGCCGTGGAGCTGGACGTCGGGCAGGGCGTCGAGCCGCAGGCTGACCGCCTGGCCCTCGGCGACCCGGGCCAGGTCGACCTCGTCGACGAGCCCGCGCCCGATCATGCGGTCGAGGCTGACGATCTTGAGCACCGCCTGCATGCGCCAGACGCTGTCGCCGACCTTGCTCTTCTCGCCGCGCCACGTGGTCGGGTAGACGACGGTGCCGGCGCGCGGCGCGGTGATCGCCATGCGCGCGATGTTGCCCTCGACCCCGGCCAGGCGGCCGGTCGCGTAGGCGAGCTGCTCGGTCAGGCTGGCGAGCTCGGCCGCGTCGGCCCGCGTCGTGGCGGCGGCGTGGTTCTTGGCGCGCTCGAGCGCCATCTCGGCCAGCTGGTGGTCGGCGGCGAGCAGCTTGAGCTCGACCGCCGCGGTCTGATCGGCGATCGCGCCGGCCTTGAGCGCGGCCTTGCGCAGGTTGGCCTCGGCCTCCTCGAGCCGCAGCGCCTCGTCCTTGCGCGCGAGCGCCGCGTCGATGCGGCGCTTGGCCAGCTTCTTCGACGCGGCGTCGGCCTCGTTGCGCAGCGAGTCGAGCTCCTGCTCGAGGTTCGAGGCGTCGAACGCCACCACCGGCGCGCCGGCCGCGACCTCGTCGCCCTCGTCGGCGAGCTGCGCGATCTTGAACTCCCACACCTCGGGCAAGGGCGGGGGCATCACGTCGGTCGAGTCGACGGCCTCGAGCTCGCCGGTGACCTCGACGGTCAGGACCAGGTCGGCGCGCGCGATCACGACCAGCTCGTCGCCCGACGGCGCGCCGCCGCAGGCCGCGATCAGCGCCAGCGCGGCGAGCAGGCACCGGCGGCTCACGGCGCACCGCCCAGCTCGACCGCCTCGTCGACGGCGAGGCCGCGGGTCACCACGCACGCCTGGGCGTCGCACGCCCCCAGCTCGATCGCGCGGGTCGCGCCGCCGGGCAGCCGGGCGACGGCGCCGGCCGCGGTCACCCGGACCGCGCCGCGCGGCACCAGCGTGGCGCCGGTGATCGGCGGCGGCCGCAGCTCGACCTTGACCGACATGCCGGGCCGGGTCTCCTGCCCGGCCCGCGGCGTCAGCGCCAGCGTGACGTCGAACGTCTTGCGCAACGACGTCCGGCTCTTGCTGCGCGCCACCGGCGTGATCGACCGGACGGTGCACGGCAGGGCCGCGTCGGGGAACGCGTCGAGCACGCAGCTGCCGACCACGCCGACGTCGATCTTGCCGTCGTCGACGTCGGACAGCTCGGCCTTGACCTCGAGCCCGCCCGCGAGATCTGGCAGCGTGATCACCTGCCACCCGGGCTGGGTGGTGTCGCCGGTGTGCAGCTTGCGGCCCTCCCACGGGTGCTCGGCGACGACGATCACGCCGTCGCGCGGGGCCATCAGCACCAGCTCGCCCATCGCCTGGGTGGCGTCGTCGATCCCGCGCTGGGCCTTGGCGAGCTCGATCTGCTTGACCCGCAGGTCGAGGCCGGCGGCCTTCCTGGCCGCGGCCAGATCGAGCTCGGCGGCGGCGACCGCGGCCTCGGCGCGACGGAGCTCGAGCTGTCGCTCCTGGGCGGTGCGCCCGGCCAACAGCTCGGCCGGGACCGCCGCGAGCACCTGGGCCTTGGCCAGCGCCACCGATCGCTCGCGGACCTCGGCCTCCTTGTCGGCCAGGGACACCGCGGTCAGATCACGGTTGCTGCGCAGGTCCATCTCGGCCTGGCGCACCAGCAGCTTCTTCTGCTCGAGCTGGCTGGTGAACGCCGAGTTGTCGAACTCGAGCACGCGCTCGCCGGCCTTGACCAGCTCGCCGTCCTCGGCCATCCACCGGATCGAGAGCTGCCAGGTGTCGGTGCGCGGCGTGGTCAGCTCGATCGCGGTGGTCGCGCGCAGCTCGCCGGTCAAGACCACCCGCGGCGCCAGGTCCCCGGCGGTGACCCGGCCGCGTCGGGGCCCGGCGCCGTCGCCGTCGCCGCTGGCCCGCGCGCGATCGCACGCGCCGGCCGCGACCGTCAGCGCCGCCGCCACCAGCGCCCGCGTCGCGATCACGCCGGCACCGCCGCGTAGGCCACGTCCTTGCCAGGGCCGTCGGCGACGATGCGCCCGTCGGCGAGCCGGATCGCGCGCTGGCACCGGGCCGCGATCGCGGGCTCGTGGGTGACGATCAAGATGGTGTTGCCCTCGCCGTGGAGCCGGTGGAACAGCGCCATGATGTCCTCGCTGGTCGCCGAGTCGAGGTTGCCGGTGGGCTCGTCGCACAGGAGCAGCGACGGATCGGTCACCAGCGCCCGCGCGATCGCCGTGCGCTGGCGCTGGCCGCCCGACATCTGGTTGGGGCGGTGGCGGGTGCGCTCGGCCAGGCCGACCTTGGCCAGCGCCGCCGCGGCCCGGGCCAGGCGCTCGCGGGCCGGCACGCCGCGGTAGACCAGCGGCAGCGCCACGTTCTTGACCGCGGTCGAGCGCGGCAGGAGCTGGAAGCTCTGGAACACGAAGCCGATCTGCCGGTTGCGGGCGCGGGCGCGATCGTCGTCGGACAGGTCCTGCACGTCGGTGCCGTCGAGCCGGTAGTGGCCGCTGGTCGGGGTGTCGAGGCAGCCGAGGATGTTCAGCAGCGTGCTCTTGCCCGAGCCCGACGTCCCGATGATCGCGACCATCTCGCCGCGCGCGATCTCGAAGCCGACCCCGGCCAGGGCGGCGATGCGCTCATCCCCCATCTGGTAGTAGCGGGTGATGTCGCGCAGCTCGATCAGCGGTCCCGGCACGTCTCATCTCCAAGCATGCTCATCCAGTCCACATTCCCGTTGATCCCGTTCACTGCACACCGCACGGTCGATTTCGCCTCAAGCAGCGTTCGTGCCAGCGCTGGGGCCGCGCTGGGCCCGTGCGCGGCGCTGGCGCCCAGGCGACGGTGCCATTGTGGCAGACCTGAGGTCGACGTGTCGCCATCCGACACCGCGTACGACCAGCGGTTGCGCCGTCCGTGACGCAGGATACGGTGGGGGCCCGCGGAGCGCCTCGGGGCGGCGCCGGGCCGCGCGTTCCGGGGTAAGGTCCGCGCCGTGAGTCAGATGTCATTTGGTCCGCGCCTCGCGGCGGTGCTCCTCGGCCTCAGCGCCACGCTCCTCGGCTGCGGCGGTGACGGCGGCGGTGGTCCGATCTTCGCCGACGATCACCCCCGCATCTACCTGCAGCGCAACCGCGACCGCCTGGCGGCGCTGGTGACCGCCGACGCCGCGAGCTGGACCCGGTTCAAGCGCATCGTCGACCTCCAGCTCGATGGCGCCGACATCTACGCGTTCCAGGCCTGGTACGCGGCGCTGGTCGGCCAGCTCACCGGCGAGCCGCGCTACTGCGCCGCCGCGGTCGAGCAGATCGACGCGTTCGTGTCGGACGAGGAGGACAAGATCAGCGCCGGCGACCGGCCGGCCGCGGCGTTCGACAGCTACCTCGAGGTCGGCGCGCTGGTCGGCGATCTGGCGCTCACCTACGACTGGTGCTTCGACGCCACGTCGGCGAGCCAGCGCACCCGCTGGATCGCCTACGCCAACCAGGCGGTCTGGAACGTGTGGCACCCCGACGACGCCAACTGGGGCGGCCCGGTCATGGCGTGGAGCGGCTGGTCGATCGACAACCCGTCGAACAACTACTACTACTCGTTCCTGCGCGCGACGATGTTGCTCGGCATCGCCACCCGCGGCGAGACGCCCGAGGGCGAGCAGTGGATCGCCAAGTTCCGCGACGACAAGATCGGCGGCCAGCTCCTGCCGACGTTCGAGCGCGACCTGGTCGGCGGCGGCTCGCGCGAGGGCACCGGCTACGGCGTCGCGATGAAGAACCTGTTCGAGCTCTACGACTTCTGGCAGGGCTCGACCGGCGAGGCGCTGGCCGACACCACCGGGCACAGCCGCGCGTCGATGCTGCACATGATGCACGCGACCGTGCCGACCCTCGATCGGATCGCGCCGATCGGCGATCACTCGCGCGACTCCGAGGCGCTGTGGTTCGACTACCACCGCCACTACCTGCAGACCCTGACGTACCTGTTCGAGGACGACCCCCTCGCGGCCCGCGCCACCTCGTTCCTGGCGGCGACGTCGGTGCCCGAGATGGACCAGCCGTTCATGTACGTCTACGACTTCCTGTACTCGACGACGATCACCCCGGCGCCGTTCACCGATCTCGGCCGGGCCTACTACGCGCCCGGCGTCGGGCAGCTGTACGCGCGCTCGAGCTGGGCCACCGACGCCACCTGGCTGTCGTTCATCGCCGGGCCCTACACCGAGTCCCACGCCCACCAGGATCAGGGCTCGTTCATGATCTACAAGGGCGCCTGGCTGGCCTACGACGGCGTCGTCGACTCGCAGGACGGCCTGCGCCAGGAGCCCGAGGCCCACAGCCTGCTCCGGTTCGAGCGCGGCGGCGCGACGATCGGCCAGCGCGAGGGCACGACCTCGCAGATGGCGGCGGTCGCGCGCGGCCCGGGCTGGCTCCACGCCGCCGGCGACCTGACCGCGGCGTTCGGCAGCTCGGCGCCGATCGATCGGTGGCAGCGCGAGCTGGTGTTCCTCGAGCCCGACGTGGTCGTGATCTACGACCGGGTCACCGCCGCCGCCGACGTCGCCCAGGTGTGGCAGCTGGTGGCGCCGGCTAGCTTCACCGTCGCCGGCGCCGCCGCGACCACGACCAGCGGCGGCCACGCGCTCCGGGTGCAGCGCCTGCTCCCGGCGACCGCGACCGGCACCGCCGGCGGCCTCGGCGGCGACTTCACCGGCGGCTTCCGCTACGACGAGCGCTCGATGGGCACGACCCACCACCTGCACGTGGTCTCGCTCGACGGCGCGGTCACCGCGGCGACCGCCGCCGACGCGGCCGGCCAGGACGGCGTCGCGCTGACCCTGGCCGACGGCCGCACCGCGACGGTGCGCTTCAGCCAGGACGCGCTCGGCGGCACGCTCGCGATCCGCGGCGGCGCCGGCGACGTCGACGCCACCCTGCGCGCGGGCGTCACCGCGCTGCCCGAGCGCGAGTGAGCCTGCTGGCGGCCGGCGCGACCGTCGCGGCGCGCTATCGCGTGCGCGGCGTGCTCGGCCACGGCGGCATGGGCGCGGTCTACGCCGTCGAGGCCAGCGACGGCCGCCGGTTCGCGATGAAGACCGCGCTGCCAGATCTCGACGACGGCGGCGAGGCGGCGCGCCGGCTGGCGCGCGAGGCCAACGCGTTGCAGCTGCTCGAGCACCCCAACATCGTCGGCGCGATCGAGCTGGTCGTCGACGGCGGGCGGCTGTACCTCGTCGTCGAGCTGATCGAGGGCCGGCCGCTGTCGGCGCTCGGCGTCGACGGCGCGCTGCCGCCGCGCCGCGCGCTGGTGCTGACGCGGCAGCTGCTCGACGCGATCGAGCACGCCCACGGCCGCGGCGTGGTCCACCGCGATCTCAAGCCCGACAACGTCCTGGTCACCGCGGTCGGGCCGGCCGACGATCCGTTCGATCGGGTCAAGGTGCTCGACTTCGGGCTGGTCAAGCTGCTCGACGACGCGGCGGCGATCGTCGGCGGCGATCGCCTGACCCGGACCGGGATCGCGTTCGGGACCCCGGCGTACATGGCGCCCGAGGCCGCGCTCGGCCGGGCGATCGATCGCCGCGTCGACCTGTACGCGGTCGGCGTGATCCTGTTCGAGCTGGTCACCGGGCGGCTGCCGTTCGTCGGCGACGACGCGCTGACGCTCTTGCGCGCGCACGTCGGCCAGGCGCCGCCGCGGCTCGCCGACGTGGTCGGCCCGGCGCCGTGGTGCACGCCGGCGTTCGAGGCGCTGGTGGCCGGCGCGCTGGCCAAGGCGCCGGCCGATCGGTTCGCGTCGGCGACGATCATGCGGGCCTGCCTCGACGACGCGTTCCTGAGCCTGCCGTGACCGCGGGGGCGCGGGCGTAGTAGAGTCGACCTTTGCGGACGATCCTCGACGACACCGTGGCCGCGCCCGACGCCGGCGACACCGCGCGCGACGACACCGTCGCGGCCGACGACACCGCGCGCGACGACACCGTCACGGCCGACGACCCGTCGCTCGGTCGCGCCTCGTCGTCCCGGATCCGTCCGTCGACCGCGGCCCCGGCCGCGGCCCGGGCCGACTATCCGCAGCTGGTCGAGGTCGACCCGGCCCACTACGTGGTCGAGCGCGAGATCGCGCGCGGGGGCATGGGCCGGATCCTGGTCGCGCGCGACCGCCGGCTCGGGCGCGACGTCGCGGTCAAGGAGATGCTGGTCAGCACCGGCCGGGTCGCGCGCCGGTTCGAGCGCGAGGCCCGGATCTCGGCGCGGCTGCAGCACCCGTCGATCATCAGCGTCCACGAGGCCGGCACCTGGCCGTCGGGCGAGCCGTTCTACGCGATGCGCCTGGTGACCGGGCGCTCGCTCGATCAGGCGATCGCCGCGGCGCGGTCGTACGCGGAGCGGCTGGCGCTCCTGCCGAGCGTGCTGGCGGTGGCCGACGCGATGGCCTACGCCCACGGCCAGGGCGTGATCCACCGCGACCTCAAGCCCCGCAACGTCGTCGTCGGCGAGTTCGGCGAGACGGTCGTGATCGACTGGGGCCTGGCCAAGGAGCTCGGCGGCGCCGACCTCGAGGTCACGCCCGACCCCGACCGGCCCATGCCGGTGAGCGGCGGCGACGCCGGCCCGAGCGGCAGCGCCAGCTTCGGCGACACCGTCGTCGGCGAGGTCCTCGGCACCCCGGCGTACATGCCGCCCGAGCAGGCCAACGGCGTCGCGGTCGACGCCCGCGCCGACGTCTACGCGATCGGCGCGCTGCTGTATCACCTGCTGACCGGGCGGGCGCCGTACCAGGCCGACAGCACCGCCGAGCTGCTCGCGGCGGTGTTCGCGGGCCCGCCGGTGGCGCTGCGGGCGCTCGCGCCCGAGGCCGCGTCCGAGCTGGTCGCGATCGTCGAGCGCTCGATGGCGCGGGATCCGGCGGCGCGGTACCCGACGGCGCGCGACCTGGCCGAGGACCTGCGCCGGTTCCAGAACGGCCAGCTGGTCGGCGCGCACCGCTACTCGCTGCGGCACCTGGTCCGGCGCTGGATCCGCCGCAACCGGACCCTGCTGACAGCGGTGGCCGCGGCGGCGGTCGTCGCGATCGCGATCGGCGTGGTCGCGATCCGCCGGGTGGTCGCGGCCGAGCGCCAGGCCCGGGCCGAGCGGGCCAGCGCGGTGCGACACCAGCAGGACGCCGAGGAGCTCATGCAGTTCATGCTGGGCGATCTGCGCGAGAAGCTGGCGCCGGTCGGCAAGCTCGACCTGCTCGACGCGGTCGCGCGCCGGGCGGTGGCGTACTACGACGCCCGCGGCGGCGCCGACGCCGCCGAGGATCACTTCCTGGCGGCGACCGCGCGGATCGCGCTGGGCAGCGTGATCGAGGCCCGCGCCGATCTGCCGGGCGCGCTGGCCGAGTACGAGCAGGCCGCCGCCGTGCTGGCGGCGCTGGTCCGCGCGCACCCCGACGTCACCAAGTACGAGCAGCGCTCGATGGACGCCGACAACAGGATCGCCGACGTGCGCCAGGAGCAGGGCGACCTCGCCGGCGCGCTGGCCAGCTTCCTCGACCTGCGGGCCCGGGCCGAGCGCCAGCTCGCCCTCGATGCGACCGACGACAAGGCCCTGCAGGTGGCGGCCCTCTACCGCGGTCGCGTCGCCAAGGTGCTCGAGCGCCAGGGCGAGCTCGAGCCGGCGCTGACCGAGTTCCAGGCCGCGCTCGCGCTGGCGATGCGGCGGGCCGAGCTGGCGCCGTCGGCGTCGGCCGACAAGTCGCTGGTCATCGCGCACAGCCACGTCGCCAGGCTCCTGGCCGACGCGCGCCACGACCTGCCGGGCGCGCTCGCGGGCTATCGCACCGGGCTCGCGATCGGCGAGCGCCAGGTCGCGCGCGCGCCCACCGACCCGCGCTGGCTGCAGGACGTCGCGCTCAGCCACAACGAGGTCAGCGCGATCTTGATGGAGCAGCGGGACCTCGCCGGGGCCCTGGCCGAGGTCCAGGCCGCCCGGCGCATGATCGACCGGGCGATCGCGATCGATCCGACCAACATGGAGCGGCTGTCGACCGGCGCCACGATCGGCGAGCGGGCCGGCATGATCTACCTGGCGCAAGGGGACCTGACCAACGCGACCGCCGAGTTCACCGCGTGCGAGGCGATCTCGACCGAGCTGGCGGCGCGCGACCCGTCGAACCTTGAGTCGCAGCGCGCGCGCACGCTGATCGCCAACAAGCTCGGCGACGTGCGCATGAAGGCCAAGGACCCGCGGGGCGCGCTGGCGGCGTATCGGAGCGCGCTGCCGATCCGCGAGCGCCTGGTCGCCACCGATCCGACCAACGCCGGCTGGCGGCGCGATCTGTTCTACAGCCACTACAAGATCGCCAAGGCGCAGCGCGAGGTGCCTGATCGCGCCCAGGCGATCTTGTCGTTCCGCGCCGCGCTCGCGATCGCCGAGGTGACCCGGGCTGCGCACCCCGACAACGAGACCTTCGCGCGCGACGAGGCCGAGACCCGCGGCGAGCTCGCGCTCGACCTGCGCGCCGGCGGCGAGGTGGCCGCGGCGCGGGTCGAGGCCCGGGCCGCGCTGGCGATCGCGCAGCAGATGGCGGCGCGGCCCAACGCCAGCGCCGCGTGGGTGGGGGTGGTCGACGAGCTGACCAAGCTCGCGGCGCCGTGAGCCGGTGCGCGCGCTGCCGCCGGCCCGCGGCGATGTGCTACTGCGCGCTGCTGCCGCGCCTGCCGACGCGCACCCGCGTCCTGCTGCTGCAGCACACCCGCGAGCGCGACATGGCCCACGGCACCGCGCGCATGGCCAGCCTGTGCCTGCCCGACGCCGAGCTGCACGTCGGCGTCGACTGGGCCGCGCGGGCGCCGGTGGTGCGGGCCCTGTCCGATCCGGCGCGGCCGGCGATCCTGCTGTACCCGGGGCCCGACGCCGTCGACATCTTGACCGCGCCGCCGACCGGGCCGGTGACGCTGGTCGTCGTCGACGGCACCTGGGCCCAGGCGCGGCGGGTCGTGCGCGACAACCCGCTGCTCCAGGCGCTGCCGCGCTACGGCTTCGTGGCGCCGACGCCGTCGCGCTACCGCATCCGCCGCGAGCCCGCGGCGGCGTACTGCTCGACGATCGAGGCGCTCGCGCACGTGCTCGGCGTGCTCGAGGGTGAGCCGGTCCGGTTCCAGGCGTTGCTGGCGCCGTTCGAGGCGATGATCGACCGCCAGCTCGCGTGCGAGGCCAGCGGGCCGAGCCAGCGCGATCGGCGTCCACGCCCGCGGACCGCGCCGGGCCCCGCGCTGCCCTCGGAGATCGCCGCGCGCTGGGACGCGCTGGTGTGCGTGGTCGGGGAGCCCAACGCCTGGCCGGCGCGCCTGCGCGCGACCGCGCCGCCTGACGAGCTGATCCACTGGCTCGCCTGGCGACCGAGCGACGGCGCGCTGTTCGACCAGATCGTCGCGCCCACCGGCGCGCTGGCGCCGCACACCGAGCTCCACAGCGAGCTGACCGCGACCCAGCTCGCGGCCGGCGTCACGCACGCCGAGCTGATCGCGCGGTTCGCGGCGTTCGTGCGCCCGACCGACGTGGTGTGCGCGTGGGGGCCGCGCTCGCCGGCGCTGTTCGCGGCGGCACGGCGGCGCGCTGCCCGCGGCCCGCCTCGACCTGCGCGCGGTCGCGCAGCGCTACGCCCGCGCCAAGGTCCCCAGCCTCGAGGCCCTGGTCGGCCCGACCCCGGCGCTGGCCGGCGGCCGCGGCGGTCGGCGCCTGGCGATGCTCGATCGGCTGGTGCGCGGCTGGCGCGCCCAGCTGGTCGCCGCGGGCGCATGACCGGGCCATGGGGCCGCGCTCGCGCCGTGCCGCGAAGCGACGTAGACTGGGCATCGAGCGATGCGCGAACCGGTCCGACGTCAGGCCGTGGTCGATGACTTCTGGGCGATCCCAGAAGCCGAGCGGTTCCACGAGTTCATGGGCGGCGAGCTGATCGAGAAGGCCGCCCCGAGCGGCGAGCACGGGACCGCCCAGGCCGGCGTCGTCGGGGCGGTGCACGCGCCGTTCCAGCGCGCGCCCGGTCGAGGTGGCCCCGGCGGCTGGTGGATCGCCACCGAGGTCGAGGTGCGCTTCGCCACAGGTGAGATCGTGCGTCCCGACGTCCTGGGTTGGCGTCGCGACCGGTGCCCCGATCGGCCGGTCGGGTTTCCCGTCGACGTCGCGCCCGACTGGATCTGCGAGGTGGTCTCGCCTGGCAACGCGACCGACGACACCATCAAGAAGCTGCGCCTCTACCATCGGGTCGCGATCCCGCACTACTGGCTGGTCGATCCGCGCGAGGCGACGCTGACGGTGATGCGGTGGAGTCCCGATGGGTACGTCACGGTCGTGCGGGCCGAGCGCGGCGAGGTCGTGCGCGCCGAGCCGTTCGACGCCATCGAGCTCGCCGTCGGCACGCTGTTCGGCGACGAGCCACCGGCGTGAGCCCACGGGCGGCGCGCCTGTGGCATGGTGCGCGGGTTGTCGCTGCAGTGGTACCCCGGACACATGACCAAGGCGCGGCGTGAGCTCGCCGAGCGCATGCCGTCGCAGGACGTCGTCGTCGAGATCCTCGACGCGCGCATGCCGTCGGCCAGCGCCAACCCGGTCATCACCGAGCTGCGCGGCGCCACGCCGGCCCTGAAGATCCTGACCCGCAGCGATCTGGCCGATCCGGCCGTGACCGCGGCGTGGCTGCGCTCCCTCGAGGCCGCGCCCGGCGACACCGTGCGCGCGTTCGCCGCGACCTCGACCCAGCCCGGCGAGACCCGCCGCCGCTTCGCCGACGCGCTCAAGCGTTTCGGGCTGGCGTCGTCGAGCGGCCGGCCGGTGCGGGCGCTGATCGCCGGCGTGCCCAACATCGGCAAGTCGACGCTGATCAACACGCTCATGGACCGCGCCGTCGCCAAGGTCAGCGACAAGCCCGCGGTCACCAAGATCCAGAAGACCGTGGCGCTGCCGACCGGCACGTTGCTCACCGACAGCCCGGGCCTCTTGTGGCCGCACATCGTCGACGAGTCGATCGCGTTCCGGCTCGCGCTCGGCGGCGTCATCCCCGACACCGCGATCGACTACCTGACGATCGGCCGGTTCGCGGCCGAGTACCTGCGCCAGCACTACCCGGCCGAGGTGGCCGCGCGCTTCAAGCTCGGGCCGCTCGGCCCCACCGGCGACGACGTGCTCGCCGAGCTCGGGCGCCGCCGGGGCTGCCTCCTGCCCGGCGGCGCGATCGATCTGCACAAGGCGTCCGAGCTCCTGGTCCACGAGTTCCGCGCCGGCCGGGTCGGCCGGGTCAGCCTCGAGACGCCGCCGGCCGACGCCCCCGCTCAATCGCCGGCGTGAGCCTCGAGCCAGGCCCGCAGCCTCAGCGTCTCGGGGCTGACGCCGCGCTTGCGCTCGAACCCGCGCAGCTTGTTCAGGGCCTCGCGCAAGTCGCCCGCGCGCACCTTGTCGGCGATCTTGGACCAGTCGCGGGCGCCCTTGTCGTCGAGGTCGGCCGGGGGATCGAACCGCACCGGGAGGTCGTCGCCGCGCGGCGCCAGCCCGGCCGCCGGGGCCGGACCCGCGGCCGGGCCGCCGGTGTCGTCGCAGCGCAGGCCCAGGCCGATCAGCCCGAGCACGAACACGGCGGCGACCGCGATCGCGAGGCCGCGGGTCGCGCGCGGTGACCAGGTCGCGGTCAGCCCCGGCGACGAGTGCGCCGCCGGCGCGCCCGCCGCCGGCGGCGTGATCAAGGCCAGCGGCGTGGTGGCCCCGGTCGAGGACGGCGTCGGCGGCGTGACCAACGCCGGCGGCGCGGTGGCCTCGGTCGAGGACGGCGCCGGCGCCGCCGCCTCGACGCGCGCGGCCAGGAGCGCGGCCAGCCCGGCGGCGTCGGGGCGGCGATCGGGCACGATCGCGAGCCCGGCCACGATCGCCGGCGCCAGCGGCCCCAGCCGCGCCAGCGCCGCGGGCTCGACCACCGGCGCGTCGCTCTTGGCGATCACGTCGGCCAGCGTGAGATCGGCGCGGGGCTTGGCGCCGGTGGCGATCTCGAGCAGCGTCGCCGCCAGCGCGAACACGTCGGACTGCGGGCTGGTGCGCCCGAGCGTCAGCGCCTCGGGCGCGGCGTACGACGGCGTGCCGACGAACTGACCGGCCAGGGTCACGTCGGAGTCGGGCAGGTGCGCGACGCCGAAGTCGACCAGCTTCCAGGTCCCGTCGGCGGCGCGCACGACGTTGGCCGGCTTGACGTCGCGGTGCAGGATGCCGCGGGCGTGGGCGGCCTCGAGCGCGCGCGCCAGCTGGATGCCGATCGCGATCACCTCGCCCGCGGGCAGCGGGCCGCGCCGCGCGAGCTCGTCCTTGAGGCTGGGGCCGGCCAGCAGCTCCATGACCAGGTACGGCTCGTCGTCGGCGACGCCCGAGTCGTAGACCGCCACGACCCCGGGGTGCGACAGCGCGGCCAGCGCGCGCGCCTCGGCCTCGAACCGCGCCAGGAAGATCGCCGCGGTCAGCCCGCGCACGTTCTTGACCCGCTTGATCGCGACCTCACGCCCGAGCCGCTCGTCGCGCGCGCGCACGATCGTCCCCATCGCGCCGGCGCCGAGCGCCGCCAGCACGCGGTAGCGTCCGATCATCGCCGCCGGCGCGTCGGCCATCACCCGGCCTGCGCGACCACGCCGAGGTCGCGCTCGAGCGCGCTGACCTCGTCACCGCTGTAGACCGCGAGGCGCTGCAGGCTGGGCACCGCGTCGCGGCAGCCGGTGAAGCCGATGTTGAGCGTGCCGGCGTAGCCGTTGATCGTGATGTTCAGGCCCTGGCCGTGGTACGGGATCGACAGCGGGTACAGGGCGTCGAGCCGCGCGCCGCGGAAGTACAGCGGCTGCTCGGGGCCGGGCACGTTCGAGACGACCACGTTGAACGTCGGGCGCAGCCAGCTGGCCGCGGTCGGCAGCTGCTGCATGACCAGCGGCGCCATCAGCGCGGCGCTGTACTGCATGATCGCCGAGCGCGACAGCCCGGCCAGCTGCTCCTTGGCCCGGCGGGTCGAGGCGATCACCGCCGCCAGGCGCGCGCACGGATCGTCGATGTCGGTGGCCAGCGAGCACAGGATCGCGCCGACCGCGTTGCCGCCGCCGGGATCGTCCTTGGGCCGGATGTTGACCGGCACCATCGCGGTCAGCGGCTCGTCGGGCAGGCCGTCGCGCTCGTGCAGGTACCGGCGCAGCGCGCCGCCGCAGACCGCGAGCGCGACGTCGTTGATCGTGCCGCCGCCGGCCTTGGCCACGGCCCGCAGGCGCTCGATCGGGTACTGCTGGGTCGCGAACCGGCGGTTGCGCGAGATGCGCCGGTTGATCAGCGTCCGCGGCGCGCCCATCGGCGCCACCAGCGTGCGGTCGCCGTCGCGCCGGGCCCGGACCACGTTCATGATCGCGCGCCCGGCCTCGCGGGTGGCGCCGAGCTGACCGCGCACCGCCTCGAGCACGCGCTCGAAGGTCGGGGCCGGCTCGGACTCGGCGGTGATCGACCGGGCCCGCGGCGGCCGCGCGAAGAACATCGGCGTGTCGCGATCGTCGGCGTCGTGGGCCAGGCTGCGGGCCAGGAGCTTCATGCTGGTGTAGCCGTCGACCAGCGCGTGGTGGATCTTGAAGTACATCGCGAACCGCCCGCCCTCGAGGCCCTCGATGAAGTGGACCTCCCACGGCGGCCGGTGGAAGTCGATCGGGATCGAGTGCAGCCGCGACACCAGGATGCCGAGCTCGCGCTCGTCGCCGGGCGACGGCAGGGCCGAGCGCCGCACGTGGTACTCGAGGTCGACGTTCGGCTCCTCGATCCACGCCTGCAGCGGGTTCTTGAGCAGCTCGGGCGTCCACAGCCGCAGGTTCCACGGCGGGTAGATCTCGACCGACGCGCGCAGCTCGTCGGCCAGGTGGCGCAGGAGCTGCGGGTGGGCGTCGGGCGGCGGCGTGAACACCAGCAGCCCGCCGACGTGCATCATCGCCTCGCGGGTCTCGGCCGCCAGGAAGAACGCGTCGAACACCGAGAGCTTCTTGCCAGCCATCGAGCCTCCGCCGGCATTGTATCCCGGGCGGCGCGAGGCCGTGCTACATGGCGCCCCCCATGTCGCACGCCGAAACCATCGCCGCGCTGTGGCGCGCGTCGCCGGTCATCCTGGCGCCGATGGAGGACGTCACCGACGCGGTCTACCGGCGCGCGTGCCGACAGCTCGGCGCCGACCTGTGCGTGACCGAGTTCGTGCGCGCCGAGCAGATGATCGCGCGCAGCAAGCTGGCCCGGCGCAAGGCCACGCTCGGGCCCGACGACCGCCCGACCGCGATCCAGATCTACGGCGCCGACGCCCGGCTGCTCATGGAGGCGGCCGAGATCGCGGCCGCGGCGGCGCCGGCCTACGTCGACGTCAACTGCGGCTGCTGGGTGCCGCGGATCGCCCGCGGCGGCGCCGGCGCGGCCTGGCTGCGCGACCCGGCCAAGATGGTCGCGATGGCGCAGCAGGTCGTGGCCGCGGTCGGGCTGCCGGTGACGGTCAAGACCCGCATCGGCTGGGGGCCCGAGTCGGACATGCCGATCGTCGATCTGGCGCGCCGGCTCGAGGACGTCGGCGTGGCCGGCCTGACGATCCACTGCCGCACCGCCCAGCAGGGCCACGGCGGCGCCGCCGACTGGAGCTGGGCCCGGCGCGCGCGCGAGGTCGTGGCGATGCCGGTGACCGTCAACGGCGACGTGGCCACCGCCGACGACGCGGCGCGGGCGCTGGCCGAGACCGGCTGCGCCGCGGTGATGATCGGCCGGGCCGCGGTCAGCTACCCGTGGGTGTTCCGGGAGGCCCGGGCCTGGCTGGCCCGCGGCGCGCGGGTGGCGCCGGCGACCGCCGATGAGCGCCGGGTCATGTACCGCGATCTGCTGGCCGCGAACGTGGCGGCGCGCGGCCCGGTGTTCGGCGTGCGGGTCACCCGTCGGCACGTGCCGATCGTGGCGCCGCTCCTGGACGAGGCCGCCCGCCGGGCCCTGTACGTCGCGCCGACGGTTGACGAAGCGCTCGCGCTGGTCGGGATCGCGGCGTAGACTGCGCGCCTCATGGCACCCCTACCTACGTCTCATCGGTCGCCGCGCTGGACGCGCCTCGGCGCCGTCGTGGTCCTCGCGACCAGCCTGCTCGCCGGCGCGTGCCAGCGCGAGAAGGCCAAGAACAAGTCCGGCGGCTCGGCGGCGACGACCGTCACGGTCGCCGATCTCGGCCAGCCCGGCCCCGACGGCGTCTACGACATCGACTCGAAGGACATCCTGGCGCGCGACAAGACCGCGGCCGCGGTCGACGTCAAGCACGTGCTGATCGGCTGGGACAAGCTGTCGGCCGTCTACGGCGGCCGCATGGACCCGCGCGCCGCCAAGCGCTCCAACCAGGACGCCGCGCTCCTGGCCAAGCAGGTCGCGGCGCAGCTCAAGGCCGCGCCCGATCGGATCGACGAGCTGGTCAAGCAGCACTCCGAGGATCCTGGCTCGCAGTCCGGGGAGCCCTACCAGATCACCTCCGAGGCGCCGTTCGTGCCCGAGTTCAAGAAGCTCGGCCTGCGGCTCGAGGTCAAGGAGGTCGGCATCGTCAAGACCCAGTTCGGCTACCACGTGATGGAGCGCATCGCGCCGCCGCCGCCGGATCCGCTCGAGTCGGCGGACATCCTGGCCCGCCCGGCGGGGACCGAGACGGTGATCGTCCAGCACGTGCTGATCGGCTGGAAGGACGTGCCGATGGCCAAGCAGCGCCCCCTCGATCCGCGGGCGCAGAACCGCACCAAGGAGGAGGCCGACAAGATCGCGCAGGACGTGCTGGCCAAGGTCAAGGGCGGCGCCGACATGACCGCGCTGATGAAGGAGTTCTCCGAGGACCCGGGCTCGAAGGACGGGAAGTCCTACGACGTCGGGCCCGCGACCGGGTTCGTGCAGCCGTTCAAGGACCTCGCGCTGCGCCTGCAGCTGGGCGAGGCCGGCCTGGTCAAGACCGGGTTCGGCTGGCACGTGATCAAGCGCGTGCCGCCGCCGCCGCCGGATCCGCTCGAGTCGGCCGACATCCTGGCGCGCGCGCCGGTGACCGAGAAGTGCAAGGTCAAGCACATCCTGCTGGGCTGGTCCGAGGCCAACGCCGGCGACGAGCGCGGCAAGAAGCGCACCCGGGCCGAGCTCGACGCGCTGGTGGCCAAGACCGTCGCCGCGCTCGCCAAGGGCGACAAGATCGAGCCGCTGATGAAGTCGCTGTCCGAGGATCCGGGCTCGGCCGCGACCGGCAACAGCTACGACGTCGATCCCAACGCCGGCCTGGTCGCGCCGTTCAAGAACCTGTCGCTGCGGCTCAACGTGGGCGAGGTCGGCGTGGTCAAGACTCAGTTCGGCTTCCACATCATCCAGCGCACCGAGTAGCGCGCGCGGCAACCCGCGGTCGCGCCCCGTCGGCGCGGTCGCCGCGCCGTGGGCGGCGTGGTCATCGTGCGCGCACGCGCACGCCGTCGGTGATGCGCTCGCCCGGGTGCAGGATGACGCGCTCGCCGACCGCGAGGCCTGCGGTGACCTCGCCGACCTCGGCGTTGCGCTGGCCCAGGGTCACGACCCGCCGGCGCGCGACGCCGTCGGCGACGACGTAGACCGACCAGCCATCGCCGGCCCGGCGCAGCGCGCCCAGCGGCACCGCGGTGACCTCGGGCAGCTCGACGGTGACGATCGCCACCTCGACCCGCCAGCCGTCGCCGAGGCCGGCCCAGGCCTGGGGCGGCGCGGTCAGATCGATCACGACGTCGACCCGCTGCTCCTCGACGCCTAGCGCCGACAGCCGGGTCGTGGCCGACGGCTCGACCCGCCGGACCCGGCCCGCGACCGGCGGGCCGCCCCAGCCGGTGATCGTCGCGCTGGCGCCGGGCTGGATCGCGACCGCGTCGGCGGTCAGCACGTCGGCGACGATCTCGAGGTGGTGCGGATCGCCGAGCTCGAGCAGCGGCGTGCCCGGGGCGACCGCGCCGGCGCTGGGCACCAGCACCCGCAGCACCTGGCCCGACACCGGGGCCTCGACCAGCACGTCGTCGCCGTCGCCGCGCTGGCCGGTCCGCGCGGCCATGGCCTCGGCGGTGGTGAGGGCGTGGCGCGCGACCGCGGCCGCGAACTGGGCCGAGCTCAGATCGCGCGCGGCGATCTCGGCGGTGAGGTCGGCGCGATCGAGCTCGATGCCGGGCACGGCCTGCTGCGCCACCAGCGGCCTCAGGCGATCGCGCTCGCGCGCCGCGTACTCGGCGTTGATGCGGGCGCGCTCGACCGTGGCCTCGGCCTGGCGCCGCTGGGCCCGGGCCACGTCGACCCGGCCGGTCAGCTCGACCCGGGTGCGCGGGTCGAGCAGGGGCGCCGGCAGCGGCGCGATCCGCGCGACCACCGCGCCGGCCGCGACCGGGTCGCCCGCGCGCAGCTCGATCCGCCCCAGCGTCCCGGCCAGCGGCGCGGCCACCAGGTAGCGATCCTCGACCCGGGCCCGGCCGTCCTCGTCGACGGTGATCCGCAGCGGGGTGCGCGTGACCGGCGCGACCTCGACCGGCACCGGCTGTGGCCACATCGACCACACCAGCACGGCGACGATCGCGAGCAGCACCGCGCCGACGATGATCCGGGTGATCCAGCGTCGCATGGTCAGTCCCTCGCTTTCATGGCGTCGATCAGATCCAGGCGGTCGAGGCGGCGCCGCACCAGCGCCGCGGTCGCGAGCGCCGCGCCGCCCACCACCAGCGTCGCGAAGCCGTAGGTCTGGGCCGAGATCACCACCGGGAACCGGTACTGCTCCGGGTCGGCGGTCGCCATGAGCGCGCTGGCGAGCGCCCAGCCCGCGACCAGGCCCAGCGGCACCGCCAGCGCCACCTGGAACGCCAGCTGCCCGATCAGCACCACCGCGACCTCGCCGCGGCGGTAGCCGAGCACGCGCAGGGTCGCCAGGTCGCGGGCGCGCTCCGACAGCGCGACCCGGGCGTTGTTGTAGACGACGCCGACCGCGATCACGACGCCGAGGCCGACCACCAGCCACGTGAAGAACGTCATGCTGTCGCCCGACTGCGCGGCGAACGCGTCGCGGAAGCTGGCGACCTCGATCACCTCGACCACCGCCGGCACCTGCGCCAGCGTGGCCAGCAGGTGATCGCGCTCGCGCGCGTCGATCGCCAGGAGCACCTGCGATAGCTGCGGCGTCTCGTGCAGCGCCGCGGCCAGCGCGTCGAGGTCGAGGTAGGCGCTGAGGCCGAGGCGGTCGTCGACGGTCGCGGCCACCGGCAGCGTCAGCCGGCGGCGGTCGCCGTCGCGCCGCTCGATCGCGAGCCGGTCGCCGACGGCGACGCCGAGCCGGCGCGCCAGCACCTCGCTGATCAACAAGCCATCGCGCGGCACCGGCACCGGGCGGCCGCGGCCGTCGAGGATCCGCCGCAGCCGGTCGCCCGGGCGCTGGCCGGTCAGCACCAGGTCGCGGTGACCGCGCGGCCCGGTCATCCGCACCGGCACCGAGCGCACCGGCTCGGCCGCGAGCACGCCCGGCGCGTGCGCGAACCAGCCGAGGTCGGTCACCGGCGCCGGCCGCGCCAGCACCACGGCCACGTCCTCGCGCATGGAGCGCGCCATGACGTCGTCGAGCAAGAGGTCGAGCGAGTCGCGCGAGAACCGGCCGAGCACGACGATCGCGACCGCGAAGCCGACGCCGACCACCGACAGCAGCAGCGCCAGCGGCTTGCGCTCGATCTCGCGCACGATCACGCGCCCGAGCGGGCCCGCGACCCGGGTCAGGTGCAGCCACGACAGCAGGCCGGGCCGGTAGCGCGCCGGCGCCGGCGCCCGCATGGCCTCGGCCGGGGCCAGCCGCAGCACCCGGCGCATCGCCACGAACGCGCCGGCCACGGTCGCGCCCGCGCACACGACCAGCGCGATCGCGATCAGGTCGGGCTCGAGGTGGAACGCCAGCTCGGGGAAGTGGAAGAACCGGACGTAGAGCTGGGTCATCGCCGACCCGAGCGCGGCGCCGGCGCCGACCCCGAGCGCGCCGCCGGCCAGCACGATCACCGCGGCGAACCCGCCGACGTGGCGGGCGATGGCGGCGCGCCGGTAGCCGAGCGCGCGCAGCACCGCGAGCTGCTCGCGCTGGAGCTGGATCAGCCGGCCCAGGACGACGTTGAGCAAGAACGCGGCGACCAGCAGGAACACCACCGGCACCCGGGTCGCGAGCACCTCGAGCTGCTCGAGCTCCTGGCTGACGAAGCGGTGCGACAGCTGCTGGTCGCGGCCGTACGCCCCGAGCCCGCCCCACGGGGTCAGCTCGCGGTCGATCGCGGCGATGACGACGTCGGGCTTGGCGTCCTCGGTCAGGACGAAGGTCACGTCGTCGAACGCCGCGACCCGGCCGGTGCGCGCGGCCAGCGCCCGGCGCGGCATCCACACCACCACGACGCCGGCCGGGTTGATCACGCCGCCCGCGACCGGGAACACGTGCTCGGGTGACATGACCGTGCCGACCACGCGCAGCCGGTGGCGGCGGCCGGCCATGACCACCTCGAGGCGATCCCCGGGCGCGAGCTGGTGCACGGCCGCGAAGCTCTCGAGCACGACCACCTCGTCGGCGCGGCCCGGCTCGGGCCCGCGGCCCTGGCGGAGCACCAGCCCGCGCAGCGAGCCGTCGTCGGGCAGCGACACCGCGGTGCCGGTGGCGGGCCGCGCCTGCCCCGGCATCCACGCCGCCAGCGGCTCGACCAGGCGCGGCGTCACCGCCGCGACGCCCGGGATCGCGGCCAGGCGGTCGCCCACGACGTCGGGCGCGCGCTCGAGGTGCACGAACAGATCGGGGAAGCCCTGGGCCGCGTAGTAGTCGTCGCGGGCGGCGCCGAGCGCGCGGTAGGTGCCGGTCAGGCTGATCGTCGCCGCGACGCCGGCCGCCAGCACCAGCGCGATCGTGATGACCTGGCCGCGCATGCGGCCGAGGTCGCGCAGCAGCTTGCGATCGATCGCCCGCATCACCAGTCCAGCTCGGCCGGGGGCCGGCGCGCGGGGTTGACGCGGGTGTCGCCGATGCGCCCGTCCTTCATCGTCACGACCCGATCGGCCATGTCGCCGATGACCGCGTTGTGGGTGATGATCGCGGTGGCGGTGCCGAAGCGCCGGTTGACCGCGAGCAGGGCCTCGAGCACCAGGCGCCCGGTCTTGCCGTCGAGCGCGCCGGTCGGCTCGTCGCACAGGAGCACCGCGGGGCGCTTGGCGATCGCGCGCGCGATCGCGACCCGCTGCTGCTCGCCGCCGGACAGCTGCGCCGGGAAGTGGTCGAGGCGCGCGTCGAGGCCGACCACGGCGAGGGCCTCGGCCGGCGGCATCGGGGCGGCGACCAGATCGGCGGCGAGCTGCACGTTCTCGCGCGCGGTCAGGCTCGGCACCAGGTTGTAGAACTGGAACACGAAGCCGATGTGCGCGCGCCGGAACTCGGTGAGCTCGTCGTCGCTGGCGCGGGTGAGGTCCTGGGCGCCGTGGTGGAGCGTCCCGCTGGTGGCGGCGTCGAGGCCGCCGAGGATGTTGAGCAAGGTCGACTTGCCGGACCCCGACGGCCCCAGCAGCACCAAGAGCTCGCCGGCGCGCAGCTCGAAGTCCACGCCGTCCAGCGCCCGCACCTCGGTCAGCCCGGCGCCATAGACCTTGGTCAGCTGGCGCGCGCGCAGGACGGTCTCGACAGGCGCGGTCACGCCCCCTCCAGACGCAAGCGGCACGCCAGCGACCGCGCGCGCTGCGCCCGCCGCGAGCGCAAGGCTGGCGGTTGCCGCGCGGCGACACGCACGGCTTGCGCAGCCGCGGGGAGGCGTCAGTGCGCCGCGGGGTCGAGCCACTGGATGCGCTCGCGGGTCTGGGCCTCGAGCGCGGCCGCCTGGCTGGGATCCTCGGCCAGCATCACGATGCGCACGCCGCCGCCGATCTCGGTGACCGTCACGCGCGTGCCCTTGTGCACGACCGGACAGTGGCCGACGTCGCCGGGCCCGCCGTGGGCGCCGGTGTGCGGCATCGCCGCGGGATCGGGCGCGCCAGCGGCGGCGTGGTGGGTGGCGCGGGCCACGATCTCGCGGGCCGCGCCGAGATCCGGCGACGTGATGTCGAGCGCGACGCCGCCCGAGACCGGCGTCATGAGGGTCACCGCGCCGTCGACCGCGCTCGGGCAGTTGCCCATCCGGCCCTCGAGCTTGCCGGCGGGCCCGCTCGGCGGTGGTGGCGCTGGGGCAGCCTTGCAGGCCGCCAGGAGCATCAGGGCGATCAGGCCGCAGGTCGTGCGCATGTGAACCTCCTCGAGCTCGTGCGCACCCAGGAGGAGCAAGGCGCGTGCCGGCGTCAGCGCTGCCGTCGGCGGACGATCAGCTTGCGCAGCTCCTCGACCCACAGCACCAGGCTCCCGACCGCGCCCAGCGCCACGGCCACCTCGAGCCCGAACGGCGTCGTGTAGAACCGCTGGCCCAGCGGCGGCCAGAACACGACCGCCGCCTGCAGCAGGTTGCCGATCACCAGCCCGCCGATGAGCCAGCGGTTGCGCAGCACGTCGGTGTGCAGGGCCGAGCGGGTCTCCGAGCGGCAGTTGAGGACGTTCCACCACTCGCAGATCGCCAGCAGCGTGAACGTCTCGGTGCGGACCTGGTCGTGGGGGACGCCGGCGGCGGTGCGCCACAGGAACCAGCCCAGGGTCACGGCGACGATCGTCGGCACCATCACCGCCATGCGCGCCAGCAGCACGCGGGTCAGGAGCGGCTCGCTCGGCGAGATCGGCGGCCGCGTCATCTCGTCGCCCTCGCGCTCCTCCATCACCAGGTTGACCGTGATGAGCCCCTCGGTGACCAGGTTGTTCCACAGGATCTGCACCGCGACGAACGGCGGCGGGTAGCCCAGCACCATCGCCAGCAGCAGCACCAGCACCTCGGCCGCCGAGGTCGAGAACAGCAGCAGCACCGCCTTCTTCAGGTTGCGGTAGACGACGCGCCCCTCCTCGGCGGCCGCCGCGATGCTGGCGAAGTTGTCGTCGATCAGCACGATCTTGGCCGCCTCCTTGGCGACCTCGGTGCCGCCCAGGCCCATCGCGACGCCGACGTCGGCCTTGACCAGCGCCGGCGCGTCGTTGACGCCGTCCCCGGTCATCGCGACCACCTCGCCCCGGGCCTGGAGCGCGCTGACGATGCGCAGCTTCTGGGCCGGGTGGACCCGGGCGAACACCGCGATGCGATCGATGCGCGCGGCCAGCTCGGCGTCGGTCAGCGCCGCGAGCTCGCGCCCGTCGAGGGCCTCGCTGTCCGCGCCGGCGATGCCGAGCGCGGTGGCGATCGCCAGCCCGGTCGCCTTGTGGTCGCCGGTGACCATGACCGTGCGGATGCCGGCGGCGCGACAGCGCGCGACCGCGTCGGCGACCTCGGGCCGCGGCGGATCGTGCTGGCCGATCAGCCCGAGCAGCGTCACCCGCCCCGCCAGCGCCGCGAACCCGGCCTCGGGCGCGAGCGTCGCGCCGGCGATGGCGCCGACCGCCAGCACCCGCAGGCCCTGGGCGGCCATGCGCTCGGCCGCCAGGCGCAGCGCGCCGCGGTCGTCGTCATCGAGCGCGACGTCGACGGCGCCCCGGCGCGCGGTCGCGCACTGCGCCAGCAGCTCCTCGGGCGCGCCCTTGACCAGCACCTGGCGCGCGCCGTCGGGGCCGACGTGCGCGGTCGCCATCAGCTTGGCGGCCGGGTCGAACGGCAGCTCGGCCGCGCGCGCGTGCGCGGCGCGCACGGCCGTGACGTCGACGCCGCCCTTGAGCGCCAGCGTCACCAGCGCGATCTCGGTCGGGTCGCCGACGGTGCGCCAGCCGGCGCCGTCGGCGTGGACGTGGGCGTCGTTGCACAGCGCCGCGGCCTCGAGCAGCGCGCGCACCGGCGCGTCGTCAGCCGCCACCGCCGCGCCGGCGGCGTCGAGGATCGCGCCGGCCGGGGCGTAGCCGACGCCGGTCACCGTGAGCGCGCGATCGTCGGGCAGCCACAGCGCGGTCACGGTCATCTCGTTGCGGGTCAGCGTGCCGGTCTTGTCGGTGCAGATCACCGTGGTCGAGCCCAGCGTCTCGACCGCCGCGAGCCGGCGGACCACGACGTTGCGGCGCGCCATCCGCTGCACGCCCAGCGCCAGCGCGATCGTCATCGCGACCGGCAGGCCCTCGGGGATCATGCCGACCACCTGGCTGATCGCGATCATCACGACCTCGGCCATCGGCACGCCGCGCGCGGCGCCGACCCCCAGCACCAGCGCGAACGTCACCGCCGCCGCGCCGATGAGGTAGCGTCCGAACTGCGCGATCCGTCGCTCGAGCGGCGTGGCCGGCTGGACCGCGGCCGCGGCCATCGCGGCGATCTGGCCGATCTCGGTCCTGGTGCCGGTGGCGACGACCACGGCGCGCCCGCGGCCCGCGGTCACGAGGGTGCCGGCGTGGAGGAGGCACGTCCGATCGGCCAGGGCCGCGTCCGCGGCCACGGGCTCGGGGGCCTTGGTGACCGCGACCGACTCGCCGGTCAGCGCGGCCTCGCTGACCTGCAGCGCGGCGGCGTCCAGCACCCGCGCGTCGGCGGTGATCGCGTCGCCGGCGTCGACCACGAGCACGTCGCCGGGCACCAGCGCGCTCGCGGCGATCTCCTCCTCGCGGCCGTCGCGCACCACGCGCGCGCGCTGCGTCGCCAGCTCGCGCAGCATCGCCAGCGATCGCTCGGCCCGGCCCTCCTGGAACGCGCCGATGATCGCGTTCGTGACGACGACCACGCCGATCACGATCGCGTCGCTCGGGTGGCCGAGCACCAGCGCCACGGCCGCGGCGCCGAGCAAGAGGTAGATGAGCGGGCTCGCGAACTGCGCGCCGAGCACCGCCAGCGCCGAGCGGCGGCGGGCCTCGGGCAGGGCGTTGGCGCCGTGGCGCGCGCGCCGGGCGCGGACCTCGGCCGCGGTCAGGCCGGTCGCGGGCACGACGTCGAGGGTCGTCGCCGCCGCCTCGGCGGTCTGGGCGTGCCACGGCGCGGCGTCAACCATGCTCGAGGTGTACCGCGATCCGCGCGTCAGGCTCGGCCGTGACCGCGCGTTCAGCGCGTCGGCGCCAGCGGGCACTACGCCGCAGGCGCGCCCTGGTTACGGCCCGCGCGATCGCGACGATCGCGCTGTTACCGATGACGGTCGGCCACGTACTGCGGGGGTCACCAGGAGAACCCAGAGATGAAGAAGACCGCTGTCATGTTCACCGCGCTCGCCGCGCTCGCCGCCTGTGGCGACGCCGACGAGCCCGAGCTCACGCCCGACGCGGGCGCCACCACCGACGCGGCGCCGACGCCGACCACGTTCACCGTCCGCGTCGACAACGTCGCGCCGTGGACCGTGCTCAAGGCCGGGCTCGCGTCGACCAAGCTCGTGGCCACGCCCGGACCGCTGGCCTCCGGCGAGGCCTACGACTTCACCTTCACCGCCGGGCGCGGCCAGGCGCTGTCGTTCGCGACGATGTTCGGCGAGTCCAACGACTGGTTCTTCGCGCCGGGCCCGGCCGGCATCGCGCTCTACGACGGCGACGGCGCCCCGGTCAGCGGCGACGTCACGGCCCAGGTCGAGCTGTGGAACGCCGGCACCGAGCTCGATCAGGAGCCCGCCGTCGGCGACAGCACCGGTCCGCGCCAGAGCGGGCCCGACGCCGGCGCCCCCGATCCCGATCCGACCGTGCGCTCGATCCCGGTGACCGCGCCGCTGTCGAGCGGCGTGATGTTCACGCGCCCGGCGATCGACGCCGTGATCCGCGTGACCGTGACCCCGGGCGCCAACCGCCAGTTCACGGTGCGCCTGCAGAACGTGTCGACCGCGACCACGCTCGTGACCTCGGCCGGCAGCCGCGACGTCCACCTGTCGCCGGCGGTGTGGGCGCTCCACGCCGCGCCCGGACCGCTGTTCACGCCCGGCGCCGCCGACCGCGCGCAGGGCCTGGAGCAGGTGGCCGAGTCGGGCCGCGGCGCCGGCCTGGTCAACGTCCTCGGCGTGCTCACCGGCGTCGCCACGCCGGCGTCGCCGCTGGTCTGGGCGGTCCACCGCGGCGGCACCCCGCTGTACGATCTCGGCGTCGCCGATCGCGGCGACGGGCTCGAGCGCCTCGCCGAGCGCGGCGACCCGCAGGTGCTGGCGGACTCGCTCGACGCGTCGCGCACGGGCCTGGTCGGCGCCGGCGTCCTCGCGGTCCCGGTCGGCGCCGCCGGCCCCGGGCCGGCCCGGCCGGGCCAGGCGTACGAGGCCGAGATCTCCGCGCTGCCCGGCGACCGGCTGTCGTTCGCGACCATGTTCGGCATGTCGAACGACTGGTTCTTCGCGTCGGACCCCGCCGGGATCATGCTGTTCAACCCCGACGGCTCGCCGATGAGCGGCGACGTCACCCACATGGTCGGCATCTACGACGCCGGCACCGAGCTCGACGAGGAGCTCGGCATCGGGCCCAACACCGCGCCGCAGCAGGCGACGCCCGACAGCGGCGCGCCCGACCCGATCCGGCAGGTGCGCGCGGTCGGCGCGCGCTACCCGGCGCCGGCCAGCGCCCACCTGCGCGTGACGCTGACCCCGCGCTGACCTGGCGCTGACCCCGCGCCGACGCTGGCGCCCGCGTGGATCGCCCGCGCGGGCGTCGCCGTGCGCGTGGTACGATCGTCGACCATGCGCGCGCGCTACACGACTCTCGAGCGGCTGGGCGGCGGCGGCCAGGCCGAGGTGTACCGGGGCGTGGCCGAGACCCTGCAAGGCTTCCGCAAGACCGTCGCGATCAAGCGGGTGCTGCCGTCGCTGGCCAACAACCCGCGGTTCGTGTCGATGTTCCTCGACGAGGCTCGGCTGTCGCTGTTCCTCCAGCACGCCAACGTGGTCCAGGTCTTCGACATCCACCGCGCCGTCGACGACGCCTACCTGCTGATCATGGAGTTCGTCGACGGGTGCGACCTCAAGGCCGCGCTCGAGCGCGAGGCCCAGCGCGGGCGCCTGCTCGAGCCGCGCCTGGCGCTCCACATCATCATCGAGTGCTGCAAGGGCCTGCACTACGCCCACGTGCTCGACCACCCCGAGACCAACCAGCCGCTGCACATCGTCCACCGCGACGTGTCGCCGCCCAACATCATGCTGTCGAAGAACGGCGAGGTGAAGATCGTCGACTTCGGCCTGGCCAAGGCCAACAGCCAGGTCGAACAGACCGACCAGGGCGTGGTCAAGGGCAAGTTCAGCTACCTGTCGCCCGAGGCCGCGTGGGGCCTCGAGGTCGACGCCCGCACCGACGTGTTCGCGATCGGCATCATCCTGTGGGAGATGCTGTCGGGGCGGCGCCTCTTCTACGGCGACACCGCCTACGCCACGGTCGAGCTGGTGCGCGAGGCGCGCGTGCCGTCGCTGACCGCGCTCAACCCCAACATCGACGCCGAGCTCGACGGCATCGTCCGGCAGGCGCTCGCGCGCGATCCGGCCCAGCGCTTCCAGTCGGCCGCCGACGTCGGCGACGCGCTGTCGCAGTACCTGTTCTCGCGCCAGTGGAAGGTGATGTCGCGCGACGTCGCCAACCTGGTGCGCGACGGCCGGGTCGCGGCCGCGCGCGGCGCCTCGAGCCGGCTGTCCTTGATCGACGCGCTGGTCGCCGACGAGCGCGCCCAGATGCTGGCCGACGTCGCCGCCGACCTGGCCGCCGGCCCGAGCCGGCCGACCGAGGCGTTCGGCCACGAGACCACCGAGTCGCGCGACTGGGTCGCCGAGCTCGGGCTCGACCAGCTCGACTAGCTCGACCAGCTCGACCAGCTCGACCAGCTCGACTAGCTCGACCAGCTCGACCAGCTCGACCAGCTCGACTAGCTCGAGCGGGCGTCAGCGCCGACCGGCGCCGGTGTAGACTCGAGGCATGGAGTCACCGCCGACGCTGCAGGGGCCGGTCGCGACCGCCTACGCCGCCGCGCTCCACGCGGTCGCCGTGGCCGACGGCGAGATGCAATCGCTCGAGAGCTCGCGGCTCGACCTGATCCTCGAGCGGCGCTGCCCGGGCGTCGATCACGAGTCGCTGTTCTTCGAGCGGGTCACGCCCGAGTCGTTCGCGGCGTCGGTCCGCGCCCACGCGGCCGACCAGCTCCAGGCGATCGGCCTGACCTTCGTCGGCGACGCCGTCGAGCTCGGCACCGTCGACGGCGAGCTGCGCGCGGTCGAGGCCCACGTCATCCTGCGCTGCGCCCGCGCCCTGGGCCTGTCGCAGTTCGACGTCGGCAGCGTCACCCGCGACCTCGACGAGTGGCTCGGCAGCCTGGCGTGAGCGCGGCCCGCGGCGGTGGCGCGCGCGCGGACGTCGACGCTCAGCGCCCGTCCGCCACGGCCCGGATCGCCCGGTAGAACGCGCGCAGCCGCTGCCGCCGGATCGTCGCGCCGAAGTCGCGCGCGGTCTCGCGGTTGGCCCCGCCGAGGCGGGCGCGGCGCGCCGGATCGTGCGCCAGCGCGTCGAGCGCCCTGGCCAGGCCGGCGACGTCGTCGACGGCGACCTGGGCCTCGGTCGGCAGCAGCTCGGGGACGCCGCCCACCGGGGAGGCGAGGCACGGCAGCCCCACCGCCATCGCCTCGATGAGCGAACGCGGCAGGCCCTCGGTCCGGGTCGGCAGCACGAACAGGTCCGCGGCCCGCAGCTGGTCGAAGACCGCATGGGCGGGCACCGTCCCGACGAACTGGACCCGCGCGGCCAGGCCGCGGGCGGCGGCGTCGGCCTCGAGCGCCGGCCGCAGCGCGCCATCGCCGACCACGGTCAGCCGGTGGGCGTCGCGGGTCCGCGCGAGCGCGGCCAGGAGGACGTCGAGCCCCTTGTACGGCCGGGCCAGCGAGCCGACGAAGACCAGGTCCAGCGTCGGTCCGGGCGCGATCGCCACCGGCGGCTGCGCGAACACGTCGTCGGGCAGCTCGAGATCCGACGCGCCGATCGTGAACGTGTCGGGCCGCGGCGGGAAGCGGCGCTGCAAGACCCGCTGCGTGACGAACCGGCTGGCGCTCACGCCGGCGACCTGGCGGCGCAAGAGCCAGCGGCCGATCGTGGCCAGGCGCACCAGCGAGCCGCCGGCCGCCACCAGGCTCTCGCCCGGATCGCCGACGACCTCGATCGCGTACGGCCGTCGGGTCGCGCGGGCGGCGGCGTGGACCGCGGTCGCGACGACGCCGGGCGCGCGCACGAGCACGACGTCGACGGCGCGCGTCGTCGCCACGGCGGCGCGCACCAGCCCGGGCGCGCGGGTGACCAGGGCCCCGGGGCCGACGAAGTCAGGCACGGCGACCACGCGGACGCCGGGCCCGTCGACGCGCCGATCGCCGGCGCGCGCCGGCCGGTCGCCGACCCGCGCCAGCAGCACGACCTCGTCGAAGACGTCGGCGAGCTCGGACCAGAACTTGTACGGGTAGCTGGCGTCGGTGTAGACGCCGTCGGCGCCGCGGACGAAGTGGTACTCGGAGCTGACCGCGATCTTCACGCGGTCACCGCCGACCGCGACGATGGCCGCTGACGATCTGGTGGTAGATGCGCGCGACCTCGGCGCCGGTCCGGCGCACGTCCATCACCTCGCGCGCCAGCGCCTCGCCGGCCGTCGCCAGCCGCCGCGCGCGCTCGGGTGAGGCCAGGGCCTCGACGATCGTGTCGGCGAGGGCGCCGGGGCTGCGCGGCGGCACCAGCCAGCCGGTCTCGCCATCCCGGACCAGGTCGGGCAGGCCCCCGACCCGGGTCGCGATGGTCGGTCGACCCAGCAGCAGCGACTCCGACGCGCCGCCCAGGTTCTCCGAGTGCGACGGGTGCACCACCAGCTCCATCTCGGCGTAGAGATCGGGGACGTCGGTGCGGGTGCCCAGGAACAGCGCGGCGTCGCCGAGGCGCGCGCGGCCCAGGGCTCGGACCCGGCGCTCGTAATCGACCGCGCCGGCCCAGGCCCCGCCGACGAACACGCCGATCACGTCGTGGCCGCGGGCGCGCACCCGGGCGAGCGCCTCGATCAGATCCTCGTGGCCCTTGAGGCCGGCGCGCTGCCCCAGCCACCACCGCGGCGCGTACATGAACGCGACCAGCCCGACCAGGTGACTGTCGGGCGCCAGGCGGTGCTCGGCCCGCAGCTGGCCCGGCGCGCGGCGCGGCACGAACTGCTCGACGTCGACGCCGTAGACCGAGTGGAAGACCCGGCTCGGCTCGATCCCGCTGGCGAGGTAGCGGCGGCAGGTCCACTCGCACGAGCCGATCCAGTAGTCGGCCGGGCCGGCGACCGCGAGCTCGCCGGCGCGCGTCACCGGGTGCTCGAGGTGGAGCGGCCCCGGGACCTGGAACACCCTCGGGATCGGGTGGTCCGGTCCCAGCGCGAGCCGCATGGTCAGGGTCGTCGACACGAAGTGGCTGTGGATCAGCTCGGGGCGGATCTCCGCGACCAGCGCGCGCAGGCGCGCGGCGGCCGCCACCGACCGGCCGGGGTGGCGCACGCTCGCGCCGACGTCGGCGATGTGGACCGTGGCGCCGGCGGCGCGGTAGCGCGCGACCATCGGGCCGTCCGGGACCGCGACGTGGAGCTCGACGCCGTGCGCGACCAGCTGGGCGATCTGACGCTCGGCCCACGTCGCGCCGGTGCCGATCTTGATGAGCTGCAGGACGCGCACGCGCCGCTACTCTACACCGGACGCGCCCGGCGCCGCCCGCCGGCGATCCAAGGCGCCATCCGCCACGGCCGCTCGACGATCACCGTCGGCGGCGCTGACGCGATCGGGGGCGCCACGTCACCGACCTCGTCCGGCCGCGCGCGATCGCCGCGCCGCTACTGGCCGGGGCCGCCGGCGGCGGGGGTGACCTCGTCGCCGACCGGGGTGTTGTCGCTGCGGTCGACGCGCAGGCTGTCGCGCTGCGGGATCTCGGCGGCGAGGCGCTCGGGGAAGCGGAACGTGGCCTGGACCACGAACGTCGTGCGGTCGTACTCGAGCGCGGCGCTCGCGACGCCGGTCGAGGTGCCGGGGATCTGGCGCAGGTGCTGGGCCCGCAGCGTCACGGTCACGTCGCCGCGGGGCGCGTAGGTGAGCGCGACGTCGGCGTTGACGACGTTGACGCTCGAGGTCACCTGATCGCCGCGCACGATCTGGTTGCGGCTCGCGCCGAGCGCGCCCGACGCGACCAGGCGCGGCAGGTTGGGATCGTCGGTCAGCCACGGCAACGGCAGGGACGCGTTGGCGATCGCGCTGTCGCTGATCGTGTTCTCGGCGATGTACAGGTTGGGCGCCATCGACCGGCGCAGCGCCAGCCCGGCCGAGCCCCACACCGGCGTGTAGCCGACGTTGATGCCGAACGTGGGCTGGATCATGCTCGGGGCGTCGTCGAGCGACGCGATCCACGCGCCGCCGACGTCGGCGAGCGCGGTCCAGCGCGGCGTGAAGTCGCGGCGGAACGACAGCACCAGGTTGCTGTTGATCGAGCGGGCGTCGGTGGCGCCCTGCTCGAGCGTCACGTACCGGGCCTGGCCGTGGATCGCCAGCGCGCTGCGCTTCCAGCCGCGGTCGGCGCCGAGGCTGCCGCCGACCTCGTAGCCGCCGCTGTCGCCGCCGCCGTCGATCGAGGTCGAGAACCGCCGGGCCGCGAGCCCCTGGGTCAGGCGCAGCTCGGGCGTCACGCCGAAGTTGAGCCCCTGGCCGGCGTCGAGGCCCCAGAACGTGCCGTTGCCGCTGACGGTCGCGACCGGCTGGCCCTCGGACGGCGCCGCCTGGGTCGACAGCGCCGCGAGCGTGCCGGCCGAGAACGTCACCGACGAGTTCAGCTCGGTCCGGGGCGAGGTCAGGTAGAACCCGCGCCAGGTGGCGTGGTGGCCGAGCGACCGGGCCTCGTCGTGGGCCAGGTACAGGTTGGCCTCGAGGTCGTACTCGAGGTTGTGCGTGGTCCGCTGGGTCTCGTAGGTGCCGAGCACCCCGGGCCGGAACTGGATCTGGAAGTCGCCCTCGTGGGGCGGCAGCGGCGCGACCGCGTCGTCGGGCACCGCGAACAGGTTGTCGGTCCACGACACCTGGGTGGTGCCCACGACGTGCAGGCTGTAGTTGGCGTCGGCGCGCGCCGAGCCGCCCGCGAGCGCGCACCCCAGCCCCGCACCGACGATCGAGAGCGAACGGACCCGCACGATGGCGCCACGCTAGCACGAGGTCGGCGGCGCGGCCCCGCGACGCGGTGACTCAGCGGCGACTGGCGGCCTGCCGTCGGAACCTCAGCGCTTGTAACTTTTTCGGTCGAGCACCGAGCCGGGCGCCGGGAGTTTCGCGTCCTGGGTGGGGGCCCTCATCGGGGCTTGCCCCCGAGATGCCGACCCGATTCAGGCGAGACCTCGGACGTCGGAGCACCCCCTGCACCTGCCTGGGTTCGGCGACGAACCCGCTGGAACTCAGCCCGGCTCGCGCAGCGCCTCCTTCATGATCTTGCCGCTCGAGTTCTTGGGCAGGTCGTCGCGCAGCTCGATCTGCGCCGGGATCTTGTAGGCCGGCAGGCGGCCCTTGAGGAACACCCCGAGGGTCGCGGCGTCGATGCCGCCCGGGCTGCACGGGACGACGAACGCGCGCAGCTTGTCGCCGAGCAGCTCGTCGGGCACGCCGAGGACCGCGCACTCGTGGACCGCCGGGTGCTCGAGGATCGCGTCCTCGATCTCCTTGGCCGACACCCGGTGGCCGCCGACCTTGAGCAGGTCGCGGGCCCGGCCGACCAGCCACAGGCGCCCGGCGCTGTCGCGCCGCGCCAGGTCACCGGTGCGGTAGCCGTGGGGGCCGAGCACGCGCGCGGTCTCGTCGGGATCGTTCCAGTAGCCCTCCATCAGGTTGGGCCCCTCGGCGTAGAGCTCGCCCGGCTGGTCGACCGCGCACGGGGCGCCGTCGGGATCGCGCACGGTCAGGGTCACGCCGGGGATGGCACGGCCGATCGCGCCGACCGCGTCGGGCAGCTCGGCCGGCGGCACGTACGCCAGCCGGGCCGAGGCCTCGGTGGCGCCGTACATGACGAACAGCCGGCGGGCGCCGACGGCGTCGAGCACCGCGCGCGTGAGCGTCGGGCTCATGCCGCCGCCGGCCTGGGTCAGCCAGCGCAGGTCGGGCAGGCCGGCGCCGAGGCGGGCCGCGAAGTCGGTCCGGTGCATCAGGATCGCGTAGGTCGACGGCACGCCCGAGATCCCGGTGACCCGCTCGCGCGCGAGCGTGTCGAGCGCGGTGGTCGGGTACTGGAAGCGGTTCTCGACGACGACGGCGCCCGCGACGGCGAACGTCATCGTCAGGATCGACAGGCCGTAGACGTAGAAGAACGGCAGCAGCGCCAGCGCGCGCTCGTCGTCGCCGAGCTCGAGGTAGCTGACGATCGAGCGCACGTTGGCGATGATGTTGCCGTGGCGCAGCACCGCGCCGCGCGGGCGCCCGGTCGAGCCCGAGGTGTAGATGATCGCCGCGCGATCGGTGGGCGCGATCGCCACGGTCGGCGTCGACGCGGGACCCGCGCTCGCGGCCGGCACGACCGTCGCTGGGTGTCACCGCGGTCGCGAGCGTGGCGGCGCTCGCGGCCGGCGCGACGATCGTGATCGCGCCCAGCGCGGCCCCGGCCTGGGCCACGATCCGCTCGAGCCGCGGCCCGACCAGCAGCACCTGGGCGCCGCAGTCGGTGACGTAGTGCACGAGCGAGTGCGGATCGGCCGCGGTGTTGATCGGGACCGCCACGGCGCCGGCCGCGAGCGCGCCGAAGAACCCGGCCACCCAGGGCAGGCCGTTGTGGGCCAGGAGCGCCACGCGATCGCCCGGCGCGACCCCGAGCTCGCGCAGCTGGTGCGCGACCGTAGCGGCCGCGGCCGCGACCTCGGCGTAGGTCCAGCGCCCGGCGCCGGGCTCGTGGGCGACCAGGGCCTCGCGCGCCGGCGCGCGGGCCGCGGTCGCGAACAGGAGGTCGTGGACCAGCTCGCTCATCGCCGGCGATGGTAGCGCGCTCGCGCCCGGGCGATCACCGCGGCGGGGCCCTGCGCGCGATCCGGATACGGCCGCGCGCTGGCCGAGCTGGTGCCGCGCGCGGTCGATCGCCTCGAGGACCACGAGTGGGTCGACGGCGAGCTGGTCGCCGGGCTCGCGCTCGGCTGGAACTTCGGCGACGGCCACCTCCACGACGAGGGCCTGATCGCCGCGCTGCAGGCCCAGTGCGAGTTCGCGCCCGGCGAGCTGCGCTGCGTCCTGGTCGAGGCCCAGCCGCTGTGCCGCCCGACCCTGGCCTGGCGCATCGTCGACGCGGCCACCGGCGAGGTCGACCGCGGCACGCTCGCGATCGCCGACCTGCGCGCGCGCCAGCCCTGGGGCTGAGCGCGGCCGCGATCAGCGCGCGAACGTGGCCGTGAACGTGTCGGTGAAGCGCGCGAAGCCGGGATCGAGGTTGAGCGCCCAGCCGGCCTCGATCGCGCACGCCTCGAACCGCACCTGGGCCGCCAGATCGGCGACGCCACGGGCGCGGGCCACGACGTCGACCACCTCGACGCCGGTGGTCGCGACCTCGACGTCGAGCACCCACGGATCCGCGTCGAGGCCGACCGCGCACCCAGCCACGCGCTCGGCCAGGAGCGAGCGCAGCTCCGGCCGCGGCGGCCCCAGGCTGGCCTGGCCGACCAGCACGCTGGGCATGCTGTGGCCGTACGTCGAGCTCGAGCCGCCGCAGATCGACGAGATGCTGACGCCGGCCGGCTCGAAGCCGTCGTCGGGCAGGCCGCCCGGCGTCCAGGCCGCGCGGTCGGCGAGCAGGCTGGTGAACGCCGTCACCGCGCCGGTCAGGTGGGCCAGCGCGAGGACGTCGGCGTCGTCGAGCGCGAGCCCCAGCCCCAGCGCCAGGCGCCCGGCGCGGATCCGATCGGCCGGCCCGGCGGCCACGGTCGGCGACCACGTCCGGCCCCAGATCAGGCCGGCGACGGCCCCGGCGTCGGCGTCGATCGCGACGTGCCGGTAGCCATCGCCCTCGCGGACCTCGTCGACCAGGGGCGCGCCGCCGAGCGTGAGCTGCTCGATCCGGATCGGCCGCACCAGCTCGAGCAGCGGCGCCGGATCGCCGGCGCCGGCGACGGTGGCGACGATGCCGCCCCAGCCGTCGATGACCTGGACGAGGTGGTGGTCGAGCTCGCGCACCACCTCGGCCGCGCCCACGGTCGGCAGGATGGCGTGGGCGACCGCGTCGAGCGGCAGCGGCGCCAGGGCCTGGCGCAGGTCGGCGTCGGCGAGGTCCGGGCGCAGGCGATCGTCGGTGAACGCGACCAGCCGGCGCGGCCCCGACGCGGCGGCCAGCACCGTCGCCGCCAGCTCCAGCCCGCGGTCGAGGTGCGAGCCGTTGCCGACCGCGAGCGCCTGCGGCGGCAGCGCCGCGAGGCGAGCCGCGACCTCGCGCGCCGGCACCAGCTCGCCGAACAGCCGGCGCGCCGCGCGCCGCACCACGACCAGCTCGACCCGCGCGTCGGGCGCGTGCGCGAGGTAGCCGCGCACGATCGCGAGCTGATCGGCGACGCCGTCGGCGCCTTGGCTCTTCGACGCGTCGATCACGAACACCACCGCGGCTCGGCGCGGGACCTCGGCCAGGCGCGGCGCCACGGCCACGTCGACCGCGGTGATCGTCTGGCTCGCGGCCCGCACCGACGTCACCGTCCCGATCGCGCCGGGGCCGCTCGGGCCGCGCCAGGTGAGCACGACGTCGTCGGGCTGCGCGTCGCTGACGCCGAACCCGACGCACGCGTCGCCCACCGGCACGCCCAGGCGCTTGCTCGTCAGCGCGGCCGCCTCGATCCGACCGCCGGGCGCGGTCAGCGTCGGGGCGTCGTCGAGCTGCGGGAAGATCACGAGCCACTCGCCGCGGGCGTAGCAGGCCGGCACCACCGCCTCGTACTCGACGCCGACCCGCCCGCGCGCCGGCACGTGGGCCAGGGCCAGCTCGTGGACCCCGTGGTCGCCGGTCAGGAGCGCCGCGCCCCGGGCCGCGACGAACGGCGCGTCGAGGTACGCCTCGAACCGGCCCGCGGCGGCGTCGGCCGCCAGCAGCCGACCCGGGACCCAGTCGCCGCCGACGCGCTGGCGCAGGCCCACGACCACCGCGCTGGCCGGCAGCTCGAGCTGCACCGCGGCGCGGTCGGCGAAGCGCGAGCGGTTGAGCACGTCGTAGCGGACCCGCAGGTGGACGGTCCCGTCGACCAGCTCGCCGGAGACGCGGTAGCTCGCGAGCGCCAGGTCCGCGCCGCGCTCGGGCGAGGTGACGATGTCGGCCCGCGCCGCCGACGCCACCGTCGACGCACCGAGGGCCACGAGCAGACCGAGCAGCGGGCGCACGGGCCGTCTGACACCGTCGCGCGCGAGCGGTTCCCGCCGATCGCGGTCGGGGTCGCGCCGCGGCGTGGCGCGGGCGATACTGCCCGCGATGATCGAGCTGCTCGACGACTGCGAGGACGACGCGGTGACCCGGCGCGCCGTGGTGGCTGGGTTCGACGATCACCTGCGCGCCGCGATCGCGGCCCGCGGCCAGGGCGACGGCGCCGTGGTGCCGCGGGTCGAGGCCGCGGTCGCCGCCGATCCGGCGGGCGCGATCCGCGTCGATGCCAGCGGCGCGGCGACCGTGACCGCGGGCGGCCGACGCTACGGCGGCGGTCGGTTCGAGGTGCTGCGCCTGTGCGAGCTGCGGGCCCGGGCGCTGACCGCGCGCGCCCGCGCCGGCCGCCCGAGCGCCGCGCGCCGGCTGTGGGTCCTCGACGGCGCGTCGCCCGCGACCGACATCGGCGCGCTGCAGGCCGCGGCCGCGCCCGGCGGGCTGTTCCAGGTCGCGTCGCAGTTCAACTGCCTCGAGTCGCCCGGCAGCTACGTGACGCCGGTCGCCGACTACGTCCACGATCCGACCCAGGGCCCGCGCGCGTCGATCTCGGCGTTCCCGGCGACCCTGGTCCGGCACTACGCCGCGCCCGGGGCCGACGGCGCGCGCTTCGTCCAGCGCACCGATGGGCGGCAGCTCGATCTCCTCGCCGACGTGTGCGACCCCGGGGTCGCCGCGGTCCGCAGCGGCTACCTGCGCGCGAGCGACGTCGCGCAGCCGGTCGCGTTCGCGCGCGCGCTCGAGGACCGGTTCGAGGCGATCGCCGTCGGCGTCCACGATCGGGCCGAGGTCGTGCTCGGCGCCGACTGGACCGGCCGCGTCGACGGCGCGCCCCACCGCACGATCGCGCAGGTGCTGACCTCGACCATCGCCGGCGGCATGTACGGCGGCCTCGACGCGGACGCGGCCAGCGCGACGATCTGTCGCCAGCTCCAGCGGGCCGCGTACCTCGGCACGCTCCTCGCGGCGGCCGCGCTCGGCAAGCGCCGGGTCGCGCTGACGCTGATCGGCGGCGGCGTGTTCGCCAACCCGATCGCCGTGATCTGGGACGCGATCCTGTGGGCCGCCGACGCGGTCGTCGCGCACCTGCACGCCGATCTGTCGATCGTGGTCAACGGCCGCAACCTGGGCAGCGAGCTGCCGCCGGCCGCGCTGGCGACGGCGGCCCGGGCCCGCGGCGGCGAGCTGATCCGCTTCGACCGCGGCGGCGCCCGCTTCGCCGACGCGTGACCAGCCGCGGGGCAGGCTCGGCGCCGGCGCGGCTCAGGCGCGGACGCCGAGGTAGACGACGTGGGCGCGGCCGCCCTTGCCCGGGCGGTGCGTGGTCACGGTGAAGCCGGCGGCGCCGAACCGCCGCGTGAACCCGGCGTCGGGATCCTCGGACCACACCGCCAGCACGCCGCCCGGGCGCAGCGCCGCGTGGCTCGCGGCCAGCGCCGCCGGGCCGTAGAACGGATCGTCCTTGCGCTGGGTCGCGGCGTTGGGGCCCTCGTACAGATCGAGCAGGATCGCGTCGTAGCTGGCCCGGGCGCGCGCGATCACCTTGGCGACGTCGTCGAGGATCACCTCGACCCGCGGATCGACCGTGGCGGCGTCGGTCAGCACCGCGAGCGGGCCGCGGCACCAGTCGACGACCGTCGGCGTCAGCTCGGCCACCGCCACGCGCGCGTCAGGCCCGAACGCGTCGAGCGCGGCCCGCAGCGTGTAGGCCATGCCGAGCCCGCCGATCAGCACGCGCGGCCGGGCGCGCCCGCTGATCTTGGCCGCGGCCAGGGTCGCGAGCGCCTCCTCGGACCGCCGCGCGGCGCTGGTCATCAGCACGCGTCCGCCGACGACGATCAGGAAGTCGCGCGGCCCGCGCTGGCGCAGCTCGAGCGGCCCCTCGGCGGTCGGGACGGTCGCGAGGGTTTGCCAGGGCTGGGCCATCGCGCGGTCAGTGCTTGATCTCGGGCACGTCGCCGACCAGCTGCGGCGCCAGGCCGAGGTAGCGCGTGGTCGCGCGCTTCTGATCGATGTCGCGGTAGACGCGCTCGACCTGATCGGCCGTGAGCCCGACGGTGGGAGCGACCTCGGCCGGCGCGACGCCGTGGTTCTTGCCCCACAGACAGAGATCCATCTGCGGGTACGGCAGCGCGAAGTAGAACTCGTCCTGGCCCTGGGGCAGCGAGTAGGTGTCGGTGGTCGGGGCCCGGGTGCAGATGTCCTCGGGCACGCCCAGGTGCCGCGCCATCGCGTAGACCTGGGTCTTGTAGAGGTGGGCGATGGGCTTGAGATCGGCGGCGCCGTCGCCGTTCTTGACGAAGAAGCCCTGGTCGTACTCGAGCCGGTTGGGCGTGCCGCTGACCGCGTAGTGCAGGCGGTCGGCGTGGAAGTACTCGAGGGTCTTGCGGGTGCGCTGCTTGAAGTTGGTGGCGGCGACGATCTGCAGGTACGCCGGCAGCGGCAGCCGCTGCTTGTCCATCGTGCCGTCGGGCCGCTGGACCACGAGCGAGTAGACGTTGAGCTCGCCGCCGGCCAGGCCCGGCAGGACGATCTTCGACTTCCAGCCCGGGCCGAAGTCCGGGTAGACCATGCGGATGGCCTCGTCGCGGCGGCGGTAGCAGCCGTAGCCGTCGAGGATCGGCGTGATCTCCTCGAGCACCGAGTCGAAGCCGAACGTGTCCGACACCGACGTCGACAGGCGCAGGGTCTCGGCCGACGAGTCGCGCTCGGGCATGTGCACGCCGAACACCTTGGCCTTGCCGAGCGCGCGGGTCGCGAGCGCCGCGACGCACGAGCTGTCGATGCCGCCCGAGAGCGCCACCACCAGGCCGCGGCGCTTGCACTCGTGGGCGATGATCCGGCGCAGCTCGCCGGCGATCCGGGTGGCCTCGGCCTCGTAGTCGAGCGCGAGGACGTCCTTGGACATCGCCACGGTCAGGCCGCCTTCCGGACGACGAACGCGGCGAGGTTGTCGACCGAGTCGAGGTGCTCGGGCACCAGCTCGTCGTCGCCGACCTTGATGTCGTAGGTCGACTCGACGAACGCCACCAGCTCGAGCACGCCGGTCGAGTCGATGAGCCCGGTCTCCATGAACGAGGCGCCGGGCGCGGGCGCGTCCGCGGCGTTGCCAAAGAGGAAGTTGTCGACGATGAACGTGGTCACCGCGCGCGCGACCGCGCCGGCTTCGAGGGCTGCCATCTCCACCGCGTATCGCGCCGGGCCGATGAAATCAAGGTCGGGCCTGAGAATCGCTCCCAGGGGGTCTGCTACGATGCCTCCGATGTGCGGCATCGGCGGAATCGTCGGGCTCGAGCCCGGGCCGCCCCCGGGGCGCGACGAGCTGGCGCGGATGCTCGGGGCCATGCACCACCGCGGGCCCGACGAGTTCGGCCTGTACCGCGACCCCACGGCGGGCCTGGCCCACGCCCGGCTCTCGATCATCGACCTCGCCAGCGGCCAGCAGCCGATGGCCAACGAGGACGAGTCGCTGTGGATCGTCTTCAACGGCGAGATCTTCAACTACGTCGAGCTGCGGGCCGAGCTCGAGGCCGCCGGCCATCGGTTCCGGACCCGGAGCGACACCGAGGTCATCGTCCACGCCTGGGAGCAGTGGGGCGAGGACGCGTTCGATCGGCTCAACGGCCAGTGGGCCATCGCCCTCTGGGACACCCGCGCCGCCCGGCTGGTCCTGGCGCGCGATCGAGTGGGGGTGCGCCCGCTGTATTACTGCGTCCACCGCGGCCGGCTGATCTTCGCCAGCGAGGTCAAGGCGATCTTCGCCGCGGCGCCCGACCTGCCGCGCCGGTTCGATCCGATCGGCATCGACCAGACGTTCACGTTCTGGACCGCGGTCGCGCCGCGCACGGTGTTCGCCGGCGTCAGCGAGCTGCCGCCGGGCCACGTCCGCACCTACCAGGGCGGCGACGTGCGCGAGCGCGCCTACTGGACCCCGAGCTACGCGGCCGACTTCGCGGGCTCGCTCGACGAGGCCACCGAGGCGGTCCGGGCCGCGCTGGCGCGCGCGACCGAGCTGCGCATGCTGCGGGCCGACGTCGACGTCGGCAGCTACCTGTCCGGGGGGCTCGACTCCTCGGTCATCGCGACGCTGGGCCTGGCCGCCAAGGGCGCCGGCTTCCACACCTTCTCGCTGCGGTTCGCCGACGCCGAGTACGACGAGGGCAGCTTCCAGCGCCTGATGAGCGAGCGCCTCGGCACGACCCACCACGAGCTCACCGTCACCCGCGGCGACATCGCCCGGGTGTTCCCGAAGGTGATCTGGCACGCCGAGCGGCCGATCTTGCGGACCGCGCCCGCGCCGATGTTCCTCTTGTCCGGGCTGGTGCGCGAGCACGGCATCAAGGTCGTGCTGACCGGCGAGGGCGCCGACGAGATGTTCGCCGGCTACGACCTGTTCCGCGAGGGGGCGATCCGGCGGTTCTGGGCCCGGGCCCCGCAGTCGACGCGGCGGCCGTTGTTGCTCGACAAGCTCTACCCGTACCTGGCCCGGTCGCCGGTGGCGCAGCGGGCCATGGCCCAGCGGTTCTTCGGCCAGGGCCTCGAGCGCTGGCGCGAGCCGGGCTTCGGCCACGACCTGCGCTGGCGGACCACCGCGGCGGTCAAGCGCCTGCTGGCCCCGGCGATGCGGGGGGCGGGCGACGCGGTCGCCGCGCTCCTGGCCGACCTGCCCAGCGAGTTTGGCGGCTGGGGCGCCCTGCAGCAGGACCAGTACCTCGAGGTGCGCACCCTGATGTCGGGCTACCTGCTGTCGGCCCAGGGCGATCGCATGCTCATGGGCAACTCGGTCGAGGGCCGGTTCCCGTTCCTCGATCGCGAGGTCATGGCGCTGGCCGGGCGCCTGCCGGCGTCGTACAAGCTGCGCGGCCTCGACGAGAAGCACGTGCTCAAGCGCATGGCGCGCGATCAGATCCCGGCCGAGATCCTCGCCCGACCCAAGCAGCCCTACCGTGCGCCGGACGCGCTGGCGTTCCTCGGCGACGGCGCCGGCTGGTGCGCCGAGGTCATGTCGTCGGAGCTGGCGGCCCGGGCCGGGGTGTTCGAGCCCAGCGCGGTCGCGCAGCTGTGGAGCAAGTGCCGGGAGCGGGCGGCGACCCAGTTCTCCAACACGGACAACATGGCCGTGGTAGGTGTGATGTCGACCCACGTGGTGTGGCGGGACCTGATCGACGCGACGCCCAGCGTGCGCGTACCCGCAGAAATCCGCACGGTGGTCGAGCGCATTTGACCCCGGCGCGTTTTGCGCGTGGGGCGCCTTGATGGCGGGCAAATCTGCATGCTTAGAATTCCGACGTGGAGCCAACCAGCGTTCAGCAAGGACTCGTCGAAGTTCAGAACCGTCCGGAGCGCGAGATGATGGAGACGACCTGGATCGATGTCGCGGCGTCGCTGATGACGCCGGCGCTCGCGCCCGCGCTGCTCGAGCGCTGGGCCGACGGCGACGAGGACGAGGACGAGGAGCACGGCGCGCGCTGGCGAAACGTCGATGACGACGACGACGACGACGACGACGACGACGACGACGACGACGATGACGATGACGATGACGACGACGACGACGACGACGACGACGACGAGGCCACGAAGAAGAAGAAGGCGCTGAAGAAGGCGAAGAAGAAGAAGAAGGCCGGCGTGGCGGCGGACGACGACGACGACGACGGCCCGTCGGCGGTGTCCGATCGCTGGGTCGACGACGACGAGGAGCCCAAGTGGGCTGCCGCCGACGACGAGGAAGAAGAGGAGGAGGAGGAGGAGGAGGTCGAAGCGACGGCGGTCGCCGAGGACGACGCGCCGGCGTGGGCGCGGGGCGATGACGACGGCGTGAAGGTCGTGGACGACGACGACGACGACGACGACGACGACGACGACGACGACGACGACGACGACGACGACGACGACCTCGTCGTGGACGAGGACGCGGACGACGAGGATCGGCCCGCGCCGCGCGCATCGGTGAAGCCTGCGGTCCGCGCCGGGGCGACGAAGCCTGCGGCGGCGAAGCCCGCGGCGGCGGCGAAGCCTGCGCCGGCGCCCAAGGCGGCGAAGCCCGCAGCCGCCCCCAAGGCGGCGAAGCCCGCAGCCGCCCCCAAGGCGGCGAAGCCCGCGGCCGCGCCCAAGGCGCCGAAGCCCGCGGCCGCGCCCAAGGCGGCGAAGCCCGCGGCCGCGAAGAAGCCGCCCGCCAAGAAGAAGTGAGCCGGGCCCGGCCGTGGAGCTCTTGTTCTGCGGCTCGGGCTGGCCCGCGATCGTCGAGGTCATCGGCGCGCGGCTCGCGCCAGGCGATCGGATCCGTCGCTGGGATCGCCGGGCGCCGCTGGTCGAGGTCGTCCGCGCGGCGCCGCCGGACGTGCTCCTGCCCTCCAACGGGCACATCGACGCCGCGGTGATCGCTGCGGCGGTGCCCCGCCTGCGCCTGATCCAGCAACCCGCGGCCGGGACCGACGGCATCGACGTCGCCGCGGCGCGGGCGCACGGCGTCCCGGTCTGCAACGCGCCCGGGGCCAACCACGTCGCGGTCGCCGAGGCCGCGCTGCTCCTGTTGCTGGCGCTCGCCCGACGCTGGCCGCTGGCGCAGCGCGCGTTCGCCGCCGGCGCGATCGGCGAGCCGCTCGGCGTCGAGCTGGCCGGCCGGCGGCTCACCATCGTCGGCCTCGGCAAGACCGGCAGCGCCCTGGCGGATCGGGCCCGCGCCCTCGGGCTGCGGGTCACCGGCGTGACGTCGCAGACGTCGCGGCCCGAGCTGCTGGCGCACCTGGCCCAGTCGGACGCGGTGTCGCTGCACTGTCCGCTGACCCCGGCGACGCGCGGCCTGCTCGACGCAGACGCGCTGGCGGCGCTGCCCGCGCACGCGCTCGTGGTCAACCTGGCGCGCGGGCCGGTCATCGATCGCGCGGCGCTGGTCGCGGCCCTGGCGCGGGGGCACCTCGGCGGGGTCGGGCTCGACGTCTTCTGGGATGAGCCCTGGGACCCCGGCGATCCGTTGTTCGACGATCCCCGGGTCGTGACCCTGCCTCACGTCGCGGGCTCGACGACCGAGGCGTTCGGCCGGATCGCCGAGATCGTCGTCGGCAACGTCGGCCGGCTGCGACGAGGCGACGAGCTGATGCATCGGATCGCCTGACGCCCACGCGCGCGCCGCGACCCGATGCCCCGCCCCCGCGCGTTGCCGGAATCGTCGGATTGTGTTTACCTTCGCGCGCTTGCCCTGGCGCACGGCGTCGGGGCCCTCCCTCTACGAAGGATCCGTCATGAGCTGGTTCGTCAGCTACGTCCGCTCCTCGGTCGGCGCCAAGCAGATCATGGCCGTCACCGGGCTCGGCCTCATCCTGTTCGCCCTGGTCCACATGATCGGGCACCTCGGCATGTTCAAGGGCCGCGACGCCTACAACACCTACGCCCACTTCTTGCAGGGCCTCGGGAGCATCAAGTGGCTGGCCCGCGGCGGCCTGCTCGCGATCCTGATCGTGCACATGGTGACCGGCGTCGGCCTGGCCCGGGCCAACGCCGCGGCCCGGCCCCAGAAGTACGTGATGCAGCGCTACACCCGCACCAGCTTCTACGCGCGGACCATGGCGCTGACCGGCCTGGTGGTGCTGGCGTTCATCGTCTACCACCTCATGCACTTCACGCTCGGCTGGATCCAGCCCGACTACTTCCACCACCTCGACGACAAGAACCGCTACGACGCGTACTCGATGTTCGTGATGGGCTTCAAGAACACGCCCATCCTGATCTCGTACCTGATCGCGGTCACGCTGCTGTGCCTGCACCTCGCCCACGGCGCCGGCAGCTGGCTGCAGTCGCTCGGCCTGAGCCACCCGAAGTACGAGGGCGTCACCTCGAAGGCCGGCCCGGCCATCGCGCTGATCCTCATCGCCGGCTACGTCGCGCCGCCGCTGGGCGTCGCCTTCAACCTCATCAAGCTGTGAAGTGAGCTGGTCATGAACCTCGACCCACGCATCCCGAGCGGTCCGATCAGCGAGAAGTGGAACAAGGCCAAGTTCGACCTCAAGCTCGTCAACCCGGCCAACAAGCGCAAGTACAGCGTGATCGTGATCGGCAGCGGCCTGGCCGGCGGCGCCGCCGCGGCCACGCTCGCCGAGCTCGGCTACAACGTCGCCTGCTTCTGCTTCCAGGACACGCCGCGCCGCGCCCACTCGATCGCCGCGCAGGGCGGCATCAACGCCGCCAAGAACTACCAGAACGACGGCGACAGCGTCCACCGGCTGTTCTACGACACGGTCAAGGGCGGCGACTTCCGGTCCCGCGAGGCCAACGTCCACCGCCTCGCCGAGGTCTCGGTCGACATCATCGATCAGTGCACCGCGCAGGGCGTGCCGTTCGCGCGCGAGTACGGCGGCACGCTCGCCAACCGCAGCTTCGGCGGCGCCCAGGTGTCGCGCACGTTCTACGCGCGCGGCCAGACCGGCCAGCAGCTGCTGATCGGCGTGTACCAGGGCCTGGCCCGGCAGATCGCCGCCGGCAAGGTCAAGATGTTCACCCGGTCCGAGATGCTCGACCTGGTGACCGTCGACGGCCGCGCCGCCGGCATCGTCGTGCGCGATCTGGTCACGGGCAAGGTCGAGTCGCACTCGGCGCACGCCGTGATCATGGCCAGCGGCGGCTACGGCAACGTCTTCTACCTGTCGACCAACGCGATGGGCTCGAACGTGACCGCGTCCTACCGCGCGTACAAGCGCGGCGCCGCGTTCGCCAACCCCTGCTACACGCAGATCCACCCGACCTGCATCCCGGTCAGCGGCGACTACCAGTCGAAGCTGACGCTCATGTCCGAGTCGCTCCGCAACGACGGTCGGGTCTGGGTGCCCAAGAAGCCCGAGGACGTCGCCAAGGCGTCGAAGGATCCGTCGTCGATCCCCGACGGCGATCGCGACTACTACCTCGAGCGCAAGTACCCGTCGTTCGGCAACCTGAGCCCGCGCGACATCGCCAGCCGCGCCGCCAAGGAGGCGTGCGACGACGGCCGCGGGGTCGGCCCCGGCGGCCGCGGCGTCTACCTGGACTTCCGCGACGCGATCAAGCGCGACACCCAGCCAAAGATCGCGGAGAAGTACGGCAACCTGTTCGACATGTACGCCCGGATCACGGGCGAGGATCCGTACAAGCAGCCGATGCGGATCTACCCGGCCGTCCACTACACGATGGGCGGGCTGTGGGTCGACTACCACCTGCAGTCGAACATCCCCGGGCTGTTCGTCCTGGGCGAGGCCAACTTCTCCGACCACGGCGCCAACCGCCTGGGCGCGTCGGCGCTCATGCAGGGGCTGGCCGACGGCTACTTCATCATCTCGTACACCCTGGGCCACTACCTGGCCGGGCTGGGCGCGGCCGACAAGGTCGGCACCGACCACGCCGACTTCAAGCGGGTCGAGACCGAGGTCAAGGGCCGGGTCGACAAGCTCATGACCGTCGGCGCCAAGGGCAAGCGCACGGTCGACTCGTTCCACAAGCAGCTCGGCACGATCATGTGGGAGAAGTGCGGCATGGCCCGGACCCGCGCGGGCCTGGAGCAGGCGCTCAAGGAGATCCCCGAGCTGCGCGCCGAGTTCTGGCGCGACGTCAAGGTGCTGGGCGAGCGCGAGACCTTCAACCAGTCGCTCGAGAAGGCCGGCCGCGTCGCCGACTTCCTCGAGTTCGCCGAGCTGATGTGCCGTGACGCCCTCGAGCGCGAGGAGAGCTGCGGCGGCCACTTCCGCACCGAGTACCAGGACAACGGCGAGGCCAAGCGCAACGACGACGACTTCTGCCACGTCGCCGCCTGGGAGTACCAGGGCGACGACGCCAGGCCGACCCGCCACGTCGAGCCGCTGACCTTCGAGACCGTCAAGCTCGCCACCCGTTCGTACAAGTGACGTGAGGACCAGACCATGAGCGACATGAACCTCACCCTCCACATCTGGCGCCAGGCCAAGGGCTCGGCCGCCGGCGCGATGAAGACCTACAAGGTCACGGGCATCAGCGCGCACGCGTCGTTCCTCGAGATGCTCGACGTGCTCAACGAGCAGCTGCAGGACAAGGGCGAGGAGCCGATCGCGTTCGACTCCGACTGCCGCGAGGGCATCTGCGGCATGTGCTCGCTGGTGATCAACGGGCGGCCCCACGGCCCCGACGCCGGCACCACGACCTGCCAGCTGCACATGCGGCGGTTCAAGAACGGCGACGAGATCTACGTCGAGCCGTTCCGGGCCGGCGCGTTCCCGGTGGTGCGCGACCTGTGCGTCGACCGCAAGGCGTTCGACGACATCATCGCGGCCGGCGGCTTCGTCTCCGCCAACGTCGGCTCGGCGCCCGACGCCAACGCGGTGCCGATCCCCAAGGTGCAGGCCGATCGCGCGTTCGACGCCGCCGCCTGCATCGGCTGCGGCGCGTGCGTGGCCGCGTGCCCGAACAGCTCGGCGATGCTGTTCACCGCCGCCAAGGTCGCGCACCTCGCGAACCTGCCGCAGGGCCAGCCCGAGCGGCTGCGGCGCGTCAAGGCGATGGTGACCGCGATGGACGCCGCCGGCTTCGGCAACTGCACGAACCACTACGAGTGCGAGGCCGCCTGCCCCAAGGGCATCAGCAAGGACTACATCGCGCTCATGAACCGCGACTACGCCAAGAGCGTGTTCGTGGCCCGGGACGAGAAGAGCGGCGGCGACGGCGGGAGCTGAGGCGGGGCGGCCGGGCGGCGGTCAGGGGCTGCGCGTGAGGCGGCCGGTCGCGGCGGTTCCGACGCGGACTTGATCGTGCGGCGCGGCGACGGCCGTTCCTCATCTCGAGCCGGAGTTCACAGCGGGTCGCGCCAGCGCAGACCGGGGAACCGGGAGAAGTCGGCGTCGTTCGAGTGCAGCTCGCACTGATGCTCGATCGCGAGCGCGGCGAGGTGCGCGTCGGTCGTGAGGTTGCCAGCGGTGCCGGTCGCGATGAACATGCGCTCCAGGATGTCCAGGTGCCGTAGCCCTGGTTCCAGGGACTGGACGTTGGGTCGTGCGAACCAGGACCGCACGTGCACCATCGCGCCCGCAGCCGTCATCGGATGGATCAGCACCGACCGGTGGGTCATCAGCCGGACGAACCCGAGCACGACGACCCAGGGCACGGCGACCGGTGCGGTGCCATTGAGCAGGCCTTCCCACCATGCCCGCGCCGCCACGTGTCGTGGCGCGTCCTGGTTGTGCGCGTACACGACGAGGTTCAGGTCGGGGACGATCATCGTCGGGCCTCCGCGACGAAGTCCTCCACCTCGAGCTGGTCGACGAGCTGGTTGAGCTTCCCGGGATCCACGCCGGGGCGGAACCCGCCGCGATGCGGCTCGACCTGGTAGCGCAGCTGGGCACCGGGCGACGGCCGCCGCGATAGCCCCTGCCGGATGAGGTCGTTCAAGACCTGCTTGAACGACAGGCCGCGACGGTGGGCGAGGTCCTTGACCTTCGCCACCAGGTCCGGCTCCAGGGTCACCGTCGTCCGCATGGAAGCATCATGATGCTTCACCGCTGTGCTGTCAAGATGCGCCTCGCCACCGGGCGCGCCAGGACCCAGGCCCGTCGCGGTACCATCAGGCGATGAACGTCGCGCGCGGGATGTCCACGATGGCAGCGCTGGTTGGATGCGGCGGGCCGTCGGCGCGGCCGGCGCCGGCGCCGAAGCCTGTCGTCGCCCAAGCGCAGGTCGTGCGCGATGCGAGGCAGGTCGTGCGCGATGCGAGGTCGGCGGTGGCGGGCGCGCATCCGTGCAGGCGATGAGGCCTGTCGGCGACCGCCGACCGGTCAGAACACGAACGGGTAGGCGAACGTCCCGCCCAGCTGGGTCTTCGCGAAGGTCGCGCGCTTCATGGCCGCGGCCGCGCAGGCGCCGAGGGTGGGATCAGGAGACTGCTTGACGGCGACGTCGGCGACACGACCGCTGCCGTCGACCTTGACCGACAGCTTGACGGTGCCCTTGGCCGAGCTCTTGGCGCCGCAGGCGGCGGCCGCGCCCTTGATCTTGCCGACGCCCGCGAGGATCTGCTCCCTCGTCAGCGACTCGTCGAGCCCCGGCGGTGGCGGTGGCGGTGACACCTTGCCGCCGCCGTAGCGGGCGCAGCACGCCGGCCGCGGGTCGGCGAGCATGCACGCGACCTCGTCGAGACAGCTACCGTGGGTCGCCTTCGGCGCGTCCGCCGACTTCGGCACGGTCGCCGACCGGCGCGGGTCGGTCGCGCGCGCGCTCGCGGCGCGGCCTGCATCGACGACCTCGGCGACCTCGGCGACCTCGACGCCGGCGTCGACGGCGGGGGCCTCGGCGATCGCGACGCCGGCGTCGATGGGGACCTGGCGCACCACGACCGCCGCCGCCGCGTCGACCGTCGTCATCGCCGCGACCTCGACCGGCGCCGGCCCCGGGGGCGGCGGGTCGGGCGGATCGCCACCCGAGGCGAGGACCGCCACCGTCACGCCGACGGCGGCGAGCGCCACCGCGAGCCCGCCGATCAGCAGGCCCGATCCGCCCTTCGCGGCCGCGGATGTCGCCGCCACCGCCGCGGCGCTGCCGCCGAGCGTGCTCGGGATCGGCGCGGCCGAGGCCGTTGACGGCACCATGGTCGGGGCGGTCGCGGCGGTCACGGCGGGGCGCTGCATCGAGATCCCGCCACCGGGCAACGCGGCGATCAGCTCGTCGAGCGACGCGAACCGATCGTCGGCCGACTTGGCCATGGCCCGGGCCAGCAGCCCGTCGAACGGCGCCAGCGCCGGATCGAACGCGCTGGCCGCCGGGACCGGCGCGAACCGGTGCTGATCGATGAACTCGGTCAGGCCGGGCCCTGGGAACGGCAGGTGCCCGGTCAGCATCTCGAACAGGATGACGCCGAAGGCGTAGACGTCGGTGCGGGCGTCGACGCGGCCGGCGCTGGCCCACTGCTCGGGCGACATGTAGCCGGGCGTGCCCATCGGCATCTGGGTCATCGTCTTGACCCGGCCGCCCTCGCCGAGCTTCGCGATCCCGAAGTCGAGCACCTTGATGCGCTCGCCGCCGGGCACGTCGGGATCGGACACGATGAACAGGTTGTCGGGCTTGAGGTCGCGATGGATGATGCGCTGGGAGTGGGCCTTGCCGACGGCGCGCGCGGCCTGGCGCACGAACGTGAGCGCCCGGTCGACCGGCACGCGGCGGTCGCGCGCGAGCCGGTCCGCGAGCGACTCGCCCTGGAGGAACTCCATCACGATGTACGCGCTGCCGTCGGCCAGCACGCCCTGATCGAAGATCCGGACGACGCCGGGATCGTCGAGGGCCGCGGCCGCGGTCGCCTCCTGGAAGAACCGCTGGACGATGTCGTGGTTGGCGCTGTGCTCGGGCAGCACCTTCTTCACGACCGCGCGCTGGCCCATGGTGCGGTGCTGCGCGGCGTAGACCACGCCCATGCCGCCGCGCTTGAGCTCGGCGACGACCTCGTAATTCCCGATGATCTCTCCCACCGCCCGCTACCGTACCCGTGCCCCGGTGGCGCCGGCAAGCGCGTCGAGCGGGCCGGCCCGCGGCGCGGGCGCGCAGCGGGATGACGCGCCGACGCAGCGAGGGCGCGGCCGTGGCCGCGACCAAGGCGACCAGGCCGCGTCCGGTCGGGCGCGCCGAGCGCAGCGACCGACCGCCTCGACCTCCCCGATCGGGGGACTCCCGGGCGCCCGCCGCGGTCTTACGTTGGCCGCATGCTCGGTTGGCTCCGCGCCCGACGGCGCACCCGCTTGATGGCCCAGCCAGTCCCGGCCCGCTGGGACGGCTACCTCGACGACAACGTCGCGCTGGCGCGCGGCCTCGACCCGTCGGCCCGGCGCGAGCTCCTGGCCCGGGTGTCGGCGTTCATCGGCGAGACCACCTGGGAGGGCTGCGGCGGGCTCGAGTTGACCGAGGAGGTGCAGGTGACGATCGCGGCCCAGGCGTGCTTGCTGACGCTCGGTCGCGACGAGGATCTGTACACCGACGTCGACACGATCCTGGTGTACCCGTCGACGCTGGTGCGGCCGCCGCGGCCGCTGGGGCTGTTCGAGCAGCCGCGCGCGCCGATCGGCCACGGCCAGACCGTCATCGGCGAGGCCATGCTGCGCGGGCCGGTGGTGCTGGCGTGGGACGCGGTCGTCGCCGGCGGCCGCGGCCACGTGCCCGGCAACGTGGTCCTGCACGAGTTCGCCCACAAGCTCGACATGGCGACCGGCCACGTCGACGGCACGCCGCCGCTGCCCACGCGCGCGGCCCGGGCCCGCTGGGCCGAGGTGTGCACCCGCGTCTACGCTGAGCACCGGTACCGGGTCGACGCCGGCTGGCCCACGGCCATGGACGCGTACGGCGCGACCAACGAGGCCGAGTTCTTCGCGGTCGCGACCGAGACCTACTTCACGCGGCCGCTGGCGCTGGCGTGGGAGCACCCGGCGCTGTACGAGGTGCTGGCCGACTTCTACCGGCTCGACCTGACGCCCGCGATCCCGGCGCCGGCGTTCCCCGCGCTCGCGGCGGCGTGAGCGCTGGCGGCGTCCGCCTCGCCCGTCGCGCAACGTGCCGAGGTCGAGCCAGCGCGCCCGCGACCCGGCCGCGCTACCTCGCGGGGCCGGGCGGCGGTCCGGACGCGGCGGGCGCGTCGCGGGCGGGCTCGCGCACGACGTGCAGCACCCCGACGACGATCCCGATCGACGCGAGCAAGACCAGCAGCAGCACGAGCAGCACGTAGGCGCCGCCGCCGCCGCCGCGCGGCTCACCCACCTGGCTGCGGTCCGCCAGGCGCTGCACCGGCGTGCGCTGCGGGACGCGCGCCTGCTCGGCGGCCGTGGCCCGTCGCTCGGCGGCCACGGCGCGTCGCTCGGCGGCGATGGCGCGCTTGCGCTCGCGCGTGAGCTCGCGGGTGAGCGCCGCGGCTCGGGCCAGCGCTGCCTGATGATCGTCTCGGTGTGCCATACCCGCCCTCCTGTTGTGTCGTCGCAAGAACCGTGTGCGAGAGAGGGGACTCGAACCCCTACGGGTGATGCCCGCTAGTACCTAAAACTAGTGCGTCTACCAATTCCGCCACTCTCGCGTGGGCCGACGTGTAGCACGGCGGCGCGCGGTCAATCCACCGCGACGACGCCCAGGTGCCACAGCGCCGGACCGCGGAAGCTGGGCGTCGCGACCACCTCGCGGCTGGTGCGGGCGCGGCCGACGAGCGCGATGGCGTCGCCGCGCAGCGTGCCGCCGCCGACGGCGCGCGCCGGCTCGCCCACCGCGCCGTCGGTGTCGTAGAGGCGCGCGCCGTCGAAGCCGGCGCGGAACCAGCCGGTGGTCCGGTCGAGCTCCAGCCAGGTCAGGCGCTCGATGAGCAGCGTGCCGGGCCCGAGGAGCGCGTCGGCGTCGTCGCTGCCGGGCGGGACCACCAGCCCGCGGACGCCGCCGTTGGGGAGCAGGCCGCGGAGCGCCGCCTCGCGATCGTCGAGGCCGAGCCCGACCGCGACGCCGCGGGTGATCAGCGGGAACCGGCGGACCGCGTCGCCGTGCTCGCCGAGCGGGGCCGAGGCCCAGCCGAACGGCAGCGTGCCGTCGCTGGCGAGCGTCAGGGTCGCGCCCTCGGCGATCGGCTGGCCCTGGTGGTACCGGACCAGGCCCTGGCGCTCGAGCCGCGGGTCGGCCTGGGCCGCGAACGCCGCCAGGAGGCCGAGCTCGCCGTGGATCAGCGCGGCCGCGGCGAGGGCCACCGGGTAGCGGCCCGACGGCACCGGCGGCGCGGCCGGATCGCCGGCGACCAGCGCGGCCGCCGCCGTCAGATCGAGCTCGGCGAGGCGCCGCGCCCGGCTGGTGAACGTGCGGGCGCGATCGCCCGCGGCCACGGTCGCGGTGACGGTGACGGCGGTCTCGCGCCAGCGCGCGCGCTGGCCGCGGCGCGTGAGCAGCTCGACGTCGTCGATCGCCAGCGCGAGCTCCGCGCTGGTGACGGTCGCGGGCGCGGCGGCGGCCGTCAGCGCGGCGGCCAGCTCGGTCAGCGCGACGTCGGCGCGCTCGGGATCGATCGCGGGATCGGCGACGTCGACCCGGGCCGGCGCGGCCGGCGCCGGGCTGGCCCAGGCCGGGCCGATCGCCGCGTCGGCGCGGTCGATCGCCTGGGTCAGCGCGGCCCGGGCGTCGCCGGCGCTCGTCAGGGTCAGCCGCGCGCTGCCGCGCCCGCTGGCGCCGTCGCGGTGCAGCTCGGCGGCGATGGTCGCGCGCACCTGCGTACCGACGCTGACGTCGACGCCGAGCGCGCGCCACGCCACCTGCGAGGTCACCACCCGCACGGTCCAGTCGGCGAGATCGCGCCGAGCGCGCAGCGCGGCCAGCAGCGCGGCGCGATCGCCGGCGACGGTCACGTCGGCCCTCGCGCTGGCACCAGATCGGCGCGGGTGAGCAGCGGCGGGGTCACCACGGCCCGCGGCGGATCGTCGTCGGCGCTCACGACCGTCACCGCGCGGTCGCCGACGCTCGTGGTGGCGGCCAGGATCGCCGCGGCCGAGCCGCGCAGCTCGACGTCGCGCCAGGCGTGGCCGGTGAGGCGCCCGCGCGCGACCCGCCGGACCCGCGTGGCCCGCACCGCGACCGCGTCGCCGACGCCGCCGCCCTCGGCGAGGCCGTCGATCACGAACCCGTCGTCGACGCTGGCGATCAGGTCGGTCGCGGTGCCGGGGGCGACCACCAGGTTCGAGGGCGTGGCCTGCAGGCGCCCGTGCGGGCCGCCGCGGCGGCGGCGCTCGGCGACCTCGCCGGGCGCGACCAGGCGGCCGAGCCCGTCGAAGACGTAGCTGGCGTAGCCGGGCGTCCCGGCGGTCGCGAAGGCCGGGTCGTCGACGACGGTCACGCCCGCGGTCGCGGTCCGGGGCCACGCGCGCTCGACGAGCGCCGCGACCACGTCCGGCGCCAGGATGACCGCGGCCCCGGCCTGCGCGGCGAACGCGCCCGGCGTGGTCAGCGCCAGCGCGTCGCGGTTGGCGCGGGCGAGCTCGTCGTTCGTGAGCCGCTCGGTCTCGGGCCCGAACCCGCCCGCGACCTCGACGTGGCCGGCGATGGGCGCGCTGCCATGCCACGCGACCGCGAGCGCGCCCACGCGCGACCGCACGAGGCGCTGGTGGCGATCGACCTCGGCCGAGACCACCCACGCGTGCTCATCGTCGGTGATCGCGTAGGTGGCCCGGTAGACCACGCGGCTGTTGCTCCCGACGTCGGCGCGCGCGGCGAGGTCGTCGATGCGCGTCCGCCAGTCGCTGACCGCGAGCGCCGCCGGATCCGTCGCGACCGCGGCGACGTGATCGGTGGCGGCGCTGGTGGCCACGGGCGCGCTCGCGCCGGCCGGCGCGGTGGCGATCAGCGCCCGCGCAGCGGTGACGATCAGCTGCGGGTCGGTGCGATCGAGCGTGCGCTCGCGCCAGGTCCCGTCGGCGGCGCGACCGGCCAGGACGACGAGCGTGGCGGTCTCATCCCAGACCTCGCGCTCGAGCAGATCGACCACCGCGCGCACGCGCCGGCGCACCTGCGCGAACGCGACCGGCTCGCGCAGACGCGTGGCCAGGATCGCGACGGCCGCGTGCAGCGCCGGGCGCAGGCCGAGGTCGAGCGCGCGGGGCGGCGCCGCGCCGCGGGTCGCCGATCGACCGCAGGCCAGGGACGCCACCACCGACGCGGCGGCGCCAACGCCAGCGGCGCGGAGGAGCTCGCGGCGGGTCCACACCCGGCGGAGCGTACCACCAGATGGTCGCGGGCCGGGTCGTGTGATCGGGACGACCGGCCGTCGTCGCCGCCACCACCGCGGGCGATCGCGCGGGCCTGCTCGACGAGGATTCGGGGCGTCTGGCTGGTACGGGCGATGCACGCAAGACCGCCGTGGCGTCGTGTGGCGCCCGCTGGAGGCTACTCATGAAGCGGTTCGTCATTCCGTTCGCGCTCACCCTCATCCCGCTCGCGGGGTGCAAGAAGAAGGACGAGGCGCCCGCACAGCCGCCGCCGGCCGCGGCGCCCAAGGCGGCTCCGGCCAGCTCGATGCCGCCGCTCGATCCCACCAACATCGCGAGCATCGCGATGGGCTCCAAGGACCACACGACCCTGGTCGCCGCGGTCAAGGCCGCCGACTACGTGCCCTCGATCGCCAACTCCGGGCCGTTGACCGTGTTCGCGCCGACCAACGCCGCGTTCGAGAAGCTGCCGCCCGGCACGGTCGAGGGCCTGGTCAAGCCCGACAAGCAGGCCGACCTGCGCGAGATCCTCAAGTACCACGTGACGACCTCGGTCTACGAGACCAAGGACCTGAAGGACGGGATGACGCTCGGCATGGCCAACGGCGCCAAGGTGACGATCCACGTCGGCGCCGACGGTCAGGTCTCGGTCAACGACGCCAAGGTGCTGGCGTCGATCCGCGCCTCCAACGGCATCGTCCACGTCATCGACACGGTGCTGCTGCCGCCGCCGCCGACCCCGTAGCGGCGCGGCCGATCACGCCGGCGCCGCCGACGACCGGCGCGGCCGATCACGCCGGCGCCGCCGACCCCGTCGCGGCGCGGCCGATCCCGCCGTCGCGGCGCGGCCCATCACGCCGCGCCGCCGACGACCGGCGCGGCCGATCACGCCGGCGCCGCCGACCCCGTCGCGGCGCGGCCGATCACGCCGGCGCCGCCGACCCCGTCGCGGCGCGGCCGATCACGCCACCGCGGGCCCGGGCTCGGCGGCGGCCTTGGCCGCGGCCCGGCTCGCCCGCACCGACGCGAGCCGCCCGGCGATCAGGTGCCAGGCCGCGACGCCGATGATGCCGGTCGCGAACACGCCGATCAGGATCGTCCCGCTCTGCGGGTAGCTGCTGGTCGTGAAGTTGGCGACGTGCTTGGTGCCGAAGATGGCCGGCGTGAACGGCTTGATCTTGATCGGCGCCTCCGGGTCGAGCTCGTGCCCGAACACGTACAGCTTGTAGATGAACCGCCCGAACGCGAACAGCGAGATGTAGCCGGTCATGACGACCAGATCGAGCAGCGCCCGGACGTTGCCGATCGCCGCGCACCGCAAGGTCAGCACGACCAGCAGGCCGATCGCGAACGGGATCCAGTCGAGGTCCTTGAGCTCGGCCCGATCGATCTTGTGCATCCCGATGTAGTGGTTGAGCGTGTTGATCTCCTTGATGTCCTGGTTGTCGTGGCCGCCATCGACCTTGTACGTGTAGACGTCCATGTACAGGCCGGCCGGGTACTGCGGCGCCTTCATCGAGATGCGCCACAGCGGCCGGGTCACGCCGAGCAGGAGCGGGATCACCAGGAGCGCCAGCAGCAAGCGTGACGACAGGAACAGCGGGCGGTCGAGGAACTCGTAGAACCGATCGAGGGCTTGGCGCATGACGTACTCCTGAGGTGAGCAGCGGGTCGGCTAGACCAGATCGCTGCGGCGGAAGCTGGCGTAGGCGAACGTCCACGAGCCGACGCCGACGGCGGCCGGCCAGACCACGCCGAGCAGGTACAGCGCCGCCGGCCCGATCTTGTTGGCGAGGTAGAACCCGACCGGGCCGAGCGTCGTCAGATCGGGCTCGAGCCCCGACAGGAGCGCCATCCGAGCGTCCTGGACCGGGTTGATCGCGGCGAGCGTGAACACGGCGTGGGGGTTCAGGCGCCAGCGCAAGAGCACGCCGATCAGCCCGAAGTCGAGCAGCGCCACCGACAGCGCCCACGCCAGCACGATGTACGTGGTCACGCGCGCGGGGTTGCGCACGACCGTCGAGATCGCCAGGCCGATGCCCGCGAACGCGGCCAGGAGCGCGGCGCTGACCACGAGCGCGCGCGTCAGGAACGCCCACGGCACGTCCTGATCGAGCGCGAGCTGGCCGTAGGCCGCGAGCCCGACCATCAGCACGACCAGCGGCACGACCAGCACGGCGTAGCGGGTCAGCGACACGCCGATGAACCACGCGCTGCGCCGCAGCGGCTGGCTGAACAGGAGCTCGAGGCTGCCGTCGTCGCGGGCCCGGCCGATCACCGGACCGAGCGCGGTCAGCGCCAGCAGCGGCAGGATCAACAACAGCGCGTGGCACAGCGACAGCAACACCCGGCCCATGCCGGTGAAGCCCATCACCGTCGACTCGCGCAGGCCGACCAGGACGAACACGGTCGCGAGCAGCAGGTAGGCGCCGGCGCAGAACAAGAGCCAGCGCGAGCGCAGCACCTCGGCGAGGTCGAGGCGCGCGACGGCGAGCACCTGGCGGGCGAAGGTCATGGGCGTCCTTGGGCCTGGGCGCCGGCGTCGCGGGTCGCGACGTAGGCCCGGGCGGCGGCGAGATCGAGCGTGGCGGCGCCGCGGTCGGCGGCGACCAGGCCCCAGCCCATCGGCGTGGTCGCGTCGGTCTGGAACCCGACCTCGTCGGGGCCCAGCCAGCGGTCCTCGCGCGGGTGGTGGAACCACAGCCGGTGGATCGCCGGGTGGCGCTCGTCGAGGTAGCGCAGCAGGCAGCCGGGGTCGTCGAAGTTGACGACCTCGCCGGTAGCGGTGATCAGCTGGGCGGCGTAGCGGGGCTCGCCGACCGCCATCCGGCAGTGCGCGCAGCTCTCCTTGTTCCACACCACCGGCACCGGCCCGTCGGGCACGCGGTCGCCGCCGCGCACGACGACGACGATCAGCGCCGCCACCGCCGCGAGCAGGGCCAGGCCGACGAGCGCGCCCCAGGGCGTGCGGCGGTCACGCGGCATCGCGCGCCTCCTCGAGCTCGAGGCGATCGGTGTCGCGGACGACCAGATCGTCGACCGCGCCGCCCAGCGCGGCCAGCGCCGCCGGGATCAGCGCCAGCTTGTCGCTCGGCGACACCGCGCGGCTCCACCAGCCGCCGACGCCGGGGCGGAAGCCGTGGTCGCGCAGCCAGCTGGGATCGTCGCCGCGGTAGCGCAGCTCGATCACCGCGGCCAGGCGCTGGGCCAGGTACGCGGCGGCCGGGCCGTCGTGGGCGACCCGGCCCTCGGCCATGACCACGACGTGGTCGACCAGGGCCCGGAGCTCGTCGAGCCGGTGCGAGCACAGGATCACGGTGGCGTCCTTGGTCGCGGCCGCGAACCGGTCGAGGAAGCGGGCCCGGGCCGCGGCGTCGAGGCTGGCGGTCGGCTCGTCGAGGATGAGCAGCTCGGCCTTGCTGGCCAGCGCCAGGGCCAGGAGCAGCTTCTGGCGCATGCCGCCCGACAGCGCCCGCAGCGCCCGGCCGCCGATGGCGTCGAACTCGAGGCCGAGCTCGACCGCGAGCGCGCGGACGTCGGCCGCGGCCAGGCCGCGCAGCTCGCACACCGCGCGCACGATCTCGCCGACCGACGCCGCCATCAGCGGCGCGATCTGCGGCACGTACGCCAGCCGCCCGGCGATCTGCATCCGATCGGTCATCGGCCGGCCGTCGATCGCGATGTCGCCGTCGCAGCGCAGGAGGCCCATGATCGCCCGGGTCAGCGTGGTCTTGCCGGAGCCGTTGGGCCCGAGCAGCGCGACCTTGGCGCCGCTGGCGATCGTCAGGTCGACGTCGACGAGCGCCTGGGTGCGGGCGAAGCGCTTGCCGACCTTGCGCAGCTGGAGCTCCATCGTCAGTCCTCCCCGCGGCCAGCGTGGCTGGCCGTCGGCTGCATCCGCGGCCTGGGATCGATCAGCACCGGCTTGGGCCGGAACAGCGGATCGAGGTGCGCGGCGGCGTCGGCCAGGGCCAGCGCCGGGGTGCCGTCGAAGAACCCCAGGTTGGGGTGCGCGGTGATCAGCGTGCCCGCGAACGAGCGCAGCTCGAACGGCACGTCGCCGGTGCCGTCGCCGTCGAGGTCGTAGCCGGTGTAGTCGTCGAAGTAGTTGCCGGCCCAGGTCACGTCGAGCGCGTCGCCGCCGCCGTCGACGCGGCTCTGGACCTCGTTGCCGGCGAAGTCGTTGTCGAGCACGTCGGTGTGGTGGGCGCTGGCGTGGAACACGAGCGCGGTGCGGCACAGCCGCAGCTGGTTGCCGCGGATCGTCATCCGCTCCGTCGGGCGTTGCGGCGTGCCGTCGAGGTAGATGCCGATCTGATCGTGGACCAGCAGGTTGTCGGCGATCGTCACCGTGCCGGAGTCCTTGAGCCCGATCGCCATGCCGGCGGCGCCGGCGGCGTTGGCGATCACGTTGCCGCGCAGCGTGACGTCGTGGCTGTACATGACGAACACGCCGACGGTGACGTCGAGGTAGCGGTTGTCCTCGACGTCGCTGTCGTGGCTGTACATGAAGTGCGTGCCGTAGCGGCTGCGGACGATCCGGTTGCCGACGACGCGGTTGTTGCGCGAGTACCAGACGACCATGTCGCGGCCGTCCTCGAGCAGGTTGTTCGAGATCTCGGAGTCCGAGGTCTCCCAGATCCGCACGTTGTCGCCGCGCAGGCCGATCGAGGGATCGGTGCCGCCGCGGACGTGGTTGCCGTGGATCCGGACCCGGTGGGCCTTCTCGACCAGCAGCCCGTAGACCGCGTTGACGATCGTCACGCCCTCGACCACGACGTCGTCGGCGCTCACCAGGACCGCGCCGTCGAGCTTGTCGTAGCGCCCGCCCGACCCGTCGACGGTCACGCCGAGCAGCCGGGCCCCGGCCGCCTGCACCCGCACGGTCGTGCCGGTGCCGTCGGAGGTGATCGCCGCGGTCGGCGGGCCCCACAGCGTCACCGGGCGCGCGATCACCAGCGGGCCCGGGTAGCGCCCCGGCGCCAGGCACAGCGCCGCCCCGGGCGCGGCCGCGTCGACCGCGGCCTGCAGCGCCGCGCCGTCCGCCAGCTCCTGACAACCCGCGGGCCGGGGCGGCGAGACCGCCTCGGTCATCGTCGCGTCGTCGGCGACCGCCCGGCTCGGGGCGCAGCCGCCGAGCGGACCGAGCGCGGACAGCGCGGCCAGCGCGGACAGGCCCAGGGACAGGCGCACGGCACGGCCTCGGCTCACTTGGGCTCGACGAGGAGGTACCCGGCCATCTCGAGGTGCAGCGCCGAGCAGAACTCGGTGCAGTACATCGGGAACACGCCGGCCCGGTCGGCCAGGAACGTCATGTCCGAGTGCTCGCCCGGCTCGACGCTGACGTTGATGTTGTACGAGTTGATCGCGAAGCCGTGGGTCGCGTCGTACGCCTGCTCGAGGTTGGTCAGGTGCAGGTGGACCAGCTCGCCCTCCTTGACCCGGATGATGTCGGGCGTGAAGTGCGAGCGGATCGCCGTCATGTAGACGTGGACGCCGTCGGGCTTGCGCTCGATCCGCTCCTTGCCGCCCTCGACCGCGTTGGTCGCGAGCTCGCCGGTGATCGGATCCTCGCCCGGCTTGTAGACGTCGACCGGGTGGAGCTTGTCGGCCTTGATCATCTGGGCGTAGTGCGGCTCACCCAGCGGGATCGGCATGTCGTAGAGGAGCGTCATCTCCGGGCCGGACAGATCGACCAGCTGGAAGTTCTGCGGCAGGAGCGGGCCGACCTTGGTGTAGCGATCGATCGCCCACTTGTTCATCGCGATGAGGTACTTGCCGTCGGGGCTGACCGTGTCGCCCTCGGCGGCCAGCAGGTGGCCGATGTTGTAGTGGCTGGGCAGCTTCTGGACGACCTTGAGGTCCGCCAGCGACCACTTGGCCACCGCGCTCTCGATGAACAAGGACGTGTACGCGAAGCCCTTGTCGTCGAACTGCGTGTGCAGCGGGCCCAGCCCGAGCTCGACCTGGCCGCGGATCGAGTCCTTGTACGACAGGATCGGGACGCCCCAGTCGTCCTTGCCGTCGAACGTCCCGGCGTCCATCAGCGCCTTCATCTTGGCGAAGTTGTAGACGGTGCCGTGGGTGTCGAGCTTGCCGCCGACGACGATCTCGGCGCCGTCGGGCGTCACGTCGACGCCGTGCGGGCTCTTGGGCTCGGGCACGAAGTACAGGAGCCCCTCGCTGACCGCGGTGGCCAGGCGGATGACCTTCATGTCACCCATCATCTCGAACTTGCCGGCCTTGATGACCTCCTCGGCCTTCCGCCAGTTGACGATGTGCATGTAGTCCATGTCGTTCTGCGACATGCCGGACTCCATGGGCGGGTTGCCCTCCATGTCCCCGCCCCACGACAGCTCGGTGTTGATCGAGTTGAAGAACGCGTAGCCGTCGCTGACCTTCTTGCCGGCGTCGGCGAGGTCCTGCGTGTACGGCGGGAACTCCATCATGAACGAGCTGGACTTGTCGATCCGGCCCTTGGCCTTGTCGAACTTCCAGAACACCACGCCGCCGCGGTACTTCTCCTTGTAGTCGGTCTTGGGGTCCGCGTAGCCGCCGCCGAGCGGGGCCGCGTACTGCGCGGTCTCGATGACGTAGTCGGTGTCGGGGGTGACGAACGAGGCGCCGTGATCGGACACCATCAGCTCGGTGGTCACGATCTGCTTGGTCGTGAAGTCGGCGAGGTCGATCAGCGCGATGCGGGCGTTGGCCTTGTCGCCGATGAACAGGTACTTGCCGTCGTAGTCGCCGCCGGACTCGGACAGGGCCGGGTGGTGGGTGTCGGCCCAGGTCACGTCCTTGCCGAAGCGCTTGCCCTGGTCGAGGATGGCCTTGGTCTGATCGTCGAAGCCGTAGCCCTGCCACGGCTCGGGCGTGAACACCGCGATGTACTTGAGGATGCGCATCGACGGGACGCCGATGACGATGACCTGGCCCGAGTGACCGCCCGACGCGAACGTCAGGTACTCGTCGAGCTTGCCGGTCGGGGTGTAGGTCTTGAGCGCGGCCGCGACGTCCGCTTCGGACAGGCCGCGGGCCTTCATGAGATCGGTGATGCCGCCGCCGGCGGCGCCCCCTCCGGTCGGTGCGCTGGGTTTGGTGCCGCCGCAGGCCGCGACGAGGATGCCGGCGGTGAGCCAGCCGAGACCAGACAATGGCAGACGCATGCTGCCCTCCTTGGTGCGGGCTCGAGGCCCGGTGATGCCGGCGCGGCCGGCGACGGTTACTTGCCGCTGAGCTCGCGGATGTGGGCGCGCAGCGCCGCCACGACCGCCGGGTCGCTGAGATCGGGGTTGGCCGGCATCGCTGGCGACTTGCCGACCGCCGCGCCGCCGTACTTGATGATCTTCTCGATGTGATCGTCGGTGACCGAGGCCTGCCACTCGGCGTCGGTGAAGTTGCGCGGCGGCGGCGTCAAGGTCTTCGACGCGACGCCGTCGCCCTTGCCGAGCGCGCCGTGGCACGGCGTGCACCGGGTCGCGAAGAGCTCGGTCGCCTTCGCGGTGGCGTCGCCGGCTGGCTTGGGCGCGGGCGCCGGCTTGGGCGCGGGCGCCGGGCCGGGGGGAGGATCGGACTTGGAGCCGCACGCCGTCGCGAGGACGGCGGCGGCCAGGAGGGTGAGGAGCTTGCTCGTGGACATCGCGCTCGCTGCTTGAGCAAGGTCGATGCCGATCCAAACCGCGCAAGATGCGGCGACGGGCCTGCGCGAGGCGCAACGCCTGCGCGGATCAGGCGTGCAGGCCGCGGCGCTCGGCGGTGCGGTGCAGCCCCGCGCCAGGCGCAATAGCTGCGCGGATCATGCGTACAGCCCGCTCGGCGGTGCGGTGCAGCTCCGCGCCAGGCGCGACGCCAGCGCGGATCAGGCGTGCAGGCCGAGGCGCTCGGCGGTGCGGTGCAGGTTGCCGCGATCGAGGCCGAGCATGCGCGCGGCCGCCGCCCAGTTGCCCCCGGAGGCCTCGACCGCCCGCTTGATCTGGCGCCGCTTGAACTCGTCGACCGCGTCGGCCAGCGGCAGCGGCAGCGGCCCGACGGCGTCGAGCGGCGCTGGCGACGACGTCCGGCGAGGCAGATCGAGGTGCTCGGCGTCGATCGTCACCGGCTGCCCACGCCCGCGGCCGGCCGCGCGCAGCGCCGCGCGCACCAGCGTGTGCTCGAGCTCGCGCACGTTGCCGGGCCAGTCGTAGCCGCTCATGGCCTGGCGCGCCGCGCCGGTGAGCTGGATCGGCCCGAGGCCGAGCCGGCGGCGGGACTCGTCGAGGAAGAACCCGGCGAGGATCGCCACGTCGTCGGCGCGGTCGCGCAGCGGCGGGACCGCGATCGGCAACACGCTCAGGCGGTGGAACAGGTCGCTGCGGAACCGGCCCGCGGCGACCTCGGTCGGCAGGTCGCGGTTGGTCGCGGCCATCAACCGGACGTCGACGTGGATCGGGTGGTCGGCTCCGACCCGCTGGATCTCGCCCGACTGGACCGCCCGCAGCAGCTTGGCCTGGAGCGCCAGCGGCAGCTCGCCGATCTCGTCGAGGAACAGCGTGCCGCCGTCGGCCACCTCGAACTTGCCGGCCCGGGTCTCGATCGCGCCGGTGAACGCGCCGCGGACGTGCCCGAACAGCTCGCTCTCGGCGATCGACTCGGGCAGCGCCGCGCAGTTGACGTAGATCAGCGGACGGTCGCGGCGTCCGCCGGCGGCGTGGATCGCCCGGGCCACGACCTCCTTGCCGACGCCGGTCTCGCCGCTGATGAGCACGGCCAGATCGGTGCGGGCCGACATCGCGACGTCGTCGCGGAGCGCGCGCATCGCCGGCGAAGCGCCGACCAGATCGTCGCGGCTGCGGGCCCGGGCCTCGGCCAGCAGATCGGCGGCGACGCGGGTCGAGCGCGACGCGACCTGCTCGAGCGCGTCGATGAGCTGGCTGGTGCGCATGCACGCGGCGGTCAGCGCCGCGGCGGTCGCGACCTGCTCGTCGGTGAGGTCGTCGAACGCGCTGGGCGCGAGGGCGTCGACCGTGAGCACCCCGATGAGCTCGCCAGCCACCGTGAGCGGGCTGCCCATGCAGGCGTGGACCCGGCTCAAGCCCTCGGGATCCGCAAGCAACAAGCCGTCGAAGGGATCGGGCAGGTGGCTGTCCTCGAACCGGATCGGCCCCGGCGCCCGCAGGATCTGCGCGAGTCGTGGGTGTTCGGCGAGGGCGTAGCGCCGCGCCATCGCCTCGGGCGCGAGGCCCCGCGCAGCGACGGGCGTCAGCGCGTGGCCGTCCAGGCGCAGCAGCGTGACTGCGTCGCAAGGCAAGAACCGCTGGAGGGCGTCGACGAGCCGCTCGTAGCGGTCGATCGCGGTGAGGTTCGCGGCCAGGTCGACCGCGATCTCGGCCAGAGGTGCGAAGTCGCTGTTGTCGCGACGACGTGTTGTGATTCTGAAGGCCCGGGCGGTTGTCACGCCGACGCGGTATTGCACTGGCTGGGCCAGCGACCGGCGCGTCAGCGCTTGACGGTGCCGGTGACCCGGCGGCGGGCCCCGGAGGCCTTCGCGCGCGCCTGCGACGACCCGGGCTTGACCTTCGCGCCGGGGGCCCCGGCGTCGAGCCAGGCCGCCACCCGGCCGAAGTCGGCGAAGCGGGTGGGCTTGGCGTCGGCCCCGAGGAACGAGATCAGGTAGCGGTGGCCGCCGATCTCGGCGGCGGTGATGTAGCAGTAGCCCGCCGCCCGCGTGAACCCGGTCTTGCCGCCGGTGACCTTGTAGGTGCCGGCGACCATCGGCTGGTTGGTCGAGCCGTAGGGGATCTTGTTCATGCCCGAGCGCGACTTCACGACGTAGAAGGTCGTGCCCATGATCTCGGCCAGGACCGGGTCGCGGTGGGCGGCGCGCAGCGCCAGCGCCATCTCGCGGGCGGTCGAGACGTTGCCGCGCAGGCCCGACGAGTCGGTGAACTTGGTCTTCTTGAGGCCCAGGTCCTTGGCGAGCTTGTTCATCTCGGCGATGAGCTGCGCGCGGGTCATCCCCGCGGCCCGGCCCAGGGCGGTCGGTGCGCGGTTGTCGGACGAGATCAGCATCGCCCGGAGCAGGTCGTGGTTGCGAAACGACTGGCCGACGTCGAGCCGGGTGCGCGACCCGCCCTTCGCGGCGCGGGCGTCGTCCTGGGTGATCTCGGTCCAACCGTCGAGCGCGAGCTGGTGCTTGCGGACCGCCATGGCCACGAAGATCTTGGTGGTCGAGGCGATCGCCCGCACTGAATCCGCGTCTTTTGCGAGGATCTCGGCGCCGGTATCCGCGTCGAGCACCACCGCCGATCTGGACTTGATCTCGGGTAATTCCGAGAGCTTGTCAGCATTCGCGGGCGCCGGACGGAGGCCAGGCGCGCCAAAAATGATCCCGACCGCCAGGACCGACGTCACGAACATGGTCGCGCGCATCCAACCAGATGTACCATGCTCGGTTGGACGACGCGAAAATCCGGCAGTACGCCGCCCAAGCCCGCTGACCGCTGGGGCGTCGAACCAGCCGCACCACTGTTTGCCACCGACATGACGCGCCGTCCTGCGGCCGGATGCGTTACACTCGTGACTGCGGGAGGACCCATGGATCCGAACTACCCCGGGGGGCCACCACCGCCCGACCCGATCATCGGCCTTACGATCGGCAACTATCAGGTTCGACAGAAGCTCGGTGAGGGCGGCATGGGCTCGGTCTATCTGGCCGAGCACCCCCACATCGGGAAGAAGGTCGCGCTCAAGGTCCTCCACGCCGAGTTCGCGTCCAACACCGACGTCGTGACCCGCTTCTTCAACGAAGCCAAGGCGGTCAACGACATCGGTCACCCGAACATCGTCGACGTGATCGACTACGGCGTGCTCCAGACCGGGCCCACCGGCGAGGGGCTCGTCTACTTCATCATGGAGTTCCTGCCGGGGTTGACCCTCGGGCAGCTGCTCCAGCGCGAGGCGCCGCTGGCGCCCGAGCGCGCGCTCGGCATCGCGCTGCAGGTGTCCGACGCGCTCGCGGCGTCGCACAAGAACAACATCGTCCATCGCGACCTCAAGCCCGACAACATCATCCTGATCCAGCGCGGGCGCGAGCACGACTTCGTCAAGCTGCTCGACTTCGGCATCGCCAAGCTCACCGGCGATCAGCCGGGCTCGCGCCGGACCCGCACCGGGCTCGTGATGGGCACGCCGGCGTACATGTCGCCGGAGCAGTGCGAGGGCCGCGGCAACGTCGACCACCGCTCGGACATCTACGCGCTCGGCGTCGTGCTGTACGAGATGATCACCGGCCGGGTGCCGTTCTTCGGCGAGGGCTACGGCGAGGTGCTGGTCCAGCACCTGACCGCAGCGCCGCCGCCGCCGTCGACGATCCGCGGCATCATCCCGCCGCACGTCGAGCAGGTGATCTTGAAGGCGCTCGAGAAGCGTCCCGAGATGCGGTTCCCGACGATGGACGAGATGTCCAAGGCGATGGCCGATCCGGTCGGCTACGTCGAGGCCCACGGCGGCATCGGCCAGTTCCTGGCGACGCCGCTGGTGCCCACCAACGATCCGATCCCGATGGTGTCGCGGCTGACGCCGTCGCCGTTGATCAGCCCGCTGACGCCGGTCCCCGGCCAGATGACGACGCCGACCACGCTCGGCGGCGCCGCCGGCACCGCGATCACCGAGCGGCGCAAGAAGCCGCTCGGGCTGTTCATCGGCATCGGCGTCGCGCTCGCCGCGGCGGCGGTGGCCGTGGTCGTCGTGACCAGCGGCGGCGGCTCCGGATCGGGCAGCACCGATCCCGGCACCGGCACCTCGGCCGGTCTCCAGCCCGGCACGGGCACCGCCGTCGAGCCAGGCACCGGCACGGCGGATCCCGGCACCGGCACGGCCGGCACCGACCCCGGCCCGGGCACCGCCGGCACCGGCACCGCCGATCCTGGCACCGGCACCGCCGATCCCGGCACCGGCACCGCCGACCCGGGCACGGGCACCGCGGATCCGGGCGCCGGCAGCGGCACGGCGGGCGCGGGCACCGGCACCGCGGACCCGGCCGGCGGCAGCCAGGTGGCCGCCAAGATCTCGATCACCGTCGCGTCGTCGCCGTCGGGCGCGTGGGTCACGTTCGGTGACGAGACCGATCCGCGCGGCAAGACGCCGATCACGTTCACCGTCGACAAGGCCGACGCCGACGCGATCATCGAGATCGATCTGCGCGGCTACAAGGTCGAGGAGCGCAAGGTCCGGCTCAGCGGCCAGGTCGACCTCGAGGTCGCGCTCAGCAAGGCGCGCGGCTCGCGGCCGAGCGGCTCGAACTCGGGGTCGGGGTCGGGTTCGAGCGCGGGTTCGAGCGCGGGCAGCGGCAGCAGCACCGGCCCGGTCGGCGACGACATGATGGACCCGTTCGCCAAGAAGAAGACCAAGTAGCCCCGTTCTGGTCGCGCGCACCGCACGCGCGCGAGTCCTGGGGCGCCACGTGGCGCCCTCTCTGCACCCACGATGATCATGATGCAAGCCAAGCACAGCCTCGCCGCATTCCTGTCGTTCGCCCTCGCCGGTGGAGCGCTCGCCCCGACCTCGGTCCAGGCCCAACCCCTCGACGAGATCAAGCCGGACGATCCCGAGATGGTCCCGCCGGCCAGCAAGGATCCGACCGAGCGGGCCCGCGAGTTCTACACCCGCGGCCGCAAGAACTACGATCTCGCCCGGTTCCGGCGCGCGATCGCGCTGTTCACGAAGGCGTACGAGGAGCTGCCCGACGGCGCGTTCCTGTTCAACATCGCGCAGTCGTACCGTCAGCTCGACGACTGCAAGCAGGCGCTGTTCTACTACAAGCGCTTCCTGTCGGTGCAGAAGGACATCTCGGCGGTCCAGCGCAAGGAGGTCGACGGCCACATCGAGTCGCTGACCAAGTGCGTGAAGGATCAAGACGCGATCCGCAACCGTCCGCCGGACGGCACCAGCCCGCCCGACATCGGCGGTGGCGGCGGTAACGACGGCGGCGGCACCACCGGCGGCGGCGGTGACGGCGGTGGCACCACCGGCGGTGGCGGCGGGACCGATGACGGCGGCGGCCGCGTCGGGGACCTCGGCGGCGGCGGCGACGGTGGTGGTGGTGGTGGTGGTGGTGGTGGTGACGATATCGACGATGGGGGCGACGACGGCGCCGGCACGCCCAGCGGCCGACCGAAGACGATCGCGGTGTTCGCCCGCGGCGGCGGCGCGCGGTTCGCGGCCGGCAGCCTGACGCCGACCTTCGTCGCGGCCGCTGGCCTCTCGGCCGGCTACCCGCTGACCATCAACGACAAGCTCGCGCTCGACCTCGGCGGCGCGTTCGGGTTCATGCCGGTGGCGTGGAACGGCGCGATGTCGTCCTCGGGCACCTCGTCGCTCATCACCGTCGGCGCGCACGCGGGCGTGACCTACACCGTGGCGCCGAAGATCGGGGTCCGCGGCGAGTTCGACGTCGGGGCGCTGCTGATCACGGGCCTCGAGGCCGGCAACCCGTTCACGCTCAACGCCCAGGCCGCCACCGGCGCGCTGTCGATGCTGTCGATCCGGGCGGGGCTCGCGGCCGAGTACGCGTTCAATCCGAACCTGTCGCTGGTGGTGACGCCGATCGCGTTCTCGTTCAGCCCGGCCTCGTCCGACAGCTTCACGTCCGAGGTGGACTCGTTCACCCGCCTCGAGTTCCTGGCGGGCCTCGGCTACCGCATGTGAACCCGGCCGCCGGCCGCGGCGGCGCCACGTGAGTGATAGGATGGTCGGGCGATGAAGAAATGCCCGTTCTGCGCGGAAGAGATCCAGGAAGAGGCGATCAAGTGCCGCTTCTGCGGGTCGTTTGTGAGCGCGGCGCCGCCGTCCTCGGCCCCGGCGGCCGTCGCGCCGCAGCCGGTCGCCGCGCCGGCCCCAGCGCCGGCGCCGGCCCCGGCGAACGCGCCGCCGTTCGCGCAGCACGCGACCGGCCACGAGCCGCCGCGCGAGCGCAAGACCCTCTACGACGGCGCCCCGTCATGGCGGGCGTATTTCGGCCACTACTTCTTCGGCGCGCTGGTGACGCTGCTGGTGCCCGTGACGATCTCGTTCAAGATCCTCAAGTGGTTCGACGCGTCCCAGGCCAACAAGTTCATGGTGTTCCTGGTGCTGCTGGCCTGTTGCGCGATCTACTTCGCGGGGCTGTACTTCTATCGGAAGTCGATCCGGTTCCGGGTCACCAGCACCAACATCGAGACCGAGCGCGGGATGCTGTCGAAGAAGATCGACATCCTCGAGCTGTGGCGCTGCCGCGACGTCCGCTACAAGCAGAACCTGCTCGATCGGCTGCTCGGCATCGCGCACATCGAGATCTTCACCGCCGACGTCACGTCGCCGCACATCGAGATCACCGGGTTGCCGGCGTCGCGCCAGCTGTTCGAGCAGATCCGCGACAGCATCGAGCTGCAGCGCCAGGCGCGCAACGTCTACGGCGTCGTCAGCTGAGCCGGCAGCCCGACCGCGGGTGAGGCGACCGCGATCAGGGCGACCGTAGCTCGACGGGGGGCTCACGGTTGTCGGGGAGATCGAACATGCCGAACAGCGCGGTCGCGCCGTCGATCGTGCCGGTGACCACGCCGCACAGCCGCGCGCGGGCGCGCTTGACCAGGTCGCCGGTCGCGCCCGCGGCGAGGAACGTCACCCGATCCCCCTGCGCGGTGCGCATGGCCCCGACGAAGTACGTGCGGTCGTCGAGGTCGCGGCGCGTGATCCGGTCGAGCTCGCCCTCGACGCACAGCTGCTTGCCCTGCTCCGAGATCGGGTCCTTCTCGACCTTGGCGATCGTCGTCTCGTCGGGGCGGTCGAGGTCGGCCCACGTCACGCGGTAGCGCGCGAGCAGCGCGGCGCCGCTGGGAAAGTCGCCCGTCGACACCGGCGTCAGCGCGGGCTGCGCCAGCGCCATCGCGGCCCGCAGATCGTCGGCGCGGGCGACGCGCGCCTCGACGGTCTCGGGGACCGGCGGCGGCGGCGTCATCGTCGGGCGGGCCTGCGGCGGGGGCGCGCGCGGGGCCGGGGGACTGGCCGCCGGCGACGTCGAGTCGGGCTTGCAGCGCAGCGCGACGATGGCGCCCAGACCCGCGAGCGCGACGAGCATGGCGGCGACCAGTCCACCACGCCCGCGCGCGCTCGGTGCCTGGCCCGGCGCCGCCGCGCGCTCGCGCCGCCGCGCCTCGCGGCGTCCCTGCGCCGAGGTGGCGTCGACCAGGGGCCGCCGGGTCATCGGGACCTCCTCGACGAGCGAGTCGTCGTAGGGGGAAGGGTCGGCCTTGCGCCGCGCCGACGCGACCTCGAGCGCGGCCTGCACCCACCCCCACTGCACGTCGTTGGGGACCTTGCTCGACGTCCGCCTGCGGTCCTCGAGGCGCCCGGTCCAGCGCGCGGTCGCGATCACGGCGAGCTCGCTGGGCCCCTCGCGGGGGCTGCCGACGGCGGCCTGGATGATGACGAGCCCGCGCGCGTCGCACGTCACCTTCCACACGAACGTGGTCTTGGGTCGCCGCTCGCGGTCGGGCACGAACCGGAGCGTGTCCGAGACGATCCGATCGGTGGCCTCGTTGACGAGGTCGAGGAGGAAGGTCAGGTAGGCGGCCACGTGTCCATCGTAGGTGAAACCGCCCGCGACCGGCGCACGCCGACGCTGGGGCCGCGCCCAGGCCGCGGCCGCGTCGCCACACACGGCGCTCGACCGCGGGGCGCTCAGCGCATCCCGGCCTTCTTCTTGAGCGCCTTGATCTCCGCGGCGGCCTTCGGGCGATCGCGGTCGTCCTTGGCCGCGAGCTCGAGGTAGCGCTCGAACGCCTCGACGCCGAGCCGGTACTTCTTCTGGGCGCTGTAGACCCAGCCGAGGTTGTAGTACAGCGACGAGTTCTGCGGATCCTTGGACAGGCTGTCGGTCAGGAACACCTCGGCCTCGGGGTACTCGCCGGCCTCGTACAGCATGAAGGCGTACTTCGCGGCCGCCTTGGGGTGCGGCGGGGTGGCCTCGATCGCCTTGCCGTAGGCGTTCTTGGCGTCCTGCGGCTTCTTGTTGATCCGCAGCATCTCGCCGTAGACGTACCAGTACGATGAGATCCGCGGCGCCAGGGCGGTCGCCTTCTCGGCGCTGGCTTCGGCCTCGAAGTCGTCGCCCATCTCGTTCTGGGCGATCGCCAGGTTGAACCAGGCCTCGGCGTAGCTCGGGTCGGCCTTGGTCGCGCGCACCAGCCACCCGACCGCCTCCTTGGCCTCGAACTGGAGCCGGCGGACCACGCCCATGTGCATCAACGCGCGCGGGTCGTTGTCGTCGAGATCGACCGCGGCGCGGATCGCCAGCGCCGCCTCGTCGATCTTGTTGGCCTTCTCGAGGCCGATCCCGTACGAGAGCACGTAGGTCAGCTGCTTGGGCGCGAGGTCGCGGGCCTTGCGCAGATCCTCGACGCCCTCGTCGAGCTTGCCGGCGCCGATCAGCGCGCGGCCGCGGGTCTCGAACCCGGCCGGGTTCTCGGTCTCGAGATCGACCACCTCGCCCGCGACCTCGATCGCCGGGAAGAAGTCCTCGGCGCCGATCAGCGCGTTGGCGTAGACCAGCGAGCCGTTCGAGTCGGCGGGCTTGGCCTCGTAGTACGCGCGCGCGATCGCGACCGCGTCAGTGGCGCGGCCGTGGGCCGCGAGCAGCGCGACGTGCTCCTTGACCGTGGCCAGGGCCAGGTCGAGCTTCTCGGCCTCCTTGTACTTCGCGTCGGCGGTGTCGACGTCGCCGGCCTTGGCGGCGGCCCGGGCCTTCGCGAGGACCTCGTCGGCCGAGGGCGCGGGCGGCTTGGGATCGGGCTTCGCGACCTTCTTGGTCGACTTGCCGCCGCACCCCGTGACCGCGACGACCGAGGTCGCGGCGACGGGCAAGGCGGGGCTGGCGGCCAGGGCGGCGGACACGAGGAGGCGGCGGAGCGTGGTCACGCCCCGAGGCTAACCGCTGGGGGCAATTCACGCAAAGCCGGAGGCCTCGATCCAGGCGGCGCCGGACTGGTGTAGGATCGGACCCACGATGGCCCGGATCCGGATCGTCGACGCCTGGCTACGCTCTCCAGCGTCACCGCCGACTCACTATCGATCGATCATGGTCGTGGCCGAGCGGTGGGCGGAGCAGCGCGTGCTGATGCGCGCCTACGCCGAGAGTCCGGATCAGACGAGACCGACGATCGTCCTCCACGGCGCCGAGCTCGCGATCGGCCCGGCCAGCACCGATCCCAACGGCTCGTGGGGCGTCCACGTGCAACCGCCGGTCGACGGTCGCGCCCAGGAGCTGCAGGCGCAGCTCGAGCTGGCGGCCCGGCGCATGGCCGGCTCGAAGAACAACCCGCCGCGCCTCGAGGACGAGAGCGGCACGTTCGAGCGCAAGCGGACCAACAACTGGGCGCCGGGCTCGCCCAAGGACGTGCCCGAGGCGCCGCTGCCGCGGGCGTCGTGGGATCCGGCGGTGGCGGCGTCGCAGCACCTGCCGGCCTACCTGGCGGCGAGCCCCGGCGCGTCGACGATCGCCCCGGGCCAGGTCGCCGCGGTCGTCACGCGGCCCGCGGCCGTGGCGGTGCCCGCGGAGCCGTCGGCGTCGTACGTACCGGCGGCGCCGGCCGCCGAGGTGGTCGCGCGGGGACAAGCCAGCGAGTCGAGCCTGGCGGTGATGCCGGCGACCAACGCGCTCCTGCGTCTCACGCCGGTGCCGTCGCGGCAGGAAGGGGGCCGCGCGCGTCGTCAGACCGCGGGGCCGCGGGTCGCCCGCACCGCGCTCGGCTACAGCTCGGGCGCGGGCGCCCAGAGCGCGATCATCCGGCTGGGCCTGCGCCCGGCGGCGGCGGCGCGCCTGGGGCGGCTGGCCGACCGCACGGTCCCGGCCGACTTCCAGATCTCGTCGGCCGAGCGCGACGTGCTGAACCTGCTGGCCGAGCGCGAGCGCGTGAGCGCGCGCGCGGTGCGAGAGCTGGTCGGGATCATCGACGCGGTCGCGTGGATGGAGGCGCTGATGGCCAAGCTCGAGAGCTTCGGCCTCGATCTGATCGCCCCCGGCGACGCCGACGGCAGCGAGCCGACCTACCGGCTGCGCTGGTAGGCGCGCGCCGCCCTCGACCGACCGACGCACCCTGCGCCGGCCAGCTTCGGTCGGCGGGGCCGCCGGCGCGCGCCCGGTCGGCGGCGACGGATGCCACCAGGCCTTCAGGTCGGCGCGGCGCACCTGGTCGCGCTCGAGCGGGCGCCGGGCGCCCGCGCCCGATTCAGGCCTTCCGGTCGGCGCGGCGCACCTGGTCGCGCTCGCTCAGGCCTTCAGGTAGCCGCGGCGCTCCTGGTCGCGCTCGATCGACCGGAACAGCGCGCCGAAGTTGCCCTCGCCGAACGACAGGTGGTTGTGGCGCTGGATCAGCTCGATGAAGATCGGGCCGATCAGGTTGCGGGTGAAGATCTGCAGCAGGTAGCCGTCGGCGTCGCCGTCGACCAGCACGTTGCGGCGCGCGATCTCGGCGCGGTCCTCGCGCACGTTGGGCACGCGATCGAACACGCCCTGGTAGTAGTCGGCGTCGATGTCGAGGAACTCGATCGGCGCGCCCTCGAGCGCGCGCAGCGACGCGAGGATGTCGTCGGTCAGGAACGCCAGGTGCTGGATGCCGGGGCCGCGGTACTCCTCGAGGTACTCGTCGATCTGGCTGCCGGTCTCGGTGCCCTCGTTGATCGGGATGCAGAACGTGCCGCACGGCGAGCGCAGCGCGTACGAGGTCAGGCCGGTCTTGACGCCGCGGATGTCGAAGTACCGGACCTCGGTGAACCCGAAGACCTCGCGGTAGAACGCCGACCAGCGCGGCAGCTCGCCGCGGCCGACGTTGTTGGTCAGGTGATCGATCGCGGTGAAGCCCTTGCTCGGCACCACGTCGGGCGCGGCCAGGGGCGCGAAGCCGAGCGCGGCCCACGGGTCGGGCCCCTCGACGAAGTACAGGAGCGAGCCGCCGATGCCCTGCACCGCGGGCACCGGCGCGCCGGCGGCCGCGCGCAGATCGCCGTCGGCGGGCCGGGCGCCGCGCGCGACCGCGGTGGTCGCGGCCCGGGCCGCGTCGCCGGCGTAGAGGCCGAGCGCGCAGATGCACGGGCCGTGGGCCGCGGCGAAGCCGGCGCCGAAGCCGTCGGGCGCGCGATCGAGCATGAGCGCGATGCCGCCCTGCTGGTACAGATCGACCGGGCGGACCTGGTGGCGCATCGTGCGCGAGAAGCCGAACGCGACGAGCAGGCGGTGCAGGACGTCGGGGTCGGGCCCGGCCAGCTCGGCGAACGCCAGGCCGCGCAGGTCGCACGGGTTGCGGTGGTCGGCGGTCATCGCGCGGCCTCCGGCTGCCAGCTGCGCCAGTAGTCGACCTGCTCGAGCGCGGTCGCGGGCGCGCACACGTCGAGCGGGCGGCGGGTGTCGATCATCACGGCGACCTCCTCGGTGCGCTTGGCGCCGCCGGTGCGCTCGAACGCGCGCGCCTGCGGGCCGTGGTGGATGCCCTGCGGGTGGAACGTCAGCATCCCGGGCCGGATGCCGTCGCGGCTGAAGAACTCGCCGGCGTGGTAGAAGAGCACCTCGTCGTAGTCGATGTTCGAGTGGTAGAAGGGGACCTTGACGGCGCGCGGGTCGCCGTTCTCGAGCGGGCGCGGCGCGAACGTGCAGATCGCGACGCCCGGCGCCAGGAGCGTGGTGTGGGCCGACGGCGGCAGGTGGTAGCGGTCGCTCGACACCGGCCGGATGTCGCGGACGTTGAGCTGCCAGGCGGTGAGCGTGCCCTTCCAGCCGACCGTGTCGAGCGGGCAGTGGCGGTAGAACACCGAGGTCAGCGCGCCCTGGCGCTGGATGACGACCTGCCACTCGTCGGGGCGGCTGGCGCCGTGGCCGGCGGCGAGCGTCGAGGCCTCGTCGGGCGACGGCACGCGGATGACCGCCGGATCGAACAGCGCGTGCTGGCCGAGCATGCCGCGGTCGGGCACGGCGAGCTCGCCGGCGGTCTCGACCACGAGCAGCCGGGTCGGCGTCGTCGGCGCCAGGCGGTAGAGCGTGCCGCGCGGGATGACCAGGTAGTCGCCGGGCTCGTAGGCCAGCGGGCCGAAGTCGGTCTCGAGGCGCCCGGCGCCGGCGTGGACGAACAACAGCTCGTCGCCGTCGGCGTTGCGGAACAAGTACGGCATCGGCGCGGCCAGGTTCGCGGCCAGGATCCGGGCGTCGGCGTTGGCGAGGAGCGGCACGCGCGCGGCCAGGTAGTCGTCGGCGCCGAGGCCGGCGAGGTCGTAGAGGCGCGGCCGCAGCGGGCCCTCGATCCGCGACCACGCCACCGGCGGGTGGGTCCGGTACAGGTGGGCGTAGCGGCCGAAGAAGCCGTTGCGGGCGTACTCCTCCTCGACCGTGCCGTCGGGGAGGCCGACGTGGGCCTGCTGGGCCACGCGGCCGCGAACGTACGGGATGTCCATGGGCCCAGCGTGGCCAGCGTGGCGCTGCAATGATAGAACTATGTTTGCACCAACAATGTGCACATCATGAACAAGGTCGAGGTCACGCTCGAGCAGCTCCGGGCGCTCGACGCGCTGGCGCGGACCGGCACCTTCGCCGCCGCGGCCGCCGCGCTCGGGCGCGGGCACACCTCGGTGCTGTACCTGATCCGGACCCTCGAGGACGCGCTCGGGTTCCCGGTGGTCGACCGCTCGGGCTACCGGACCGCGCTGTCGGCGCACGGCCGCCGGGTGCTCGACGGTGGCCGCGCGGTGCTGGCGGCCGAGGCCGACCTGGCGGCGGCGGTGGTCGAGCTGCGGGCCGGGTGGGAGCCGACGCTGACGGTGGTGTTCGACGGCATCGTGCCGATCGAGCCGCTGCTGATCGCGGTCGGCCGGCTGGCGGCCGAGCGCGCGCCGACCCGGATCGACGTGCGCGCCGACTTCCTGGCTGGGGTCGAGGACGCGTTCGTGCGCACCGCCGCCGATCTGATGATCGCGGTGGTGCCGCCGCGGGTGGCGCTGACCGCGGTCGCGCTGCCGGCCCTGCCGGCGTCGCTGGTCGTGCGGGCCGATCACCCGCTCGCGCACGGCCGCCACGACGTCCGGGCGCTGCGGCGGCACCTGCTCGTGACCGTGCGCGGCTCGGACCCGCGGCTCGAGCTGCCGACCTCGGCGATCGAGGCCCACTCGACCGTGCACCTCAACGACTTCACGGCGAAGCGCGCGGCGGTCCTGGCGGGCATCGGCTACGGCTGGCTGCCCGACGCGCTCGTCGCCGACGACCTGACCCGCGGACGCCTGCGCCGGATCCGCTGGACCCGCAGCGCGCGGCACGTGTTCCACCCGCGCCTGTACCACCGCGGCCAGCCGGGCCCGGCCGCGCGTCGGCTGATCGCGGCGCTGACCGGCGGGTGACGCGCGGTGGTGGTGCCGACGCTGGTCTCCACGTCGGCGCCGAGCGCACACGGCAGGGTGGTCGCTGGGCCATCGGGGGACGCGGCGAGCCCACGCGCCGATCCCGGTGGCGGCGCGTCGAGGGTGCCGAGCGGTGGCAGGCGCCGACCCCGGTGGCGGGCGCGTCGAGGGTGCCGAGCGGTGGCAGGCGCCGATCGAGGTGGCGGGCGCGTCGAGGGTGCGTCGCCGCCAGGAAGTTGCGGCGCGATCGGGCGGGCCCGACCATGCGCCATGACCACCGACGTGCGGCTGCTGGCCTACTCCGCGATCCTGACCTGGTTGATGGTGCTGACGGCGTCGCTGATCCGCGCCGGTGGCAACGTCGCCGTCGCGTTCGGCAACCGCGAGGACCTGCCGCCGCCGACGCCGCTGGCCGGCCGCGCCGAGCGCGCGGCCCGCAACATGATCGAGAACCTGGTCCTGTTCACGGCGATCCTCATGGCCGCGCAGATGTCGGGGCACGGCGGGCATGATCGGGTCGTGCTGGGCGCGCGGCTGTTCTTCTTCGCGCGGGTGGTCTACTTCCCGACCTACCTGGCCGGCGTCCAGTACGTGCGCACCGGCCTGTGGGCGGTCGCGGTCGTGGGCATGGGGCTGATCGCCAGCTCGATGCTGTGATCGCGGGCGGCCGCGGAGGTACAGTGCAGGCGCGTGGCTGAACCCTCGACGACCGACGGCCTGCGCCTGTGGCAGCGCTTCCACGTGCGGCTGTCGGTCATGTACGGCGGGCTGGTGCTGGCGGTGTTGCTGAGCGTGGCGGGGTTCTTCTACCTGCGCGGCGTCGAGCGCGAGCTGACCGCGCTGCAGGCGCGGCTGAAGATCGCGGCGATGACGCTCGCGGCGTCGATCACCGCCGACGACGTGGCCGCGATCCGCACGCCGGCGGACGTCGACGGGCCCACCTACCAGCGGCTGGCGGCGCGGTTCCGCGCGGTCGCGGAGGCCGAGCCCGACTTCTCCGACCTGTACGTGATGCGGCGCGGGCCCCGGCCCGACGCGCTCGAGATCGTCATCGACGTGGTGATCCGCGCCGACGCGGCGGCCGGGCTGCCCGGGGAGGCGTACCCGCTCGGCCGCGCGACCGCCATGGTGCGCGGGTTCGAGCGCCCGACGGTCGAGGACACGCCCTACCGCGACGCCTGGGGCAACGTGCTGTCGGGGTACGCGCCGATCCGCGACGGCGGCGGCGCCGCGGTGGCGATCGTCGGCGTCGACGTGCGCGCCACCCGGCTGGCGGCGATCAAGCGCGAGGCCGCGGTGGTGGCGCTGGCGGTGCTGGCGATCGCGCTGGTCGCGCTGGTGGTGCTGGCGATGGTGGTCGCGCGCAGCGTGCGGACGCCGCTGGCGCGGATGGTCGAGGCCACCAACGCGATCGCGTCGGGGCAGCTGCAGGTGCGGGCCGGGTTGCACCGCTCCGACGAGTTCGGGGTGGTCGGGCGTCGCTTCGACGAGATGGCCCACGGGCTCGAGGAGCGCGAGTTCATCAAGGCGACGTTCGGCCAGTACGTGTCGCCCGAGCTGGTCGAGCGGATGCTGGTCGATCGGTCGCAGGCCGTGCGCGGCCAGCGCCGGCACGCCGCGGTGATGTTCGTGGACGTGCGCCGCTTCACGACGCTGGCCGAGGGGCTGGCGCCGGAGGAGGTGGTCGCGTTGCTCAACGACTACCTCGACCAGATGACGACGGTGATCACCCGCCACGGCGGGCGGATCGACAAGTTCATCGGCGACGCGATCATGGCCGACTGGGGCTCGCTCGACGACGGGGCCGCGCCCGAGGCGGCGGCGGTCGCGGCGGCGCTCGCGATGCTGGCGGCGCTGGCGACCTGGAACCGCGCGCGGATCGAGCGCGGCGCCGCGCCGGTCGAGGTCGGCATCGCGATCCACGCGGGCGACGTCGTCGCGGGCTCGATCGGCAGCGCCCGCAAGCTCGAGTACACGGTCATCGGCGACGCGGTCAACGTCGCGTCGCGGCTCGAGGGGCTGTGCAAGACGTTCGGCGCGCGGCTGGTGGCGTCAGGGACCCTCGTCGCCGCCGCCGGCGCCCAGGCCCGGGCCCGCTGGCTCGACACGCTGGTCCTGCGTGGCCGGGCCGAGCCGACCGAGGTCTACGAGCTCCTCACCGACGACGACCCGCGCCACGCCACGCTCGCCGACTACCGCGCCGCCGTCGCGCTCGTGCGCGCCGGCGACCGCCCCGCCGCCCACGTCGCGCTGACCGCCCTCGCGGCCCGCGGCCCCGACGCCGCCGTCGCCTACCACCTTGAGCGCATCGATGAGATCACCCCGTCGGGATGAATTCACAGACCAAGAATGACACCTTTTGAGTAATATCGATCCAGTTTGTATAAGTAGTTGTCGTGCTGTGAGATCGGCACGAAGCTCGCATTCACGTAACGGACCCCACAACATTTACGAGGTCCCCGTGAAGCTGACGACCCTGTTTGCGACCTTCGCTCTCCTGACCGCCTGTGCCTCCACCGAGCTCGAGTCGCCAGCGCCAGCGCAAGGCATCCAGGTCTCCGTCGATCCCACGAGCGGCCTCGCTGTGCGCGTGGTCTCACCCGAGGTCAGCTTCGTGCTCGAGGGACACTTCGGCGACACGGGCGCGAGCTCGACCTTGCGCACGCTCGACGGCAAGGTCCTGACGCAGATCGACATGCCGTTCGATGTCGGCGCCTACGGCAGTGACGAGATGATGGCGGTGGTCGACGCCGCGGCACAGCGCGCGACCGTCGGCGACGCGGCGACCTACGAGGCCGCGGTCGAGGCCCTGGTGCCGTACTTGACGTCGCTCGGTGGCGCCGATCAACCTGACCTCGATACCCACGTGGCGCTGGTGTTGCACCAGGTGCTGGTGCTCCGCGCGATCGCTCACGCCGGCACGAGTGAGGCGGCGCCGTGCCCGGAGTACCTGGCCAACCCGACGACGCAGGCCTACCACACGGCGGCCGATCACCAGGCCCAGATCGCGATGCTGCCGGCGAGCGCCGCGGGCAAGCTGGCGTGCGCCTGGTACAACCCGTGCTGCCTCCACGACTACGCGTGCATCACCTGCGGGGCCGGGATGGGCGTCGCGTATGAGCTCATGTGTGGCTGGGACTGCGAGGTCAGCATGGACTGCATGGGGCGGTGCGGCGGCGGCTGCGGCTGAACTGCCGCCTCGATCGAAGGGCGCCCGGCTGTCCGCGGGCGCGCCGCCGGCGGACGGCGTATCCTGGTCGCGGGCGTCCGAGAAATTATCCTCGGCGCTCCGGCGTTGCCCGACCACGTCGCCGCCTACCCATGGACGCTGCCGCTGCCTCAACGACGCCGACGCCGGCCGCGACCCCGGTGACCCCGGCCGCGCCGACCCGCCGCCGACGCTGGCCGCGGCGCGTGGCGATGGTGGTGGCTGGCCTGGTCGTGGGCCTGGTCGCGGCGGAGTGGATGTTCCGCATCCGCGACCACCACGGCTTCCCGAAGCTCAACGTCTACGTGGCCGACCGCGCGCTCGGCGTGCGCCTGCGGCCGGGCGCGCGCCAGCGCTTCGTCTACCCCGACAACCCCATCACCAGCGTGCGCATCAACCGCGCCGGCTACCGCGGCCCCGACTTCGCGCCGCCGGGGCCCGACGACGTGCTCGTGGTCGGCGACTCGCAGGTGTTCGGGCTCGGCGTCGAGGAGCACGAGGCGTTCGCCGCGGTGCTCGAGCGCACGCTCGGCGACGGCGCCGTCGGCGCGCCGCCGGCGCGGCCCGCCGGTGACCCGGTCCGCCGCCACGTCCTCAACGGCGGCGTGCCGACCTACGGCCCCGCCGAGTACGCCGCGGTCGCGCGCGAGCTGATCGCCAGCCGCCAGCCCAAGACGCTGGTCTTCACCGTCAACATGGTCAACGACCTGTTCGAGGTGACGCGCCCCAACGCCGCGCGCCACGTGGTCCGCGACGGCTGGGCCGTGCGCGCCGAGGTCGCCGGCGACGTGATCGACTTCCCCGGCCGCGGCTGGCTGGCGCGCAACTCGCACCTGTTCTACGCGCTGCGCCGGGCCTGGCACCGCCGCACCGACGGCGAGGCGGTCGCGTCCGAGGGCACCTGGCGCGACCTGGTCGACATCGGCGCGCAGACGGTCGCGCGCGAGGCCGCGGCCCAGGCCGAGCGCGATCAGCGCACCGTCGCCGTGCGCGCGACCGAGGCCGAGCTCGAGCGCCGCACCGCCGAGCTCGATCAGGCGATCGTGCGGTTCCTCGGCGACGAGCTCACCAACGACGAGCGCGTCGCGCTCCGGGCCGCGCACCTGCAGCCGGGCGACACCGTCTACGACGCGGTCCCGGGCGCGGAGGAGTCGCGCTCGGTGGTCGTGACCGCCGGCCACATGCGCAAGGGCGCCGCGCTGCGCGCCAAGCTGCGCGCCAAGCTCGAGCGGGTGATGACGACCGCGCGGGCGCCCGATCGCGCGTCGGTGCTGGCGAGCGTGACCGATCTGCCGGCGCTGCAGGCCCGGCTCGACGAGCTGACCGTGGCCCGGCTGCAGCAGGCGCTCGAGACGCCGCTGGCGCCGGTCATCCGCGCGCTGAAGCAGTTCTGCGATGAGCGCGGCGTGCGCCTGGTGCTGCTGGTCCTGCCGATCGACGTGGCGGTGTCGGCCGACGAGTGGAGGAAGTACCGCGCGACGCCGATCGACATGACCAGCGTCGCGGCGCTCAACGACGAGGTGGTCGCGCTCGGCGCCCAGCTCGGCCTGTCGACCCTCGACGCCACCGCGGCGCTGCGGGCGGTCGAGCCGGGCGCGTTCCTCGATCACGACATCCACATGACCCCGCGCGGGCACGCGGCGGTCGCGGCCGCGCTGGCCCGGACCCTGGCCAGCACCCCGCCGGCGCCACGGGCGGGCCCGACGGTGGCGCCGGTGCCGCTGCCGGCGCAGTGGCGCGAGGTGCCCGAGATCACCGTGGCCGGCTCGAGCGCGGCCCGGTGCGAGACCAAGCGCCTGCGCGCGTGGCTGCGCATCCTGTGCATCCCCGATGGCAACGCCGACAGCGTGCCGCGCGCGATCACCGTCACCCGCGACACCTCGGGCACCGCGATGGTCGCGGTGATGCCGGGCTCGGGCGCGCTGACCGTCGCGGTCGGCCCGGGCGACACGGTCACCGCCGAGTTCGCGTGGGCGCGCGTGCAGCGCCGGCTCGACGTCACCTGGCCCGCGGGCGCCGCCGCGCCGACCGCGGCCTTCACGGTGGTCGCGCAGCAGCCCGACGCCCCGCGCGACTACCAAGCGGCGCCGTTCGCGTCGGACCAGGCCCGCGAGCTGTGCCGGTGCTGGCAGGAGGTCTACCTGGGCGAGCGCTACCGCGGCAGCGGCGAGCCGTTCTGTCCCGGCGTCTACGGCGCGGTCGATGACGGCTGCGCGGCCTACGCCACGTGCGCCGATCGGGTCGCGTGCGCGCTGCGCGATCCGGCCCGCCCACCGCGCGCCCCGGCCGCGGCGCCATGATCGACGCGGTCCGCGGCCTGCTCGTGCGCGCGACCGCGCCGCTGGTGTGGCGCTTGCCCGGGCACGCGCCGCGCAAGCTCGAGGCGTTCGCGCGGGCCGAGGAGGGCAGCCGGATCGATCTGCTGGCCGCGGCCCACGCCACGCCGTCGCTGGCCCGCCGCGCGCGCTACCTGCGCCACGCGCTCGACGAGACCCGCCACGCCGCGATGTTCACGCGCCGCGCGGCCGAGCTGCGCGCCGCCGGCGGGCTGGCGCCGACCGGGCCGCCGCGGGCTGACACCGAGGCGCTGTTCGCGCGGCTCGGCGAGCTCGGGTTCCTGGCGTTCGTGCACCGCGGCGAGCGCCGCGGCCGTCGCCAGTTCGAGGTCTACGCGCGCACGTTCGCGCGCCGCGGCGACGCCCGCACCCAGGCGCTGTTCACCGCGATCCTCGCCGACGAGCGCGACCACGAGGCCTACACGCTCGACCTCTTGCGCGACCTGTCCCCGACGCCGGCGGCGGCCGCGCGCGCGCTGCGCCGGGCCGGCTGGTGGCAGGCGTGGCGCACCTGGCGGCGGGCCGGCCGCGCGCTGGCCCACGCGCTCTACGCGGTCGCGATGACCGCGGTCTACCTGGTGATGGCGCCGCTGGCGTGGCTGCCCCTGCGCCGGCGCGCCCGCGCGACCCGCCGGCGGTGGCTGCCTTCGCCCGCGGTGGTCTCGCCCGCGGTGGTCTCGCCCACAGCCGTCGCGCCCGCGCCGCCGGCGGAGCCCTGAGCGTGGCCGCCGTCCTCGGCGTCTCGGGCACGTACCACGACGCCGCCGCCGCGCTGGTCGTCGACGGCGCGCTCGTCGTCGCGATCCAGGAGGAGCGGCTGTCGCGCGTGAAGAACGATCCGTCGCTGCCGCGGCAGGCGATCGCCGCGTGCCTGGCCCACGCTGGCCTCGACGCGGCCGCGCTCGATCGCGTCGTGTTCTACGAGGACCCGTACGCCAAGCTCGAGCGGGTCTTGACCTCGACGCTCGGCAACTTCCCGCGCTCGCTGCGGCAGTTCCCGCGCGCGATGGCGACGCAGCTGGGCGCCAAGGTCTGGGTGATCGATCAGCTCGCCGATCTGCTGGGCCTGCCGCGGGCGCGGATCGGCCACGTCGCGCACCACCACGCCCACGCCGCCAGCGCGTTCTTCGCGAGCCCGTATCCGGAGGCCGCGGTCATCACCGTCGACGGCGTCGGCGAGGCGGTCTCGACCGCGCTGTGGCACGGGCGCGAGCGCGCGCTCGCGTGCCTCGGCGAGCTGCACTACCCGCACTCGCTCGGGCTGCTGTACGCGGCGTTCACCGCGTACCTGGGCTTCGAGGTCAACGAGGGCGAGTACAAGGTCATGGGCCTGGCCGCCTACGGCGCGCCGCGGTTCGAGGCCGAGCTGCGCAAGGTCATCCGCCTCGCCGACGACGGCTCGTTCGAGCTGACGCTCGCGTACTTCGGCCACCTCGCGGACCCCGAGCTCGGGTTCGGGCCCGCGCTCGAGCGCCTGCTGGGCCCGCGGCGCCGACCGTACACGCCCTGGGACCTGGCGGGCTCGGCCGCCGATCGGCGCTACGCCGACATCGCCGCGAGCCTGCAGCGGGTCACCGAGGACGCGCTCCTGGGCCTGGCCCGGGCCGCGCGCGCGCGCACCGGCTGCGACGCGCTGTGCCTGGCCGGCGGGGTCGCGCTCAACGCGGTCGCCAACGCTCGGCTGGCGCGCGAGGCCGGGTTCGCGCGGGTGTTCGTGCAGCCCGCGGCCGGCGACGCCGGCGGCGCGCTCGGCGCCGCGATCCTGGGCGCGCTCGAGCTGGGCGATCCACGGCCCGCCGCGCTCACCGCCGCCGCGCTGGGCCTGCCGATCGCCACCGGCGACGCGGTCGATCTGGCGCGGGCCCTGGGCCTGACCGCGACCACGCTGGCCGAGCCCGCGGCCGAGGTCGCGGCGCGGCTCGACGACGGCGCGATCCTCGCGACCTGCCACGGCCGGTTCGAGTGGGGCCCGCGGGCGCTGGGGCAGCGCTCGCTCCTGGCCAGCCCGCGCGATCCCGAGATCCGCGAGCGGCTCAACCGCGCGGTCAAGCGGCGCGAGCCGTTCCGCCCGTTCGCCCCGGCGGTGCTGGCGACGGCCGTGGCCGACCACTTCGACGCGGTCGCCGACGAGCTGACCCCGTTCATGACCACGGTCGCGCCGGTCCGCGCCGACGCGCGCGACCTGGCCGCGGTCACCCACGTCGACGGCACGGCGCGGCTCCAGACCGTGACCGCCACCTCGGCGTCGGCGCTGCACGACGTGCTGGTCGCGCTGGCCGCGCGCGGCCGGCCGCCGATCGTGCTCAACACCTCGCTCAACGGGGCCGGCGAGCCGATCGTCGCGCGCGCCGCCGACGCGCTCGGCTTCCTGCTGGCGCACCCGATCGACGGCCTCGTCGTCGCCGACGTGCTGATCACCCGGGGGCCGGCGTGACCGCGCCCGCGCCCCCGCAGGCGGCGTCGGGCCGCGGCTTGCTCCGGCGGCTCGGCTCGCGCCTGGCCACGGTCGCGCGCATCCTGGCGCACTTCGCCGGGCGCGGCCGGTGGTTCTTGCTGCCGGTGGTGATCGTGCTCTTGCTCGCCGGCGTGCTGCTGCTGGTCACCAGCGGCCTGTCGTACGTGGCGCCGTTCGTCTATTCGATCTTCTAGCGCCCGTGGGCGCCTACGCGAACAGCCGGTACTCGGGCGGGACCTGATCGGGCGACGACACCGTCGTGCCGAGGTCGCGCAGCAGGCCGTCGGCCAGCGCGTAGATCCAGCCGTGGATCGTCAGCGCCTGGCCGCGGCGCCACGCGTCCTGGACGATCGTCGTGTGGCAGACGTTGGCGACCTGGACCTCGACGTTGATCTCGGCCAGGCGATCCATGCGCTTGGCCGGGTCCTCGATCGCGGTCAGCTCGGCCCGGTGCCACAGGTGGACGTCACGGATGTGGCGCAGCCAGTTGTCGATCAGGCCGTGGGGCTGGGTCGCCATCGCGGCGCGCACCCCGCCGCAGCCGTAGTGGCCGCACACGATCACGTGCTTGACCTGGAGCACGTCGACCGCGAACTGCAGCACCGACAGGCAGTTGACGTCGGTGTGCCCGACCAGGTTGGCGACGTTGCGGTGCACGAACAGCTGGCCCGGGGCCCGGCCGATGATGTCGTTGGGCGGCAGCCGGCTGTCCGAGCACCCGATCCACAGCAGCTCGGGCCGCTGGATGGCCTCCAGGCTCCGGAAGAAGTCGGGGTCCTGGGCCACGGCCGCCGCGGCCCAGCGACGGTTGGCGGCGAAGCAGTCGTCGAGGAGGTTGCTCACGGGATCCTCGTAGCACGGGGGCCCCGGCCCCGGGATCCATGCAAGGCGTTGAAAGTCCGAGGGGCGGCGCCGGCCGACGTCGCCCGCGCGCGCGGGGCACGTCCCCGGTTCGTTTTCGCGCGGGCATGTGGTAACCACGCCGCCCCATGCAGGTCCGCATCGAAGACGTCTCCCCGGTCGAGAAGAAGCTCATCGTCGAGGTCCCGTGGCAGACGGTGGCCGATCGGCTCAACGTCGCCTACCGCGAGCTCGGCAAGGGCGTCGCGCTGCGCGGCTTCCGCAAGGGCAAGGCCCCGCGCTCGGTGCTCGAGCAGATCTACGCGCCGCGGGTCCACGCCGACGTCGCCGAGCAGCTCATCCGCGAGTCGTTCGCCAGCGCCAACCGCGAGCACGGCCTGGGCGCGGTCGCCGAGCCGCGCGACCTCGAGGGCGCGCAGATCAAGCGCGGCGAGCCGTTCGCCTACGCCGCGATCGTCGAGATCAAGGGCGCGGTCGAGCCGACCGGCTACGAGGGCCTGGCCATCGAGCGCCGGCGCCTGAGCGTGCCCGAGGACGAGGTCGACAAGGCCCTCGAGCAGCTGCGCAAGGAGCACACCGAGCTGGTCCCGATCGAGGGCCGCGAGGTCACCGCCGCCGGCGACGTGGTCATCGCCAGCATCGCCGGCACGATCGGCGAGCACCCGGTCAACCAGCCGCGGTTCGGGGTCGACCTCGACGACGCCGAGCGCGAGCCGTTGCCGGGCCTGCGCGCCGCGCTGACCGGCCTGCCGTTCTCGACCGCCGATCACGCGCTCGAGATCGAGATCCCGGCCGACCACGCCGACGACAGCCTCAAGGGCCGCACCGCCAAGCTCACGGCGACGATCGTCGAGGTCCGGGCCAAGAACGTGCCGAACCTCGACGACGACTTCGCCAAGGACACCGGCAAGGCCGAGACCATCGACGGCCTGCGCGCCGCGATCCGGACCGACCTCGAGGCGCGCGAGAGCTCGATCATCACCCAGGAGGCGCGCCAGCACGCGCTGCGCGCGCTGGTGAAGGCCAACCAGATCCCGGTGGCCCAGACCCTGGTCGAGCGCGCGGTGTTCGCGCAGTACAACCGCCTGCGCCAGATGCTCGGCATGCCGGCCGACCGCGAGGGCCAGGGCCTGACGCCCGACCTCGTGGCCAAGATGGCCCCGGGCGGCGCCGACGAGGTCCGCGGGCAGCTCCTGCTCGAGGCGATCGCCGACAAGCAGGAGATCACCGTCGCCGAGCAGGAGCTCGACGTGCAGGTGGCGATGGCGGCCAAGTCGAAGAACCAGTCGCCGCAGAAGCTCAAGGCCGAGTGGCTGCGCGACGGCCGCCTCGACAACGCGCGCTGGTCGCTGCGCCAGGACAAGGTCCTCGACTTCCTCGTGAGCAAGGCCGCGATCACCGAGGTCGACAAGCTGACCGAGCCGGTCGCGCCCGAGGCGACGGCCGACGGCCCGATCTCCGACGAGCCCGGCCACGTCCACGGCCCCGACTGCGATCACGACCACTGACGCCTGCGCCGGGTCCTTCTCGGGGAGCCCCGGGCGCCACCGGCCGAGCGGTCGAACACCGCCGGCGGCACCGCCGACCACCGGCAGCGCGGCCGGTCGGCGGCCGCGCCGCGCCGACGTCGACGGCGTCAGAACAGATCGAGCGTCGCGCGCACCCCGCCGATGAGGGCGATCGGCAGGCGGTCGGCGATCGCGACGTCGCCGCGCAGGTACAGCTCGGCCACCGGTGTCCAGGCCTGCCCGAGCGGCGTCAGGCGTAGGCTGGCCTCGAGGCCTGGGACCACATCGGTGTCGCCGCTGGCGCGCTGCACCGCCAGCGCCACGCCGATGCTGGCGCGGCCGACGCCCTTGCTGATCACCAGCCGGGTCTGGAAGCCGCCGCCGGGTGAGGTCCGGATCGCCCCCTCGAGCACGGCGCCGAAGCGCGGCCGCTCGAGCGTGCGCCGCGGCGGCGGGCGGCCCGCGATCTCGGCCTTGACCTCGGCCGCGACCTCACGCGCCAGCTCCGACAGATCGGTGGGCGCGGTGCCGCCGGCGGCGACGATGTCCGCGACCCGCTCGCGCACCCGTTGGCGCACGGTCTCGACCACCAGCTCCCGCAGGTCGAGCACGGTCGTGATCTTGAACGCGTACAGCGCCAGCCCGAAGGTCACGCCGTGGAGCGCGTCGCCGCCATCGACGGCGATCCCGCCGAAACCACCGACGTGGGGGCCGATCACGAACGCCCGCCGCACCCGCTGGACGCTGCCGATCGCGAAGTCGCCGACGGCCGTGGCCTCGGCCGAGGTGTCGGCGTGGGCCGGCGCGATGGCCATCGCCGCGACGGTGAGCGCCATCGTGGTAGCGAGCATGGTCCGGCGCATCCCCGGCACGGTAGCGTGACGGCGCGGCGGTCGCCAGACGCCGGGCGCCGCGGGTGATGGGCGCAGCGCAGTGGCAGGTCGCGGTCCACCCGCGTCGCCCGCGCCAGCATCCGGACGGGCCGGCACGACGACCTCGCGCCCGCGCCGGGGGAGCGGCCAAGGTTGGCGCGCCGCGCGAGGTGACGGTTCAGCAGCCGCCCAGGCGGCAGCTCGGCCGCGGGGTCACCTCGACCACCCGGCCGCGCGCGTCGACCGCGATCTCGCAGCAGGCCTCGAGCGCGGCCCGCAGCATCGCCCGGCCGCGCTGGACCCGGGACTTCATGCCCGAGGTCGAGATGCCGGCCAGCTCGGCGGCGGCGCGCGCGGTCAGGCCCTCGAGCTCGACCAGCGTCACGGCCTCGCGGTACGGCGACGGCAGCCGCGCGACGAACGGCGCCAGGCAGGCGGCCAGGAGCCGGGCCGGGTCGTCGTCGACGGGCGTCGGCTCGATCGCCGCGTCGGGGGCGGCGTCGGTGCGCGGCAGCGGGTGGCGGGCCCGGGCGCGCCCGGCGTCGGCCAGGGCCGAGCGCGCGATCTTGTACAGCCAGCCATCGAAGCGATCCTCGTCGGCCAGGCCCGGCAGCCCGCGGTGCATCCGCACCAGCACGTCCTGGAGCACGTCGTCGACCTCGGCGGCGTCGATCCGCGCGGCCACGAACGGCCGCAGCCGCGCGCGGACGTCGGTCCACGCCACCGGGGCGATCACGCGCAGCACCCCGGCGCGCAGCACGGCGCGGCGGCGGCGACGACGGCGTCCTCGGACGCGGCCCCGGCCCCGGCCCTTGGCCCGCGGCGCGCCGCCGGGCTTGGTCGCGGCGATCGTCGCCGACGCGATGTAGCGATCGGCGCCGGGCAGCCAGCCGTTGACGATCGCGGCGCTGCCGGCCGTCGGCTCGACCGCGACGTCGACGAAGCCGAGCCGGGCCAGGGTCGCGCGCACCTCCTCGATCGGCGCCGCGCCCGACACGCACGCGGTCAGCGCCACGGCCTGGGCCCGGACCTCGGCCGGGACCTCGCCGATCGTCACGACGTCGCTGATCGCCAGGCGCCCGCCGGGGCGCAGCACCCGCCAGGCCTCGGCGAACACCGCGGCCTTGTCGGGCGCGAGGTTGACCACGCAGTTCGACACGATCACGTCGACCGAGGCGTCGGCCACCGGCAGGTGCTCGATCTCGCCGAGGCGGAACTCGACGTTGGTGGCCGCGAGCTTGCGGGCGTTGGACCGCGCCAGCGCCACCATGTCGGGCGTCATGTCGACGCCGATGACCTTGCCGGTGGGGCCGACCTGGCGCGCGGCCAGGAAGCAGTCGAAGCCGCCGCCGGCGCCGAGGTCGAGCACGATCTCGCCGGGCGCGAGCGAGGCCAGCGCGGTCGGGTTGCCGCAGCCCAGGCCGAGGTTGGCGTCGGCGGGCACGGCGGCCTCGTCGTCGGCGGAGTAGCCGAGCGTGGCCGCGCCGGTGCCGCACGCGGGGGCGGTCGGCCCGCAGCAGCCGGTGGCGCGGCCCTTGGCGACGGCGCCGTAGTGGTCGCGCACGAGCGCGCGGATGTCGTCGGGATCGGTGGGCGTGGTGAGCTCGGTCATCGGAACCTCCACGGGACAAGACGGGGTCGGCGCCGAAAGGACGCAGGTGATCGTGCGGTCACGCGCCGAGCCGCGGTGGTGGCCCGACGCGCCGAGGCGCGCGCCATGGACGCACCGAGGGCCAGGGGACGTCGGCGCGCCGCCGCGGGCCGAACGCGAGCCACGGTCAGCGTCACGCGGCGCGGCGCCAGGGCGGCCAGGGGCAACGACATGCAGATATTGTGATGTGCGAATGTCACAGCGTCCACCGGGCGCGGGCGCGGCATGGCGCCGCGACCCGGCCCGTCGGCTCGCGTGGCCGTCCGACCGGCTGGGATCCCCTCGACTCCCGCCCGAAAGGGCAGGTCCGGGGCGCGTTGCGTCGGGGGCGGTCGCCCCGTACAGTCGGGGTCAGATGGACATCAAGAACTACCTGGTGCCGACGGTCATCGAGCAGACCCACCGCGGCGAGCGGGGCTGGGACATCTTCTCGCGGCTCCTGAAGGAGCGGATCATCTTCCTCGGGTCGGGGATCAACGACGAGATCGCCAACGTCGTCATCGCCCAGCTCCTGTTCTTGGAGTCCGAGGATCCGGACAAGGACATCATGATCTACATCAACTCGCCGGGCGGCCACGTCACGGCGGGGATGGCCATCTACGACACGATGCAGTACGTGCGCTGCGACGTGGCCACGATCTGCATGGGCCAGGCCGCGTCGATGGGCGCGTTCCTGCTCGCGGCCGGCACCAAGGGCAAGCGCTACGCGCTGCCGCACTCGCGGATCATGATCCACCAGCCGCTGGCCGGCTTCCAGGGCCAGGCCACGGAGATCGAGATCCACGCCCGCGAGCTGCTCAAGACCCGCGAGACCTTGAACAAGCTGCTCGCGAAGCACACCGGCCAGCCGATCGAGAAGATCCAGACCGACACCGAGCGCGACTACTTCATGGGGTCGGAGGCGGCCAAGGACTACGGGCTCATCGACGAGGTCTTCACGCGCAAGAAGCCCGAGGGCAAGGACGCCAAGTAGGGCGTGGCCATGGCCGTCGATAAGCGCGACTCCTCGCTCACGTGCTCCTTCTGCGGCAAGTCGCAGAAGGAGGTCAAGAAGCTCATCGCCGGGCCGACGGTGTACATCTGCGACGAGTGCATCGGCCTGTGCAACGACATCATCGCCGAGGAGATCGAGAAGGATGATCCCGGCTACGGCTCGGGCGTGATCCCCAAGCCGGCCCAGATCAAGAAGGTCCTCGACGAGTACGTCATCGGCCAGGACCGCGCCAAGAAGATCCTGTCGGTCGCGGTGCACAACCACTACAAGCGCATCGACCAGAAGAGCGACAAGCTCGACGACGACGTCGAGCTGCAGAAGTCGAACATCCTCCTGCTCGGGCCGACCGGCTCGGGCAAGACGCTGCTCGCGCAGACGCTGGCGCGCATCCTCAACGTGCCGTTCGCGATCGCCGACGCCACCAACCTGACCGAGGCTGGCTACGTCGGCGAGGACGTCGAGAACATCATCGTCTCGCTCCTGCACAACGCCGACCACGACATCGAGCGCGCGCAGCGAGGCATCGTCTACATCGACGAGATCGACAAGATCGCCCGCAAGAGCGACAACCCGTCGATCACCCGCGACGTGTCGGGCGAGGGCGTGCAGCAGGCGCTGCTCAAGATCATCGAGGGCACGGTGGCGTCGGTGCCGCCCAAGGGCGGGCGCAAGCACCCGCAGCAGGAGTTCCTGCAGGTCGACACGTCGAACATCCTGTTCATCTGCGGCGGCGCGTTCGTCGGGCTCGAGGACATCATCGAGAACCGGATCGGCCAGAAGATGATCGGCTTCGGGGCGGCCATGAAGAACGGCCCGCCCAAGATGACCCAGTGGGAGCTGCTGCAGCAGGTGCAGCCCGAGGACCTGCTCAAGTACGGGATGATCCCCGAGTTCATCGGCCGCCTGCCGGTGATCGCGCCGCTGCACGAGCTGTCCGAGGAGGCGCTGGTGCAGATCCTGACCCAGCCCAAGAACGCGCTGGTCAAGCAGTACCAGAAGCTGTTCGAGATGGACGGCGTCAAGCTCAAGTTCGGGCGCGGCGCGCTGTCCAAGGTCGCGCAGATGGCGTCGACGCAGAAGAGCGGGGCCCGCGGCCTGCGCGCGATCCTCGAGAGCGCGCTGCTCGACATCATGTACGAGATCCCGGGCCAGCCGGCCAGCGAGGTCATCGTCAACGAGGACGTGATCGAGAAGCACGCGACGCCGCTGATCACGTACGCCAAGGACAAGGAGCCTCGGACCGCCGAGGCGTAGGGACGACGGCTGGCGGGGCGCGAGCCCGGCCGCGGGCGTGGGGCGTTCGGGCATGGGTGGCGGCGGCGCGGGTGCGGACACCGGCTCCGTGCATGCCAGGGCAGCCGCGGGGCGTGGTCGCCTGTCCGCGGGCGCCGCCGCTCGGGTGGCTTGCCACGATGGATGGGTGCGTGGCATCGAGTGGTCATGCCGAAGATCGACCGAGCGACCGCGCCGCGCGGGCAGGGCACCCGCTACCCCGAACCGTTCGCCGCGCCGTGCCGCGCGCGGTCGTGGCTGCGGCTCGGGGACGCCGCGGGGCTGACCCAGTTCGGGGTCAACTTGATGACCCTTCCGCCTGGCGCGTGGTCGAGCCAGCGCCACTGGCACTCCCACGAGGACGAGTTCGTCCATGTCGTCGCGGGCGAGGTGGTGCTGGTGACCGACGCCGGCGACGAGGTCCTGCGCGCCGGCGACAGCGCCGGGTTCCCGGCGGGACGCCCCGACGGCCACTGCCTGCAGAACCGCAGCGGCGCCGACGCGCAGGTGCTGGTGGTGGGTTCGCGCGTGGACGCCGACCAGGGTGCGTACCCCGACATCGACCTGGCGGTGGCGCCGGGGCGGTACCGCGGGGCGGTGAGCTTCCGGCGCAAGGACGGCACGCCGTATTGATCGTGCGTGGGCGCGCTGGCCCAGGCGGGCGCTGCCCGAGGCGCAGCTGCTCCCGCGGCGCTGGCGCGCGCGTGGTCGCTTGGTGGCGTCCTCGCGAGCGAGCCGGCAACCGGCGCCGCCGCGCGGAACCCGGCAACCGGCGCCGCCGCGCGTCGAGCTTGCGTCAGACGCTGCGCGGATCCTTGGTGGCGGTGGACGGATACCGGCCAGGGACGTGACGGCGCTCCTGTCCGGGCGCGGCCGGATGCCGGACAGAACGGGCCGGATCTCGGACGGCCGTCCGGCCGGCCGGCCGCGGAGGACGCGGGATCGCCGGGTTGGCGTCGGCACGGGGCGTGCTCTTGCTCGGGCTCATGCAGGGCTCGGCTCTCGGATCATGGTGGCAGCGCGAAGGCGATGGCGCGCTGCGACGGGCGAGCGGGTGGTGACGGAGGTCGGCGGGTTGGTCGGTGGTGCGGGCGTTGGGGGACGCGTGGGCGTGGGGTAAGGCGTGGGCGTGGGCAGGACGAGGTGACGATCCGAGGGCCGAGGGCCGGCGTTCTCTGACATTCACACGGCGCGGCCGACGAGGCCGAGCTCGGCGGCGTGCGGTCGCAGCGCGGCGATGAGGAAGGCGAGGTGGTCGTCGAGGGTGACGTCCAGCAGCCGGGCGCCGGCCGCGACCTCGTCGCGATCGACCGTGGCGGCGAAGCGCTTGTCCTTCAGGCGCTTCTTGACCGAGGCCACCTCGAGCGAGGCGATGCCGTCGGGCCGCACCAGGCAGCAGGCCATGACGAAGCCGGTCGGCTCGTCGCAGGCCAGGAGCGCGCGATCGAGCAGGCTGTCGTAGGGCACGCCCCAGCGGGTGTAGTGCGCGGACACGGCGTGCGCGATCGCGTCCTCGCCGCGCTCGCGCAGCCACGCGACCACGCGGTGCGGGTGTTCGTCGGGCCAGCGCTCGTAGTCGGCGTCGTGGAGCATGCCGGCGATGCCCCACCGCTCGACGTCGGCGTCGGGCGCGCCGTAGTGATCGGCCGCGGCGCGCATGACCAGCTCGACCGCGCGGGCGTGACGGCGCAGGGACTCGCCCGGGGTCCAGTCGATGAGGAGCGTCCAGGCCTGGTCGCGGGTCAGCGGCATGGCGCCGAGGCTACCGCGTCGAAGGGGCGACGCACGCGTGCGGTGGCGCGCCGTGCGTCGGCGGCGCGCGCGTGTCCGGGTGGCGAGCCGGCGGCGGTGCGCGCGTGTCCGGGTGGCGAGCCGGCGGCGGGCCGTGGGTGGCCGCGACCGCGGTCGGCGCCGGCCGCGCGCGACCGTGTGGGCGACGACCGTGCGTGTCCCCGGCGGTGGGCGCCGTCGACGGGGCGGTGCGTGTTGGTACGCGGCGCAGGGCGGCGGCGCGGTCAGTGGGTCGGGAACGACACCGTGCCGGCGGCGTACCCGCACATCGCGTCGGAGTCCCACGCGCTCATCGCGATGTCGCACTGGAAGGTGGTGAACTCATCGAGGCCGCGCAGCCAGCCGTCGGGGTCGCACAGCTCGATCGGGCCGTTGAGCTGGTAGGTGCGCGACTCGATGAACGTCATCGACACCGTGCGGCGATCATTGGGGTCGGTGTTCTCGAGCTCGCTGATGCGGCGGGTGAGGCCGGCGCGCTGGGCCGGATCGGTGGCGTGCGCGAGGTCGGCCTGGAGCAGCGCGAGCCGGGTCGCGCGGTAGCCGGCGGCGTCGGCGCTGCCGATCGCCTCGACGAGGAGCTGGGTGCCGAGGACCACGTCGGCGGTGCGGCGGGCGGCCAGGAGCTCGGGCGGCGCGGTGTAGACGGTCAGATCGGGGCGGGCCGGATCCAGGAAGTCGCGGCGGCGGAAGCAGAACCCGCCCTTCGTGAGCTCGAGATCGAACGGCTCGAGCGCCTCGACGCCCTGGGCCATGACCACGTCGTTGACCGACTCGAACATCGGTCCGCTGCGCAGGTCGACCTGACCGCCGAGCAGCGGGTGGTCCGAGACCGCGGTGCCGTCGACGGTGACCGCGCGCACGACCAGGCCGACCGCCGGGCCGTGGCTGCGCGGGGCGACCGGGTCGCGGGTGCGCACCAGCCGATCGAGATCGGGCTCACCCGGGAGCGCGAAGGTGTAGCCGCTGACGCCGCGGCCCTCGTCGGGCGGGTCGGGGTTGGTGGCCAGGCGGACCTGGAACCAGCCGGCGAACGAGCAGACGATGACGCTCATGGGTTGGCCGCCACGTAGGCGCGGATGCGCTCGGTCACGTACGCGACGTTCTTGGCGACGAAGGCCATCCGGGCCGGGACCTCGGGCTCGCGCGCGAGCGCGGCGAAGCCAAGGGCGAGGTCTTCGAACCGCTCGACGAGCTGCACGTGGAAGCTGGCGCGATCGCGGTACGCGCGGATCGGTCCGTCGAGCTCGAACGTGAACGCGGCCGCGTGATGACCATCCCCGGCGGGGAGCTGGACCAGCATCTCGCTGACCGGGCGGACGACCGTGGTCATGAGCGGGAAGAACGCGATCGCCTGGTACATGGCGAGGTCGGCCGGGGTCGCGTCGCTCGCGCCGTACTGGCGCGTCAGCATGAGCAGCATCAGCTCGTAGGCGCGGACGCCGAGCGTGGCCAGGGCCACGGCCCGCGGATCGCGGAACAGGCACACGGTCGCGTCGGGATCGACGTCGCCGTGCTGGTAGCTGATCGGGTTGGCGGGCACCGGCCGCAGCGCGGCGGCGCGGGCCGCGGGCAAGAGCGCGTCCCAGGCCTGGTGCATCGCGACGACGCGCGCGTAGTGCGAGGTGGTGTCGGCCTGGACGTCGAGCAGCATCGGCGCCGCCAGCACCGTCGGCGTCGCGCCCTCCCCCTGGATCCGGATCAGATCGATCGCCGCGAGCGCCGAGGTCAGATCGGTCACGCGCGCGAGCGTGATGTCGTACCAGATCTGACCCGGGGCGGCGCCGAACGAGGTGTTCTCGAGCTGCGGCGCCTGCGGCCCCAGGAACAGCGTGGCCGCGGTCGGCGCGCCGGGGCTGCCGAGCGTCACGAAGCCGGCGCGCAGCCGCTCGTAGACCTCGGCGATCGACGTGTAGTACGGGTGCGGCGGGTGATCGGGCGGCTCCTCGCACGGCGCCTCGAGCCGCGCCGCCAGCTCCAGGAAGGTCGCGCCGAACGGCACCAGCGCCAGCGGCAGCTCGAGCTGGTAGTACATCGGCGGCAGCGGCAGGTTGGGCCGATCGAAGTTGGGGGGCGCGCCGATCGCGACGAGCAGGTTGGACACCAGGCCCAGGTGCTCCATCTCCTGCCGGGCGATCAGCAGACAGCCCATCATGAAGCCGCGCACGGTCTCGCTGTCGGCCGGCGTCAGCGCCGGCGCGCTCGGGTCGAGGGAGAACGCCGCGTACAGGTACTGGCACATGATCGCGTGCTCGAGCTCGGCGGCGCGGCCGAGCGCGTCGATCAGATCGGCGCGCGTGCGGATCGGCGCGATCGGGGGCGGGGCGGTGATCGCGGCGATCGTGGCCAGGCTCACGTGGGACCTCCCAGGCCGAAGCGGCGGCCGTCGAGGCCGAGGCGCGCGACCATCGCGGCGTCGGCCGCGCGCCGCTCGCGCGGGGGCACGAACAAGGTCGACGCGGTCGACAGCGGCACCGCGGGCAGGTCGCGCAGGCGGACGTGGTCGATCCGCGGGGCGCACACCGGCAGCTGCGCGGCCTCGTAGACCACGACGACGTGATCGTCGCCGTAGGTCGGGGTCAGCTCGTCGACCAGGACCCGCAGGTTGTCGGCGTTGGTCCGGTTCGGGTTCCAGGTCAGGTCGCCGACCCCGCCGATCTGCCACAAGATCAGCGCCGCCGAGGGATCGAGCCGCCGGCGGTACACCAGGAAGTCGGTCGCCTCGTACTGCGCGCAGCCGACGACCGCCGGATCGAGGCCGAGGTCGGCGAACAAGCAGTCCTCGGCCGAGACCCCGGGCTCCATGATCGCGCGCAGGCCCTCGGCCCGGGCTCGCCGGACGGCGTCGTGCGACGGGTAGACGAACACGCCGGGGTGGCCGTAGAACGCGGCGCACACGGTCCGGCCGGCCCGCACGCCCGTGAGCAGCGTCTGCACCATGGCCTCGTAGGTCTCGTGGCGCGCGCGCCCGACCGCGTAGAACCGCGCCAGCGACTGCGCGCCCGGGTGGAGGCGATGGATCTCGGCGGTCGTGATCGCGTCCGCGACGACGTAGTGGACCTCGTGCGCGCGCGCGATCCACGCGCGGGCGTCGAGGGTCAGCTGGCCGACGGCCTTGATGCCGGTGCCGACGACGACGAGCAGGCCGCTCACTTGTCGGCGGGGTCCGGCGTGGGCGGCGCCTCGGCGGCGTAGACGAACGGGGCCTGCTGCTGGGCGCCGGCGGCGTAGACGAAGGCCGGGGCGGCGCCGGCGGCGTAGACAAAGGCCGGAGCGGCGCCGGCGGCGTAGACAAAGGCCGGAGCCTGCTGCTGGGCGCCGGCGGCGTAGACGAACGGAGCCTGCTGCTGGGCGCCGGCGGCGTAGACGAACGGCGCTTGTTGCGCGCCAGCGGCGTAGACGAACGGGGCCTGCTGCTGGGCGCCGGCGGCGTAGACGAACGGAGCCTGCTGCTGGGCGCCGGCGGCGTAGACGAACGGAGCGGCGTAGACGAACGGGGCCTGGTGCTGGGCGCCGGCGGCGTAGACGAACGGAGCCTGCTGCTGGGCGCCGGCGGCGTAGACGAAGGCCGGAGCGCAACCGGCGGCGTAGACGAACGGGGCCTGGTGCTGGGCGCCGGCGGCGTAGACGAACGGAGCCTGCTGCTGGGCGCCGGCGGCGTAGACGAGCGGGCGCAACCGGCGGCGTAGACGAACGGGGCCTGGTGCTGGCGCCGGCGGCGTAGACGAACGGCGCCTGCTGCTGGCGCCGGCGGCGTAGACGAAGGCCGGCGCCGGCGGCGTAGACGAACGGCGCTGGCGCCGGCGGCGTAGACGAACGGCGCTTGCTGACCGCCGGCGGCGTAGACGAACGGGGCCTGGTGCTGGGCACCGGCGGCGTAGACGAAGGGCGCCTGCTGGGCGCCGGCGGCGTAGACGAACGGCGCTTGCTGGGCGCCAGCGGCGTAGACGAACGGCGCGGGCGGGGCCGCCGCGTAGACGAACGGCGCCGCGGCGCCATAGACCAGCGCGGCCGCGACGTGCTGGCCGAGCGCGGCGTGGATCTGGTTGGCGTCGCGCGACCGCAGCACCTCCTTGTCGGCGTCCGAAAGATCTGCGGCGGTGATCGCGGTGTCGGGATCCTTCGCGAAGGTCTCGCGCGCCGTGGGGTCGTTCGCCAGATCGGCCAGGTACTGGAGCAAGGTCTGCATGGTTCTCCGAGTGCGAAGGTGCCAGAGCGCGTCAGCGCTCGAACGAGCGGGCGAGGCGGAACCCGACGGACACGTCGCGGATGATCGACGTGGAGTTGTGACGCGTGGCGCCTCGAAGCAGGAACGAATCGAAGAGGAAGCACCCGCCGCGCAGGGTCCGCTCGGCCGTCGGCGCGGCCGAGGTCAGGTCGGTCGGCGCGACGTACCGGCCGTCGGGCAGCGCCGGGCCTTCGCGCCGATACTCGTCGCCGCACCACTCGCACACGTTGCCGGCCAGCCCGCGCGCCCCGTAGGGGCTGGCGTCGACCGGGAACGCCTGGACGCTGACCGGCCGGAGCCCGTCCTCGGTGCTCAGGCGCATGTTGGCCCAGGTCGGATCGAAGCTGTCGCCCCACGGGAACGCGCGGCCGTCGACGCCGCGCGCGGCCTTCTCGTACTCGAGCTCACCGGGCAGGCGGTACGCGCGGCCGGTCTGCGTCGACAGCCAGGCCGCGTACGACAGCGCGCCGTGCCAGTTGATCATGAACGCGGGCAGATCCGGTCGCCAGACGATGCCCTCGTCGTCGGTCGTCAGCTCGAAGCGGCCGTCGGCCGCGCGCGGCCAGATCAGCGTGCCGGCCTCGCCGGCGCTGGCCCCGCGATGCCGCGGCACGACGGTCAACGCCAGCGCCTCCCCCTCAGCCGTGCGCTGGTCGATCAGCGCGTTGACCATCGCCAGGAGCTCGCCGCTGGTGACCGGGTGGCGGCGCAGCACGAACGAGTCGACCCACACGCGCTGGCGCGGCATCACCTCGCCGGCGGCCTGAGGATCGCCGCCGCACCCGTACGGGCCGCCGGCGACGAACACCTCGTCGTCATCGAGCTCGCCCAGGCGCGGCAGCGCCACCGGGGTCGACGCGGCGTCGCCGGGCCGGATCGGATCCCAGTGCTCCTGGCGGCCGATCGCCACCGGGTAGCGGACCTCGTGGTGGCCGGGCGCGCGCAGGATCAGCAGGTAGCTGCCGCGCTCGAGCTCGAGCGCGCGGATCGGCGCGGTGCCGAGATGGCGGACGTGCTCGTCGACGAGGCGCCGGCCGCGCAGCTCGTAGCGCCGCAGCTCGACCTCGGCCGGCGGCTCGGTGTGCAAGGTCAGCGCGCCGCGGCCGGCCAGGTACGCGGCGTGCTCGCCGCGGTCGTGGTTGCGCAGCTCGACCTCGATCGCGCGCGCGCTCGGATCGCGCCGCTGCTCGGCCGCGGCGTGCAGCGCGCGGTAGTGGCGCGCCAGCATCGCGTGGGCCTCGGGCAGCTCGGCCTCGATCAGCGACAGGTCGATGATGCGGTTGCGCTCGACCGTGGCCAGCTCGGCCTCGAGGCGCTTGGCGGCGGCGGTGTCCTCGAGCTCCCAGCCGGGCTCCTTGACCTCGCTGGGCGCGGCCGGCGGCAGCGGATCGAGGACGGCGCGGGCCTGGCGCTCGAGCTCGACCGCCTCGCGCTCGAGCTCGGCGATGCGCGGCTGCAGCGCCTCGGCCTGGGCCAGGAGCTCGCGCGCGCGCTCGCGCTTGCGGGCGCCGTCGAGGAACTCGCCGACCGCCACGGCGATCTCGCCGGCGTCGGTGAAGCGCGCGGCCGGGTCGAGCGCGGTCGCGCGCGCGGCGATCTGGACCAGCTCGTCGGGCAGCGGCCGCTCGGGCGCGCCCTCGATCGGGGCCAGCACGCCCATGCGCTCGGGCAGGCCCGGCGGCGTGCCCAGCAAGATCTCGCGCAGGATCATGCCCAGCGCGTAGACGTCGGCCGGGGGGCCGAGCGTGAGGTCACCGGCGGCCTGCTCGGGCGACATGTAGCCGGCGGTGCCGGCGATCGCCCCGGCCTGGCTCATCAGCGAGGTGTCGTCGCTGCGCGTGGTCGACGGCGCGGCGACCTCGCCGAGCGCCTCGCGGCCGATGCGGGCGAGGCCCCAGTCGACCACCAGCACCTCGCCGAACGGCCCCAGCATGATGTTGTGCGGCTTGAGATCGCGGTGGACCACGCCGCGGACGTGGGCGAAGCCGACGCACTCGCACACGCGGTGGAAGGAGTCGATCAGGCGCCGGAACGACACGCCGCCCGCCTCCGCGGCCCAGCCGTCCCGCGACGCCGCGTGCACCGCCTCGATCACCGTCGCGAGCGTGCGGCCGCGGATCTCGGCCATCGTGTAGTAGGGCCGGCCGTCGTCGAGCGTGCCGATCTCGTGGACCGGCACGATGCTCGGGTGCTGGAGCTGCGCCGTGACCTGGGCCTCCTGCACGAACCGCGCGATCGCCACCGGATCGTCGCACCACCAGTCGCCCAGGATCTTCATCACCATCTCGCGGCGGAGCTGGCGGTCGAACACGCGGTAGACGTCACCCTGGCCGCCGCCGGCGAGGTGGGTCCCGAGCTCGTAGCGCGCGGGCGGGTGGAGCGGCGTGTCGGGCGAGATCTGGCGCGGACGCGCGTCGAGGGTCTCGGCGTTCCGGATCGCGCTGCCGTTCGCGATCGTCTGCGCCGCCGACGCGAGCCGGCGGTCGCCACGGCGGGGCGTGGTCTCGGCCCCGCTCGGCACCGGCGCGGCGGGCGCCGGCTCGCCTGGTCTCCCCTTGGACTCGGTCACGCACGGTAAATCTAGCAGCGTTGCCGCTGCGCCCGGTAGCACCGCGACGGAGATCTGGCCGCTTGTCGTCGCGGGCGACATCGCCGCTCGCGGCGCCGGCCAGCGCGGTAGCCAGCACGCCGCGCGCGACTTGCATTTCAGTAACTTGGCGGGTCGAGCCAGTGGAACGCACCTTGCTCTAGCCGCGTGTCGATGTCGCTCCGCCGTCTCGCCGTCACGTCCTTGCTCGCGCTCCTGGCCGCCTCCGCATGCGTCGAGGTCGACGACTCATCCTCCAAGGGTGAAGAGGAGGAGGTGCCGGCCGACGGCAAGCTCGACTCGTTCGCGCGCCCGACCGATCACGGCGCGGTGCCGTTCGCCACGCCGGTCGAGGCGACCTTGACCGCGACCGCGCGCCACCACACGTGGACCTTCGCGCTGACCGGCGACGCGTCGATCCACGCGTTCACCGGCCCCGGGCTGGCCAGCCGGCAGATCGTCGACACCGTGCTGTACCTGTACAAGCAGCGCGCCGACGGCAGCTGGGGCCCGTACGTCGCGCGCAACGACGACTACCAGGGCTCGCTGTTCTCGTCGCTCACCCGCACGCTCGGCGCCGGCACCTACCGGATCCTGGTCAAGGGCTACGCCGCGTCGACCCGGGGCCCGTTCATGGCGATGGTCGAGTGCACCGGCGCCGGGTGCGCGCCGGCCGACACCTGCCTGTTCGGCGCCACCTTCGGCGACCTGCTCGAGAGCACCGCCTACGCGATCACCGGCGACCGCGAGCTGCGCGCGACCGACTGGCTCGGCCCGGTCGACCAGGCGCGGGTCGTGCGCGCGGTCCAGCAGTCGGCGCACACCGACGTCATGACCGCGGCCGAGGCGTTCGCGGCGGTCGACGGCCAGGTCATCCGTCGGCTCGACCTCTACGACGAGGCCGGCGGCCGCGCGTTCGTCGCGCTCGAGTACGGCGCCGGCGACAACAGCTACGGCGCGGTGTTCGGGTACGACTCGGCCGAGCTGGTCTCGAAGATCCACGACGGCGATCTCGAGGCGTGCACCGCGCGCGCGCAGGTGTGCGGGCTCGGCGCCGACTACAGCACCACCCGCAACGGCGGCGACTTCACGCTGATCAGCGCCAACGTGGTGTCCGCGGCCGGGCAGCTCAGCGGCGTCGACGCGACCGACGCGCTGGCCGCCATCCGGGTCGCCTACGCTGAGGCCACGTCCCTGGCCGACGGCCTGACCCGCGTCGACGGTCGCACGCTCAACGTCGTCGACCTGCGCCACGGCGCCACCGGCACCATCGTGCGCGCGTTCGAGTACGGCGCCGGCGACAACGGCTACGGCGCCATCTTCCGGGCCGGCACGGCCGAGCGGCTGGCCTCGATCGTCGACCTGACCTACTACGACTGCGCGTTCGCGCCGTGATCGCGCCGCGCGCGAACGGCGCGCGCCCGCATTGACCGCGGCCGGCCCGGCGACCACGCTCGGGCTATCATGATCATCGCCAGCGACCTGGTCGGCACCCGCGGCGGCGTCGAGGCCGATCTCGAGGTCATCAAGAACGACGCGTGGAACGACGCGATCGACGCCGGCGAGCTGGTCGTCCACGACGGCGGCGTGGCGCTCGACGACGACTTCAGCGCCTCGGGCGCGGCGGTCCTGATCAAGGGCGATCTGACCGTGGCCGGCACCGTCAGCCTCGACGAGACCGGCACGCTGATCGTGACCGGGCGCCTGCGCTGTAAGAACCTGGCGTGCGAGGGCAACCTCGAGATCCAGGGCGACGTCGACGTGGGCGAGACGATCTTCGGGTACTACCAGGCCGGCGTCAGCTGCTTCCACGGCGCGGTCCGGGCGGCGCTGTTCGTCCAGGGCGACCACGCGTTCGAGTACGACCCCGCCCAGCTCGCGGTCGGCGCGCACCTGGCGTTCACCAACTTCGGCGGGCTCCGCGTCGGCACCGCGGCCGAGGCCAGGGCGGCCCTGTCTGACGACGCCTACGCGGCGCTGGCGCGGCTGATGGGCCTGGCCGCCGACGGGCCGTCGGGCGGCGACGCGATCCGGCTGCTCCGCACCGACGGCTTCCGGCGCGGCTGACCCGTCGGCGCGCGGCGGCGGCGGCGCGCGGCGACGCAGCGGCGGTCTCGGCACGCAGGTCCCGACGCGCGCCGACGCGATCCGGCTGCTCCGCAGCGACGGCTTCCTGCGCGGCTGACGGGCGGCGCGATCCGGCTGCCCCGCACCGACGGCTTCCGGCGCGGCGACGTGACTGATGCGACGGCTTGCGGCGGCGGCGCGGGTCGGCCACGGTGCCGGCCTCATGCACCCCATCGTCCGCCTGTGGCGCTACGCCCGGGCCTACCGCACCCGCATCCGGCTCGCGGTCGTCTACACGGTCCTCAACAAGCTGTTCGACGTGCTGCCCGAGGTCCTGATCGGCATCGCGGTCGACGTGGTCGTGCGGCGCGAGGGCTCGTGGCTGTCGGGGTTCGGGATCGAGCGCGTCGAGTCGCAGCTGTACCTGCTGGCCGGCCTGACCGCGATCATCTGGATGAGCGAGAGCGGCTTCGAGTACCTGTACGAGGTCGCGTGGCGCGACCTGGCCCAGGCGCTGCAACACGACCTGCGCATGGACGTGTACCGGCACGTGCAGGCGCTCGACGTGGCCTACTTCGAGGACCGGCAGGCCGGCGCGATCCTGAGCACGCTCAACGACGACATCAACCAGCTCGAGCGGTTCGTCAACGACGGCGCCTCGCAGATCATCCAGGTGGTGGCGTCGACGGTGCTGTGCGGCGTGGCGTTCATCGTGCTGGCGCCCGGCACCGCGCTGTTCGCGCTGGCGCCGATCCCGGTGATCCTCTACGGCGCCTACTGGTTCCAGGGGCGGCTCGAGCGCCGGTACCTGAGCGTGCGGGGCGAGGCGGCGCGCCTCAACGGCCTGGTCGGCAACAACCTGGGCGGGCTCGCGACGATCCGCGCGTTCGGGCGCGAGGACCACGAGGCGGCGCGGGTCGACGTGCAGAGCGCGGCTTACCGCAGCGCCAACGGCGCGGCGATCCGGCTGTCGAGCGCGATCACCCCGATCATCCGCATGGCGATCATGATCGGCTTCATCGCGACCCTGGTCGTGGGCGGGCGGCTGACGCTCCAGGGCGAGCTGGCGGTCGGCGCCTACTCGGTGTTCGTGTTCCTGACCCAGCGCCTGCTGTGGCCGCTGACCCGGCTGGCCCAGGTGACCGACATGTACAACCGCTCGCTGGCGGCGATCCGGCGCGCCTTCGAGCTGCTCGACACCGAGGTCGCGCACGCGGTCGGGACCGAGCCGCTCGGCGGCGCCGCCCGCGGCGACGTCGAGTTCGATCAGGTCGAGTTCGCGTACGACCCGGCGGCGCCGGTGCTGCGTGGGCTGACGTTCACCGCCGCGGCCGGCCGCACCACCGCGCTGGTGGGCACCACCGGCGCCGGCAAGAGCACGGTCATGAAGCTGCTCATGAAGTTCTACCGGGCCACCGGCGGCGACGTCCGCCTGGGCGGCCGGGCGCTGGCGCCGCTCGACGACGCCGCGGTGCGCGGGGCCATCGGCTACGTCGGCCAGGACGTGTTCCTGATCGACGGCACGATCGGCGACAACATCCGCTACGGCCGGCTCGACGCCAGCGACGCCGAGGTCGAGGCGGCGGCGCGGGCGGCGGCGGCCCACGAGTTCATCGTCGCGATGCCCGACGGCTACGCCACCCGGGTCGGCGAGCGCGGCCAGAAGCTGTCGGGCGGGCAGCGCCAGCGCCTGGCCATCGCCCGGGCGCTGGTGCGCGACCCGGCGATCCTGATCCTCGACGAGGCCACCAGCGCGGTCGACAACGAGACCGAGGCGGCGATCGCCCGGGCGCTGGCGCAGATCACCGCCGGCCGGACGACGCTGATGGTCGCGCACCGGCTGTCGACGATCCGCCACGCCGACCAGATCTGCGTGCTCGAGGACGGCCGGGTGATCGAGCGCGGCACCCACGACGACCTGGTCGCCGCCGGCGGCGCCTACGCCGCGCTGTGGCGGCTGCAGACCGGCGCGTAGGCGGGGCGGTGCCGAGCGGGCGGCAGGCCGCGCCGCCGTCGCCGAAAATGCGCCGGCCCGCCGGCGAGGCGCCGACGGGCCGGGTGGGCGAGCGGGTCAGTTGGGGAGGCCGGGAGTCACTGGCCGCAGCACGAAGTCGCTGCGGTTGTCCTGGAGTCCGGCGCGTTGGGGGGGACCGCGACAGCCCCTCCCCATCGTTCGTGCCGGTGTCTGCGACTGCCCCGATCCCTTCGGAGATGGACACGGCGATGGGGGTCGCAGCAGCGATGGTGCCGGTCGTCATCGAACCTTCGTAGCTGAGCGCGTCGATCACGGTCGGGGTCGCGCTCATCTGGATCAGGGCGAGCCCATCCGGGGCGCCGTTCTGCAGCCAACCAGCGCCCGTAACGGTGACGTTGATCCGGGACGCCGCGGCAGGCGTGACGATCGTGGCGGGGCCGGTGACGAGCAGGCCGGCCGCCGGCGAGGCTCGTCGCCGGTACCGCCGCGGCGGTTGGTGGGATCCGCTTGCCGGCGTTGGACGCGCCGACGGTGCTATCGAAGAAGTACTCCAGTCCGGCGGCGGAGCTGCCGTTGAACAAAACCAGCGCGACATTCGAGAGGTCTGCCGCGGCCGTGCCGGCGTTGTAGATCTCGACGAACTCGGCGGTGTCGGTGCCCGCCTGATCATAGTCGATCTCGTTGATCACGAGCTTGGCGCAGGTGGTCGGCGCCGTGCCGCTGCACACCGCCCCCGCCTCGATCTGGCACGTCGACGAGCAGCCGTCGCCGGAGACGGTGTTGCCGTCGTCGCAGGCCTCGCCGACCGCCGCCTGCAGCGTGCCGTCGCCGCACGGCGACGCGTCGAGCTCGCAGATCCAGCCAATGGTGAAGCCGACGAACGTGCAGCTGGTGTCGTTCCAGGTGCCGGCGGTGCCCGAGGGCGAGACCGCGGTGGAGAACAGGTTGACGCAGTCCTCGGGCTCGCCGCCGTCGGGCTGGCCAGGCTCCCAGTTGGTGAACGTGAGCAGCTCGCCGGTGATCCAGCCGAAAGAGCCCTCGACCAGCGCGTCGGTCAGGCCGATCCACGGGTTCTGCGCGGTGTTCTGCACCGACTCCACCAGCGCCTGCTCGGGCGCGCTGGTGATCGACGCCAGGTGGCCGGTGACGGCCGCGCACGCGAGCTGGGCGTCGGCGAACGTGAGCTGCTCGTCGTCGAACGACACGTAGCAGTGGCCGGTGGCCGGATCGGTGGCGAAGCGGTCGCCGCCGACGATGACCGACGTGCAGACCGCGCCGGCGACGCACTGGGTCGTGCAGCCGTCGGTGTCGACCCCGTTACCGTCGTCGCAGGCCTCGCCGCCGACGACGATGGTGTCGCCGCAGATCTCGGTGCACACGCTCGGCGCCCCGGCGCAGCTCCAGCCGGTCTCGGTCTGGCACGTCGCCGAGCAGCCGTCGCCGTCGGTGTTGCCGGCGTCGTCACAGGTCTCGGCGCCCTCGACCAGGCCGTCGTTGCAGACCGCGACGTTGTTGATGGTCAGGGTCACCGCGGCCGCGCCCGAGGTCAGGGCTCCGTCGTTGGCGGTGAAGGTGAAGCCGTCGCTGCCGTCGAAGCCCGCGGTGGGCGTGTACACGACGGTGGCGGCGAACGCGCCGGTCGGGGTGATCGCGCCGAGGGTGCCGGTGGTCGGCGCCGTGGCGATGGCGAAGGTGACCGCCGGCGAGTCGACGTCGGTGGCGGCCAGCGTGATCGTGACCGGGACGTTCTCGTCAGTGGTCGCCGAGGTCGCGATCGCCACCGGCGCGTCGTTGACCGGGTCGACGGTCACGGTGACCGTCGCGGTCGCGGCGTCGCCGTCGCCGTCGGTGATCGTGTACGTGAACGTGTCGGTGCCGGCGAAGTTGGGGGCCGGGATGTAGAGCACGTTGGCCGCGCCGGCGGTGGTGGTGCCGTTGGCGCCGGCGGTGGCGGTGATCGTGATGCCGCCGTCGCCCAGGCCGGTGTCGTTGACCAGCACGTCGACGAACACGCCCAGGTCCTCGGTGGTGAACGCGGCGTCGTCGACCGCGACCGGGAGGTCATCGACCGGGTTGACGGTGACGGTGACGTGGCCGACGTCGGTGAGGGTGCCGTCGGAGATCGTGTAGTCGAAGCCGGCGGTGCCGCTGAAGTTGGCGTCGGGCGTGAACGTGACCGTGCCGACCGCCAGGAGCACGGTGCCGTTGGTGGCGTTCGACACCGCGCTGACCGACAGCGGGTCGAGGTCGACGTCGGTGTCGTTGCCCGACAGGGTCGCGGCGGCCAGGACCACCGGCAGGTCCTCGTCGGTGACGGCGACGTCGTCGACCGCGACCGGGGCGTCGTTGATCGGGTTGACGGTGACGGTGACGTGGCCGACGTCGGTGAGGAAGCCGTCGGTGACGGTGTAGTCGAAGCCGGCGGTGCCGCTGAAGTTGGCGGCGGGCGTGAACGTGACCGTGCCGAGCGCCAGGATCACCGTGCCGTTGGTGGCGTTGCTCACCGCGCTGACGGTCAGCGGGTCGAGGTCGGGGTCGGTGTCGTTGGCGGACAGGGTCGCGGCCGCGAGGACCAGCGGCACGTCCTCGTCGGTGGCGGCGGCGTCGTCGACCGCGACCGGGGGATCGTTGGTGTTGCCGATCGAGATCACCACCCGGCCGATGTCGGTCAGCGCGCCGTCGGACACGGTGTACTCGAACGACCCGACGCCGACGAAGCCGCCGTCGGGCGTGAAGGTCGTGACGCCGGCGGCCCGGGCTACGGTGCCGTTGATCGGGTTGCCGACCGCGGCGATCGACAGCGCCGGGCCGTCGACGTCGGTGTCATTGGCCAGGAGCGCCGCGTCGGTGAAGGTCGCGTCGACGTCCTGGCTGGTGGTGCCGGTGTCGTCGCCCGCGACCGGGGCGTCGTTGACCGCGGTGACCGTGACGGTGACGTGGCCGACGTCGGTGAGGGCGCCGTCGGAGATCGTGTAGTCGAAGCCGGCCGTGCCGCTGAAGTTCGCGGCGGGCGTGAACGTGATCGTGGTGCCGGCCAGGGCGACGGTGCCGCTGGTGGCGGCGCTGACCGCGGTGACCGTGGGCGTGCCGTCGACGTCGGTGTCGTTGGCGAGCAAGGTCGCGGCCGGGATGGTCGCCGCGGTGTCCTCGTCGGTGGTGACCGCGTCGTCGACCGCGACCGGGGCGTCGTTGACCGCGGTGACCGTGACGGTGACGTGGCCGACGTCGGTGAGGGCGCCGTCGGAGATCGTGTAGTCGAAGCCGGCGGTGCCGCTGAAGTCCGCGGTCGGCGTGAACGTGACCGTGGTGCCGGCCAGGGCGACGGTGCCGTTGGTGGCGGCGCTGACCGCGGTGACCGTGGGCGTGCTGTCGGGGTCGGTGTCGTTGGCGAGGAGCGTCGCGGCCGGGATGGTGGCGGCGGTGTCCTCGGCGGTGGTGGCGGTGTCGTCGACCGCCACCGGGGCGTCGTTGACCGGGGTGACCGTGACGGTGACGTGGCCGACGTCGGTCAGCGTGCCGTCGGAGATCGTGTAGTCGAAGCCGGCGGTGCCGCTGAAGTCCGCGGTCGGCGTGAACGTGACCGTGGTGCCGGCCAGGGCGACGGTGCCGTTGGTGGCGGCGCTGACCGCGGTGACCGTGGGCGTGCTGTCGGGGTCGGTGTCGTTGGCGAGGAGCGTCGCGGCCGGGATGGTGGCGGCGGTGTCCTCGTCGGTGGTGACCGCGTCGTCGACCGCGACCGGGGCGTCGTTGACCGCGGTGACCGTGACGGTGACGTGGCCGACGTCGGTGAGGGTGCCGTCGGAGACCGTGTAGTCGAAGCCGGCCGTGCCGCTGAAGTTCGCGGCCGGGGTGAACCTGACCGTGGTGCCGGCCAGGGCGACGGTGCCGTTGGTGGCGGCGGTGACCGCGGTGACCGACAGGGCCGGGCCGTCGACGTCGGTGTCGTTGGCGAGGAGCGTCGCGGCCGGGATGGTCGCGGCGGTGTCCTCGGCGGTGGTGACCGCGTCGTCGACCGCGAGCGGGCCGTCGTTGACCGGCGTGACCGTGACGGTGACGTGGCCGGTGTCGGTCAGGGTGCCGTCCGAGACCGTGTAGTCGAAGCCGGCCGTGCCGCTGAAGTTGGCGGCGGGCGTGAACGTGACGGTGGTGCCGGCCAGGGCGACGGTGCCGTTGGTGGCGCCGGTGACCGCGGTGATCGACAGGGCCGGGCCGTCGACGTCGGTGTCGTTGGCGAGCAGCGCCGCCGCGGTCAGCGTGGCGGCGGTGTCCTCGGCGGTGGTGGCGGTGTCGTCACCGGCGACCGGGCCGTCGTTGACCGGCGTGACCGTCACCGCGACCAGGCCGACGTCGGTGGCGACGCCGTCGGACACCGTGTACTCGAAGCTGGCGGCGCCGTTGAAGTCGGCGGTGGGCTGGAACCGGACCTCGCCGGCGATCAGCGTGACCGTGCCGTTGGTGGGGTTGCCGACCGCGGTCAGCGACAGCGTCTGGCCGTCGGCGTCGGTGTCGTTGGCGACCAGCGTCGCCGGCTGGATCACCAGCTCGGTGTCCTCGGGCGTGGTCGCGGCGTCGTCGACCGCGACCGGCGGATCGTTGGCGCCGCCGACCGCGAGCGTGACCGTCGCGGTGTCGGTGTCGGTGCCGTCGGACACCGTGTACTCGAACGTCGCGTCGCCGACGAAGTTGGCCGGGGGCGTGAAGGTGATCGTGTCGCCGGCGAGGTCGACCGTGCCGTTGGTGGCGGCGGCGACCGCGGTGATCGTCAAGGTGTCGCCGTCGACGTCGGTGTCGTTGGCCAGGAGCGCCGCGGTGGCGATCGCCGCGGCCACGTCCTCGTTGGCCGCGAGCGCGTCGTCGACGGCGATCGGGGCGTCGTTGACCGGCGTCACGGTGATCGTGACCGTCGCGGTCGCGGTGAGGTCGCCGTCGCTGACGGTGATGGTCGTGCCGTCGGCGCCGTTGTAGTCGGCGGCGGGCGTGTACGTCAGCGTCGCGCCCGCGACCGTGATCGTGCCGTGGGCCGGCGTGCCGGCGGTGATCGCCAGCGGCTGGCCCTCGGGATCGGTGGCCTCGAGGGTGAACGAGACCGGTGTGTCCTCGGCGGTGGTCACCCCCTTGTCAGCCACGGTCGGCGGCTGATCGCCCTTCAGGTTGTCACCACACGCGACCAGGGTCGCGGCCACGGACAGGACGCACAGGTAGGACCTCATCGCCGCGGACAATAGGCGAAACTCTGGCCCGGCGGAAGCGACGTCAGGGTGACGCTTGGGTGATCCGCGGGGGTCAGGTTGGTGACCACGATCACGCTACTTGGCAGCCTCCTGGACGCCCTCGCCGTCGAGCTTGACCCAGCGGCGGTCCCGCGCCTTCCAGACCTCGCTCTGGATGCTGGACTTGGCCGGCGCGTAGCCGCCCGACTCGTCGGCCGCCATCCGGGCCGAGGTCTCGATCGTGCGCGCGAGCGTGCGCGGCAGCCGGGTCTTGCCGAGCGTGAAGGTGTTGGCGGACGACGGGCTCGGGCGGTGCGAGTCGATGCAGAACACGTCGAGGCGCACGGTGACGGTGGCGCCCGGCGCGACCGCGACCGAGGTCGCGCGGGCGTCGCCCTCGTCGCTGGCCAGCTGCAGCGGGCCGACCGCGCCCAGCCGCTGCGGCGCGGTGTCGGGGTCGCCGTCGGGCACGAAGTACAGGCCCTCGGCCGAGAACCGCTGGGCCCGGGCCCCGGTGTTCTTGATCTGGACGGTCAGGACGCCGTTGGTCGACCCGTCGTAGGCCACGGCCTTGACCGCGAGCCCGCGGGCCTTGCCGCCGGTCGGCACCGGGTGGAACTTCTGGTCGGCGGCCGCGGTGCCGATGACACCGACGACGGCCAGGATGAACGCCAGGATCGCGATGGACGTGCGCATGTCCTGGCGAACGTCCAGCGATCGATCTCGATCCACCTGCGACAATTTGTGGCAGCGCGCGCAACCGCGCAGGTCGACAGGTGTCCTCGTCCGGTTCCTCGACGGCGCGACGCTACCAACCCGTCGACGCGAGGCGTACGATCGTGGCGTGCGCCATCCGCTCGCGCGGCTCTTCCTCGCATCCCTGGCCGTCACCACCGGCGCGTGTTCGCTGCACGTCCTGGCCGGGGCCGACCGCACCAGCCACCCCGACGGCCAGGGCTACGGCTGGCACCTCGGGTTCGGCGCCGGGCTCGCGTTCGATCCGCGGGCCAAGGGCGCGGTCGCGGTGTCGGCGTCGCGGCGCGCCGATCACCCGGGCACGGGCTACACGACGTACCGCACCGACGGCTGGGAGGCGCGGGGCGAGCTCGATCTGCCGTGGCCGGCGTGGCGGGTGAGCGCGGCCGCGCGGCTCGCGACGGGCGAGCAGGGCTACCGCGACGGCGCGGCCGGCGCCGAGGACGGCGGCGACGCCTGGGGCCTGGCGCTCGGCGTCACGCGCTACTGGCCGATGCTGGCGCAGGTGATCGAGCTGTCGGTCGGCCCCGCGGTCTCGAGCTGGGACGCCAGCGTCGGCTCGGTCCGCGCGCTCGGCCTCGAGGCGCGGCTGACGTGGACCTTCGACGGCATGCTCAAGGTCTGGTCGCGGTGCGACGCCGCGTGCCAGACCGAGATCGCCGCGTTCAAGCCGAAGGGCTCGTCGGTCGGCGCGCACTCGTGGTTCTCGTCGCCGAAGCGCGGCAGCGCCGGTTGCTACTACAAGGACGTGACCGACGCGCGCGGCAACACCAGGTCGGTGTGGACCTGTCCGTGACCGACCGTCGTGGGGCCGCGTCGGGCGTCACCGCGACGCGAACCGCGGCATGAGCGCGTGGTTCTCGAGGTGGACGTGGCGGAGGATGTCACCCTCGAGGTGGACCAGCTCGGCCAGGAGCGTGCGGTAGCTGCCGCACGCCCAGTCGGGCGGCGCGAAGTCGTCGGCGGCGTCGCGCAGCCGCGCCAGCAGATCGCCGACGACCAGGTGGTCCTCGGCCATCGCCGCCAGCTCGGCCGCGACCTGGCGCTGGTCGACCGGCTTGGCGATCAGCGACGGGAACAGGCGCTCCTCCTCGTCGTCGAGGTGCGACCCCAGCGTCGCGTCGAGCGCGACCACCAGCTCGTCGACGTCGACCAGCTTCGGCGCGCGGGCGCCGTGGACCCGGCGGACCTTGGCCGCCAGGCCGAGCACGAACGGGAGCGTCTTGCGCAGGTAGTCGTGGTGGGTCGCGACGATGTGGCCGATCAGCGCGGGCGTGTCGAGCGACGCGGCGTCGACCTCGTGCCCGGTCCGCGCCGCGATGGCGTCGTCGAGCTCGGCCACGACCTGATCGACCGGGACCCCGCGATCGGCGCAGGCGACGGCGATCGATCGGTCGCCGTGACAGCAATAGTCGATGCGATGCCGCTGGAACACCGGCGCGCACGCGGAGTGATCGAGGACGACCTGGGCGACCGTGGACTGAGGATCGAGCATGGTCAGCTCCAGAGCAACGGCCGTGCCGTCGGCCCTGGCCCGGCGGGTGCAGTCGCTCGGCGTCGATGTCCGTCGACCTGAGCGTGACCAGCGATGATCCCGCGGTCGTAGCGCCCATTCGCGCCGCGCTAGCGCAGGTGCTGGACCCCGAGCTGGGGATCGACATCGTCGAGCTCGGGCTGGTGCGTGTTGTGCTGGTGACGACAGGTGTCGTGCAGGTGACAATGACCACCACCAGCCCCGCGTGTCCGCTGGGCGAGACGCTCGTCGACGAGGTCGTGGCGCGCGTGCGCGCGGTGCCGGGCGTGGTCGAGGTCGACGTCGCGCTCGAGTGGGAGCCGCCGTGGGGGCCCGACGACATGAGTGAGGCCGCGCGCGTGGCGCTCGGCTGGGTGTCATGACCGCGTCGCCGTGGGGACGGCGCGGTGTCCTGCTGGTGATCGCGGCCGCCGCCGCCGTCGCGGTCCTGGCTGGGCTCAGCCGGATGGGCGTCGCGGTCCCGGGCGGCGGCGTGCGCGCGGGCGAGCACGGTCCGCTGCTGGTCGTCGGGGTGTTCGTGACCGTCATCGCCCTCGAACGTGCGGTCGCGCTCGCGCACCCGGCGGCGTGGCTCGCGCCGCTCGCGGGCGCGGCGACGGCGATCGCGCTGGTGCTCGGGCGGGTCGCGCCGGCGCGCGGCGCGGCGGTGATCGCGGCGGTCGCGCTGGTCGCGGTCAACGTCGCGATCGTGCGGCGCCAGCGCGCGGCGTTCACGGCGATCATGCTGCTCGGCGCGGTGGTGCTGGTGGCGGCCGCGATCGCGTGGGCGCGCGGCGCGTGGGTGTTCGCGGTCGTGCCGGGCTGGATCGGCTTCTTCGCGCTGACGATCGTCGCCGAGCGCATCGAGCTGTCGCGGCTGGCGCCGACGCCGCGGTGGGCGCGCCGGCTGATCGTCGTGGTCGCGGTGGCCCTCGCGAGCCTGGCGATCGCGGCGATCGACCGCGGCCCGGCGTGGCAGCGCGGCCTCGGCCTGGCGATCGCGGCCGCGGCCGCGTGGACCCTCCGCTTCGATCTCGCGTGGCGGACGATCCGTCGCCCGGGCCTGCCGCGCTTCGCCGCGGTCGGTGTGCTGGCGGGCGCGGCCTGGCTGTTGCTCGGAGGGCTCGGCCTGGTGGCCGTGGGGCTGCCACCGGCGGGGCCGCGCTACGACGCGATCGTGCACGCGATCCTGGTCGGCTTCGTGCTGTCGATGGTGTTCGCCCACGCGCCGATCATCCTGCCCGCGGTCGCGCGCATCGAGGTCCCGTTCACGCGGGCGCTGTACGCGCCGCTGGCGCTGCTGCACGGCGGCCTCGGGCTCCGGATCGTCGGTGACCTGGCCGGCGCCGCGGCGCTCCGTCGAGGTGGTGCGATCGCCACCGCGGTCGCGCTGCTCGGGTTCGCGGCGACGGTCGTGGTCGCGCGGATCTCGACGCCGCGCCGCGGTTGATGGCGTGGCCCGGGGCTTGCTCTAGCGGCGCGATGCCGGCGCGGCCAGGTGCCGCGACGTGGAAGGAGCACGCAGATGACGTCGAGGTACCTCACGCTCACGACCCTCGTGGTCGCGCCCACCCTGGTCGCGTCGACCGCCGCCGCTGACGAAGCATCACCGAAGCCGCCGCCCGGCCTCACGTTGCCGGCGGGCAAGCTCAACGTCGCGGTCAACCTCGAGATCGCGATGACCGCCGATCAGGTCGCCAAGCCGATCTCGATCTCGCCGGACGTGAGCTATGGCGTTACGTCAGATCTGACCGTCGCGCTCGTCCATTCACGGTTCGCGACCACCGGGTTCCGCGCCGGCGTCGGCGGCGGTCTGTGCGTGACCGGCACCGACGGCGGGTGCGCCGAGGTCTACGACAACGTCGGCGTCGAGGGCTGGTACAGCCTCGCGCGCGGCGCGCTCGCGGTCGCGGCCGGGGGCGGCGCCCACGCGGTCAAGCTCCACGACGGCTTCTACGATCTCAAGGCCGGGGCCAAGATCCGCTACGCGGTCATCGACAAGGTCGCGCTGCACGTCCAGACGAACCTGCTGATCGCGGTCACCAAGCGCGAGGACGCCGCCGGCGCGCGCCTCAACAAGGACTCGCTGTGGGTGCCCGTGGTGGTGACGTACAAGGCGACCCCCGAGCTCACCGTAGGCCTCGGCTCAGGGATCAAGGGGCCGCTGTCGGGCTTCGGTGACGCCTGGCAGGTGTCGCTCGGCGCCCTGATCACGTACGCGATCGATCCCGCTACCGGGGTCGGCGCGTCGTGGATCTTTGGCCAGGTGCTCAGCGGCGCCACCAATCCGCCCGCACCCGGGCCGGCCGTCGAGGGATTCGACTTCCGCGGCCTGCAGATCTGGGGCACGCTGATGTTCTGACGACGGCGCCCAGGGGCGTTGTGGGGGGCACGACGATCTCATGACTCACGCTGCGCCGCCGTCGAGCGCTCACCACAGGCGACGGCGCACACCTTGCAACCGGTCACGGCGGTGTGGAGGACATCCAATATGCTCGCTTCTCGTTCATGGTTGTTCGCGGTGGTCGTCGCAGCCGCCCTCGGCTGCAAGGGCGGCAGTAACAACACCGCCCCCGGACCAGCGCCGGCGCCGGCGCCGCCACCCGCGGACGTCACCAGCGCGCCGCAGGGCGACGCGGTGATCGCCGAGCTGACCGCGCCGCCCAACGTGCCAGCGCCGATCACCCGCACCAAGCCCGCCAAGGTCATCGTGCGCCTCGAGGTGCAGGAGAAGGAGCTGCCGATCTCCGACGGCGTCCGCTACACGTTCTGGACCTTCGGCGGCACCGTGCCGGGCAGCTTCATCCGGGTGCGCCAGGGCGACATGATCGAGTTCCACCTGCAGAACCACCCGTCGAGCAAGATGCCGCACAACATCGACCTGCACGCGGTGACCGGGCCGGGCGGCGGCGCGGCCAGCTCGTTCACCGCGCCCGGCCACGAGTCGCAGTTCTCGTTCCGCGCGCTCAACCCGGGCCTGTTCGTCTACCACTGCGCGACCGCGCCGGTGCCGATGCACGTCGCCAACGGCATGTACGGCATGATCCTGGTCGAGCCCGCCGGCGGCCTGCCCAAGGTCGACCGCGAGTACTACGTCATGCAAGGCGACTTCTACACGGTCGGCAAGTACCGCGAGAAGGGCCTGCAGCCGTTCGACATGCAGAAGGGCATCGACGAGAACCCGACCTACATCGTGTTCAATGGCTCCGAGGGCGCGCTGGTCGGCGACCAGGCCCTGACCGCCAAGGTCGGTGAGACGGTCCGCATCTACTTCGGCGTGGGGGGACCCAACATGACGTCGAGCTTCCACGTCATCGGCGAGATCTTCGACCGGGTCTACACCGAGGCCGGCGCCAACGTGCAGGAGCACGTCCAGACCACGATGGTGCCGGCCGGCGGCGCGACGATGGTGGAGTTCAAGGTCCAGGTGCCGGGGACGTACATCCTGGTGGATCACTCGCTGTTCCGCGCGTTCAATAAGGGCGCGGTCGGCATGCTCAAGGTCGAGGGGCCCGAGGACAAGCTGGTGTACTCGGGCAAGGAGGTCGACTCGGTGTACCTGTCGGACAAGGCCGACCCGAGCGCGGCCACCGCGGTCGCGGCCGCGAGCGCGTCGGCGGCGGCCGGCACGCTGACCCTCGATCAGCAGATCGCCGCGGGCAAGGGGCTGTTCGCCGGCACCTGCTCCGCGTGCCACCAGCCCGACGGCAAGGGCCTGGCGCCGACGTTCCCGCCGCTCGACCACTCGGACTACATCGCGCGGACCCCGCGCGACACGCTGATCGGCGGCGTGCTCAACGGGCTGACGGGCGCCGTCACGGTCAACGGCGCCGAGTACAACGGGCTGATGCCGCCGATGTCGCACCTGACCGACGACGACATCGCGAACATCCTCACGTTCGTGTTCAACTCGATGGGCAACAACAAGGGGCCGGTCAGCGAGGCGGACGTCGCCAAGGTCCGGGCGTCGACCCCGCGGCCGCCGGGCGCGGCCAACTGACCGCGAGCGCAGCCGCCATGTCGAGCCGCGCCATCACCCTGCTGTTCGTCGCGCTGGTCGCCGCCCCGGCGGCCGCGGCGCCGCGCGTCGTGATCGGGCCCGGCACCTATCGCCCGCTGTTCCCGACCTCGCCGGGCGAGACCGAGGTGGCGGTCGCGGCGTTCGCGCTCGACGCGACGCCGGTGACCAACGCCGACTTCCTCGCGTTCGCGCGCGCCAACCCGGCCTGGCGGCGCGGGCGCATCAAGACCGTCCGCGCCGATCGCGACTACCTCGGGCACTGGGCCGGGCCCCTCGAGCTGGGGCCGCGCGCACCCGCGGCCGCGCCGGTCGTGCGCGTGAGCTGGTTCGCGGCCAAGGCCTACTGCGCCTGGCGCGGCGGGCGGCTGCCGACCGAGCGCGAGTGGGAGCTGGCAGCGCAAGCCAGCGCGACCGCGCGCGACGGCACCGACGATCCAGCCTGGGAGGAGCGCGTCCTGGCGTGGTACGCGGCGCCGACGCCGACGGTGCTGCCCGCGGTCGGGCAGGGCGAGGCCAACGCCTGGGGCGTGCGCGAGCTGCACGGGCTGGTGTGGGAGTGGGTCTACGATTTCGGCGCGGCGCTGGTCGCGTCGGACGATCGCGGGCGCGGTGACGCCGACCGCGCCAAGTACTGCGGCGCCGGGGCCGCGCTGGCCCGGGATCCGGGGCAGTACGCCACGTTCATGCGGCTCGCGTTCCGCAGCTCGCTGCAGGCGCGGTACACGACCGCGAACCTCGGGTTCCGCTGCGCGGCCGACGTGCCGCCGACGCGAAAGGAGCGCTGACATGCGCGCGGTGATCGGGATCGTCGTGGTGGTCGTGGTCGCGAGCTGCGGCCGCGGCCAGTCGAGCGCACCGCCGGCTCCGTCGGGCGAGGCCGGCCCATCGGCGCCAGCGGTGGCGTCGGAGCCGACGATGGCCGGCGACTGGGCGTCGCCGCTCGGCGACGGCTCGATCTACGATCTCGAGCTGAGCGTGCGCGGCCCCGACGGTGCGCCGCTGGCGCTGGCGTCCCTGGCCGGCGCGCCGATCGTGATCTCGATGTTCTACGCGAGCTGTCCGGCCGCGTGCCCGCGGCTGATCGACGACCTCAAGGGCGTCGAGCGCGACCTCGATCCCGCGGTGCGCGCGCGGACCCGGTTCGTGCTGGTCAGCTTCGACCCCGACCGCGACACCCCGGCCAAGCTCCAGGCGCTGGCCGCCGAGCGCGCGCTCGGCGCCGGCTGGATCCTGACCGCGGCCACCGACGACGTCGCCCGCGAGCTGGCGGCGGCGCTGGGGATCAAGTACCGCGTGCTCGACGACGGCGAGTTCTTCCACACCTCGGTCCTGACCGTGCTCGACGACGCCGGCCGGCCGCGCGCGCGCGCCGAGGGGCTCGGCCTGGGCCACGACGCGATCGTGGCGGCGCTGCGTTGACGGAGCGTCCATGGCCCCCGCTCCGTCCGCCCTCGCCCCGCTGCCGCTCGCGTCGCCACCGCCGCCGGCGGGCGCGCGGCTGGTCGCGCTCTTGCGCACCAGCCACTTCCTGCGCACGGTGCCCCCGCCGGTGATCGAGCGGCTGGCGGGGCGCGCCAGCGCCCGCGGGCTGGTCGCCGGCGCGCACCTGTGGCGCGAGGGCGATCGCGCGACCGGGTTCCACGTGATCGTCCACGGCCTGGTCACGGTGCGGCGGACGTTGGCGTCAGGCGCCGAGGTGATCGTCGCGATCTTCGGGCCGCGCGAGAACGTCGGTGACACCGCCGCGCTCGAGGACGCGCGCTACCCCGCGGACGCGGTCGTGACGTCGGACACCGCCACGGTGATCCGCCTCGATGCGCAGCGCGTGCTCGAGCAGTCGGCGCTGTGCCCGGCGCTGTCGCTGGCGCTGCAGCAGGCGCTGTGTCGCCACGCGGCGGCGCTGCGCACCAAGGTCGAGATCCTGGCGGCCGGCTCGGTGCGGGCGCGGCTCGCGAGCCTGTTCGTGCACCTGGCGTCGCGGTTCGGCGACGAGCTGGTCGACGGCACCGTCGCGGTGCCGGTGTCGCTGGCGCGGACCACGCTGGCCAGCCTGGTGTCGGCGCGCACCGAGACCGTGATCCGGGCGTTGCGGCCGTGGGAGCGCGACGGCGTCGTGGTCACCGGGCCCGGCGGCTTCATCCTCGGCGATCTGCCGGCGCTGACCGCGTGCGCCGCCGCCGGTTGACGTCAGCGCGCGAGCCGCTGCTGGTACAGGCGCCCGACCGCGACGACCAGGTCCCGGGGCTGGGTCACGACCGCGAAGCCGCCGGCGCCGAACATCTGCGGCAAGTGGTGGCGCGCGCGCCGATCGAGGGCGACGGCGAAGACGTGCACGCCCTGGCGGTCGGCCTCGGTGACGGCGCGGTGGACGTCGGCGACGCCGTAGCGGCCCTCGTAGCGATCGTAGTCGGTCGGCTTGCCGTCCGAGAGCAGCACCAGCAGCTTGCGGCGCGCCGGCTGCCGGTCCAGCAGCGCGGTGACGTGGCGCAGCGCCGGGCCGATGCGCGTGTAGCCGGACGGCTCGAGCGCGGCCAGCCGCGCGTGGGCCGCGGCCCAGGGCGCGTCGAAGTCCTTGAGCATGGCCAGGCGGCAGTCGCGCCGGGTGTAGCTGGCGAACCCGACGACCGCGGTCCGGGTCGCCAGCGGCGCGAGCGCGTCGCCGAGCGCGACCAGGGCGCTGGTGCCGACGTCGAGGACGCGCTGATCGGCGACCCAGGCGTCGCTCGACAGGCTGCGGTCGAGGACCAGCGCCACCGCCAGCTCGGGCGGCTGCCGCCGCGGCGCGACGTACAGCTTCTCGGGGCCGCTGGTGCCGTGGCGGAGCGCGCCGTGGCGCTCGACGATCGCGTCGACGTCGATGTCGGGGCCGTCGGGCTGGCGGCCGAGCCAGCGCGGCTGGAGGTCGAGGCGCGCGAGCTGGGCCGCGAGCTCGGCGCGCTCGCGGCGGAAGCGGCGGCGGGCGGCGGCGACGAACGCGACGGTCGCGGCCGGCGTCGCCCGGAGCGGCGCGTGCTCGACGTGGACCTGGCACCAGGCGCGCCGGTAGCAGCGGCCGCCCTCGTCCCACTCGTCGTAGGTCAGGGCGTCGATCGACGGCGGCGTCGCGTCCGCGCCGAGGTCGCCGGGCTCGGTCATGCCCAGCGCGTCGGCGCGGTACACCGAGCTGGTGCTGGTGCGGCTGCGGACGACCTCGTCGAGATCGAGCTCGTCGAGCGCGTCGCCGTGGGCGTCGAGCTCGTCGGCGCCGTCGATGCGCTTGCGGCCGCCCTGGTACTTCTCGAGCGTGTGGACCTTCTCGAACGAGTGCACCAGCGGGTTGTCGCCGCGCGCGCGCTCGTCGAGCTGGCGGCGCCTGACCCGGTCGTGGGCCCGGCCGGCGCGATCGCGGCCGCCGCGGCTCGGACCCGCGTCGGCGCCCAGCGGCGTCGCGTCGTCATCATCGAGGGTCGGCGGCGCCAGCCAGCCGCACAGCGGCACCGCCGGGCCGCGGCCGCCCTGCGCCGGCCCCAGCTCGACGTCCAGGCGACCGTCCGCGATCGCCTCGAGCCAGGCGGTCGGCGCCGGGGCGGCGGCGGCGACCTCGGTGATCTCGGCCCCGAGCGCGATCTGGGTCGCGGCCGCCAGCGCGCGGTCGGCGGGCGTGCGGCCCGGCGCCGGCCCGCGCAGGCCCCGGAGCTGCGGCAACACCGTCGCCAGCAGCGCCGCGGCGCCGGGCAGCTCGGCGCCGATCTGGGCGCGGGCGCGGACCAGCGCGACCAGCGTGCGCAGGCGGCGCGCGTCGTCGCTGGCGGGCAGCGGCGACGGATCCCGCGCCATCATCGCCCCGACGATCACGCGCGCGCGCAGCAGCGCGAGGTTGGCCGCGGGCGTATCGAAGACCGCGATCAGGGGCGGCATCACCAGGTTCGCGCCGCGCACGCCACCGTCGCCGTTGGCCACGAGCACCGCCATCGGTCGCTCGGCGATCGCGCTGGCCAGGAGCGCGAGCCGTCGTCGGAGCGGCCCGACCTCGACCCCTCGGGCCGCGACCGCGCGGGTCCGCCGCTGCCGCAGCCGGGCCAGCACGCGGCCGAACAGGCGCTCGTCCCAGCTCATAGCGCGAGGTCGACCAGGTCCTGCAGCGCGTGCTGGGTCTCGACGTCGTCGGACAGCGGCGCGACCACCGCCACCGCGCACGCCCGCCTCGGCGGCACGCCGGCGCCGATCAGCCGGCCGGCGTTGATCAGCAGGCGCGTCGACACGGTCTCGGCCAGGCCCAGCTCCTCGAGCGTCCGGATCTTGCCGGCGAGCGCGACCAGGCGCCGGGCCACCGCCGGCTCGAGCTGCGCCTCGGCCTCGACGATCTCGGCCTCGACCTCGGCCGCGGGGTAGCCGAACCGGATCGCGATGAACCGCTGCCGGGTCGACGGCTTGAGCTCCTTGAGGCCGCGGCGATAGCCGGGGTTGTAGCTGGCGACCAGCATGAAGCCGGCGCCGGCGTCGAGCGTCTGATCGAGCCGGTCGATGTGGAGCTGCCGGCGGTGATCGGCCAGCGGGTGCAGCACGACGATCACGTCCTCGCGAGCCTCGGCGACCTCGTCGAGGTACAGCACCGCGCCCTGCTTGACGGCGCGGGTCACCGGGCCGTCCTGCCAGACGGTGTCGCCGCCCTTGACCAGCCAGCGGCCGATCAGGTCGTGGGCCGAGGTCTCGTCGTTGCAGGCGACCGTCACCAGCGGGCGGTCGAGGCGCGCCGCCATCGCCTCGACGAAGCGCGACTTGCCGCAGCCGGTCGGGCCCTTGAGCAGGACCGGGGTGCGGGTCGCGTGGGCCGCGGTGAACGCCCGGACCTCGTCGCCGACCTCGCGGTAGTACGGCGTCGTCATGCCGGCTCGGCCCCGGCGCCCGCGGCCTCGACGCTGGGCGCGCCGTCGAGCTCGGCGACCGGCTTGCCGTGGCGGATGAAGTTCCAGATGAACGCGCCGATGCCGAGGATGAACAGGCCGGCGGCGAGGATGAGGCCCCAGAAGTGGATCTCGATCTCCTTCTGGACCGTGACGAAGTCCATCCCGATCCGGCGCTCCATCACGACCTGGGTGATGCCGGCGACGGCGAACGCGAGGGTCATCGCGATCATGCCGATGTTGCTGGTCCAGAAGGCGAACGACGCCGCCGGCGTGTCGTGGCGCTTGCGCCCGGTCAGCAGCGGCAGCGCGTAGCTGATGATCGCCAGCACCAGCATCGCGTACGCGCCCCAGAACGCCATGTGCCCGTGCATCGCCGTGACCAGCGTGCCGTGGGTGTACTTGTTGACCGCGGGGATCGTGTGGGCGAAGCCGAGGAAGCCGGCGCCGACGAACGACATCACGGCGCACCCGATCGTCCACTGCAGCGCGATGCGGTTGGGGTGCGCGCGCCCGCCCCGGCGCGCCATCGAGATCGCGTAGATCGCCATCGCGAGGAACGCCAGCGGTTCGAGCGCGCTGAACACGCCGCCGATCAGGAGCCAGTACCGCGGCGTGCCGATCCAGTAGTAGTGGTGGCCGGTGCCGAGGATGCCCGACAGGAACGTGAAGCCGACGATCACGTAGAGCCACTTCTCGATGACCTCGCGGTCGACGCCGGTCAGCTTGATCAGCAGGAACGACAGGATCGCGCCCATGATCAGCTCCCACACGCCCTCGACCCAGAGGTGCACCACCCACCAGCGCCAGTACGAGTCGATGGTCTGGTTGTCGGTCGGGATCATGCCCGGCAGGTACAGGAGCGCGGCCATCAGCAGCCCGAAGAACAGGACCATGCTGGTGGTGGTCATCCGCCGCCCCTTCCAGATGGTCATGCCGATGTTGGCGATGAACAGGAGCACGTCGACGACGACCAGGACGTCGAGCGGGCGCGGGATCTCGAGGAACTTGCGGCCCTCCCACCACTGCAGGTGGAAGCCGATGATCGCGGTCACGCCGACCGCCACCAGCGCGATCAGCTGGACGTAGGCCAGCTTGGGCCAGTACAGCTCGCGATCGGCCTCCTCGGGGATGATGAAGTAGGCCGCGCCCATGAAGCCGGTCAGGAGCCAGACCACGAGCAGGTTGGTGTGGACCGCGCGGGCGACGTGGAACGGGATGATCGGGTGCAGCGGATCGTGGCCGGCGTGGGCGTAGGCCATGATCAGGCCGTAGACCAGCTGCAGGGCGAACAGGAGCATGCAGGTGGCGAAGAACCACCAGGCGACGCGCTGTGATTCGTACTTCATGGTGGTCTCCTACTTGAGCGTCGACAGGAAGGCGGTCAGCTCGTCGAGCTGGCCGTCGGTGAGGGGCAGCTTGGGCATCGCGGTGCCGGGCTTGACGCTGGGCGGATCGCGCAGCCACGCGGTGATCTCGGGCGCGGTCTTGCGGTTGCCGACGCCGTCGAGCGCGGGCCCGACCGCGCCGCCCTGGCCGCCGAGGGAATGGCAGGCGACGCACAGCTGGTTGAAGATCTGCGGCCGATCGGTGGTCCCGGCCATGCCGGTCGTGGTCGCGACCCGGCCCAAGGTCGGCTTGGGCGGCCAGCCGTTCAGGTCCATCTCGCCGATCCAGGTGAAGAACGCGATCAGGTCGTCCTTGTCGCGCTCGGAGAAGTCGTACTTCCACATGCGCCGCTGGCCCGGGTACATCTTCTCGGGATCGGTCAGCATCGCGCGGATGAACACCGGCCCGCGGCGCTCGATCACCCGTGTCAGCTCGGGCGCGTAGTACGCGCCCTCGCCGAGCAGGGTGTGGCAGCCCATGCAGTTCGAGCGGTCCCACAGGTCCTTCCCGCGGCGGACCGAGTCGGTGATCTTGCCCTGGTGGGTCTGACCGGGGATGCGCGCGAACGTGTCGACGGTCAGGCCGATGAAGGCGACGACGCACAGCGCGGTCCCTCCCAGGAAGAACGCGCGGGCGGCGGACTTGGACAGCATGGATGCTCCTTGCGATAGGTCCGGGCGGGCAGCGACGCGCCGCCGGACCATCGGCGCGTGGGACGTGGAGGACGCGGGCGGTTCAGGTCGGCGGCGGCCGCGCCAGGCGCCGCTCGCGCGCGCGCGCCAGCGGGTACACGGTGCGGTCGGTGAAGCCGCGGTGCGCGGCCAGCGCGCAGGCGAGGTCGTGGGCGTGCGTGACCACCACCGCGCAGGTGGGGCACGCGATCATCGTCATCAGCATGGCGATCAGGTCGTCGGTCGCCTCGCGGCACGCGCGCTGCTCGCTGGTCACCACCGGCCACGGCGCCGCGATCGACGCGAACACCGTGTGGTCGGGCGCGCCGGCGGCCAGCGCCCGCAGGTACGGGACGATCACGCGGGCCTCGCGCGCCAGGTTGGCGCCGACGACCGCCTCGATCCGCTCGGTCGTCGCGGCCAGCACCGGGCCGTGCTCGCCGGTCAGGTGATCGCGGTGCGCCGCCAGCGCCGCCAGCGCCTGGCGCAGCGCCGCGTGGTGCACCGTCGTCAGTCGATCGAGCGCGGCCTCGAGCAGCGCGTCACCTGCCGCGGGGCTCGCGCGGTCGTGCGCGGCAGGCGTGGGCGGCGTGACCATGGCGCCACCCTGCGCCGGCCGCGATCGGGCCGCGATGACATTTGTCAGTCGGCCGTCAACGCCGCGATCCGGACGGCGCTGGAGTCGACCGGCCGCGCCGGCGCTCGGCCGGGTCCGGCGGCGGTGTTCGCCGCGATCGGGATGCGCTGATCCGCCTCGATCCGGAGCTCAGCGCACGACCTTGAGGCTGCCCTCGATGTCGGCGAAGAAGTCGTTGCCCTTGTCGTCGACGACGATGAACGCCGGGAAGTCGACGACCTCGATCCGCCAGACCGCCTCCATGCCGAGCTCGGGGTACTCGAGCACCTCGACCTTCTTGATGCAGTCCTGGGCCAGGCGCGCGGCCGGCCCGCCGATCGAGCCCAGGTAGAAGCCGCCGTGGGCGGCGCAGGCCGTGGTCACCGCCTTGCTGCGGTTGCCCTTGGCCAGCATCACCAGGCTGCCGCCGTGCCGCTGGAACAGCTCGACGTAGCTGTCCATGCGCCCGGCGGTGGTGGGGCCGAACGAGCCCGAGGCCATGCCGGTCGGGGTCTTGGCCGGTCCGGCGTAGTAGACGCAGTGATCCTTCAGGTACTGCGGCAGGCCGGCCCCGGCGTCGAGCCGCTCCTTGAGCTTGGCGTGGGCGATGTCGCGCGCGACGATCATCGGGCCCGACAGCGACAGCCGGGTCTTGATCGGGTACCGCGACAGGGTCGCGCGGATCTCGCTCATCGGCCGCGCCAGATCGATCGCGACGCACTCGCCGCCGAGGTCGTCGGCGGTCGGCAGCGGCAGGTAGTGGGCGGGATCGCGCTCGAGCGCCTCGAGGAACACGCCGTCCTTGGTGATCTTGCCCTTGGCCTGGCGGTCGGCCGAGCACGACACCGCGATGCCGATCGGGCACGACGCGCCGTGGCGCGGCAGCCGGATCACCCGGACGTCGTGGCAGAAGTACTTGCCGCCGAACTGCGCGCCGATGCCGGTCCGCTGGGCCAGCGCCAGGACCTCGCCCTCGAGCGCGACGTCGCGGAACGCGTGGCCGAGCTTCGAGCCGGCGGTGGGCAGGTGGTCCAGGTAGCGGGCGCTCGCCAGCTTGGCGACCTTGAGCGTGGTCTCGGCCGAGGTGCCGCCGACGACGACCGCGAGGTGGTAGGGCGGGCACGCCGCGGTGCCGAGGCTGCGCAGCTTCGACTCGACGAAGGCCAGCAGGCTGGCCGGGGTTCAGGACCGCCTTGGTCTCCTGGTACAGGTAGCTCTTGTTGGCCGAGCCGCCGCCCTTGGCCATGAACAGGAACCGGTAGCTGTCGCCGTCGTCGGCGTACAGCTCGATCTGCGCCGGCAGGTTGGTGCCGGTGTTGACCTCCTTGTACATGTCGAGCGGCGCGAGCTGCGAGTAGCGCAGGTTCGAGGTCTGGTAGGTGTCGAAGATGCCGCGGGCGATCGCCGCCTCGTCGCCGCCGCCGGTCATGACGAACTGGCCCTTCTTGCCCATCACGATCGCCGTGCCCGTGTCCTGGCACATCGGCAGCACGCCGCCGGCGGCGATGTTGGCGTTCTTGAGCAGGTCGAGCGCGACGAACCGATCGTTGGGCGAGGCCTCGGGATCGTCGAGGATGGCGCGCAGCTGCGCCAGGTGCCCGGGCCGCAGCAGGTGGGCGATGTCGCGCATCGCCTCGGCGGTCAGCAAGGTCAGCGCCGCCGGCGCGATCTCGAGGAAGGTGCGGCCGCCGGCGGCGAACGTGCCGACGTGATCGGCGGTGAGCTGGCGGTACGGCGTGGTGTCGTCGCCCAGCGGGAGCAGTTCGGAGAACGCGAAGTCGGGCATGGCGCGGCGACCGTACCAGGATCCCGGCGGCCGGCGATCAGGCGTAGGCGGCCGCCAGCATCTCGCGCAGCGGGTGGGCGACCGCGGTCGCGGCGCGACGCAACGCCGCACGGTCGAGGTCGACCTGGATCGAGGTGACGCTCGCGCGCCCGCCGGCCAGCTCGACGATCGCGTACTGGGCGTGATCGAGCAGCCGCGGCGGGCCGCCGTCGACGAACTCGCGGATCGCCAGGCCGACCGAGCCGGGGTTGACGATCAGCGCGGCGTGGTGCTGCCGGACCAGCGGCAGGTGGGTGTGGCCGCCGGCCAGGACGGTCGCGGTGCGGCCGGCGAGCATCGCGTCGACGTCGGCGCCGGGCGTGGTCGCGAGCAGGTTCTCCATGTGCGACCGCGGCGTGCCGTGGAACAGGTGCAGACTGGCGCCGCCGGCGGTGATCGTCCGCTCGGGCACGAACCCGCGCAGCTCATCGAGCTCGGCCGCGGTCAGCTGGTCGCGGCACCACGCCACGGCGGCGTGGATGATCGGCGCCTCGGTGTACTGGTCGAGCAGCGCCGGGTGGAACAGGAACTCGTCGTGGTTGGCGAGGATGGTCGGGCCGTCGAGGTCGCGCAGCCGGGCCAGCACCTCGCGCGGGTGCGGCCCCAGCGTCGCGACGTCGCCCAGGCACACGATCTGATCGACCCCGCGCCGGCGGGCGTCGGCCAGGACCGCGTCGACCGCCACCAGGTTGGCGTGGAGGTCCGAGATCAGCGCGACGCGCACGCGCTCACCCGAACGCCTTGCGCAGCCGCGCGACCGCCTCCTCGACGTTCGCGCGCGAGTTGAACGCGCTGAGCCGGAAGTAGCCCTCGCCGGCGGGGCCGAAGCCCGAGCCGGGCGTGCCGACCAGGTGGGCGCGCTCGAGCAGCTGATCGAAGAAGTCCCACGACCTCATGCCGCCGGGCGTGGCCAGCCAGATGTACGGCGCGTGCTCGCCGCCGAACACCTCGAAGCCGGCCGCGGCCAGGCCCGCGCGCAGGAGCCGGGCGTTGTCCATGTAGAACCCGACCTGGCCCATGGTCTGGGCCAGGCCGTCGGGGCTGTACGACGCGGCGGCGCCGCGCTGGACGACGTAGCTGGCGCCGTTGAACTTGGTCGAGTGGCGGCGGCTCCACATGGCGTTGAGCGAGACCCGCGCGCCGTCGGCGCCGACCCCGTGCAGCTCCTTGGGCACGACCATGAACGCGCAGCGCACGCCGGTGAAGCCGGCGCGCTTGGAGAAGCTGCGCAGCTCGATCGCGCAGGTGCGCGCGCCCGGGATCTCGAAGATCGAGCGCGGCAGCGCCGGGTCGGAGATGTACGCCTCGTAGGCGGCGTCGAAGACGATCAGCGCGTCGTGGGCCTGGGCCCACTCGACCCACGCGGTCAGCTGGGCCCGGGTCATGACCGCGCCGGTCGGGTTGTTGGGCGAGCACAGGTAGACCACGTCGATGCCGCCGCGGTCGGGCGGCGCCGGCACGAAGCCGGTGGCCGCGGTCGACGGCAGGTACACCAGGCCCGGGAACCGGCCGTCGGGGCCGGGCGCGCCGGTGCGGCCGGCCATGACGTTGGAGTCGACGTAGACCGGGTAGACCGGGTCGGCGATCGCGATCACCGCGTCGGCCGCGAACAGCTCCTGCAGGTTGCCGCTGTCGCACTTGGAGCCGTCGGACACGAAGATCTCGTCGGCGCCGATCTCGACGCCGCGGCTGCGGTAGTCGTGCGCGCGGATCGCGTCGAGCAAGAAGTCGTAGCCCTGCTCGGGGCCGTAGCCGCGGAAGGTCGCGCGCACCGCCATCTCGTCGACCGCGGCGTGCATCGCCGCGACGATCGCGGGTGCCAGCGGCTCGGTCACGTCGCCGATGCCGAGGCGGATCACCGCGGCGTCGGGGTGCGCGGCCGTGAACGCGCGCACGCGTCGACCGATCTCGGGGAACAGGTAGCCGGCCGGGAGCTTCTGGAAGTTCGGGTTGGCGCGCATCGAGGCGCGACCATACACGCGTGGCGGCGCCGGGCTCAATCGACCCGCCGCGCGCGGCCGGTCGGCTGCGGGATCGGTTGCGCGTGGATCCTCGCCGTGGCATCCCGTGCGCGTGCGCGCGGCCGTCGTCCTGGTGTGGCTGGTGGCCTGTTCGGGGTCGGATCGACCGACCGCGACGTCCGGCCCGATCGAGAGCATCGTCCACGTCGGCCCCACCTCGGCCCAGCTGCTGGCGGTCCACCACCGCCTCGAGCTCGACCAGCTGCCGATCGACGCGCCGCTCGGCCTGCCCCTGACCGGCACGATCGAGCTCGACGCCGTCGTCACGATCCCGCTGAGCCTCCTGCGCCCCGACGTGGCCAACACCTCCGGCCGCGCGGCGGTGCGGTGCGTGGGCCGCTGTCGGCTCGGCGACGATCGCACGCGGCTGCGCACCGGGCTCGGCGACGTCGAGTTCTCGCACCTCGACCTCGACGGCCTGGAGGCCGAGGTGGAGGTCCGCGCCGGCGTCGTCCGGATCACGCGGTGGGCCCTGGCGTCGCCGGATCTCGAGGCCACGGTCGGGCTCGAGGTCCGGCTCGCGCGCGCGCCGACCGCGAGCGTCCTCGACGGCTGCGTGCGCTTCCGCCCGACCGCCGCGCTCGCGGCGCGCGATCCGGGCCTGCAGACCGTCGTCGCCCTGGCCGCGTCCGCCGACGCCGACGGCTGGCGCCGGCTGCGGATCGCGGGCACCGTCGGCGCGCCGCGGCTGATCGCGACGGCGTGCGAGCCCGCCACCGCCCCGCGCTGACCCCGTCCTCAATCGACGCGCAGCTCGCGCTGGATCGCGAACTCGATCGACGGTCGTCGATCACCGGGCTGGTAGCCGGCGCCGAGCCGGAGCTGCATCGCGCGCACGGTGCCGAGCAGGCCGGCGCGGACGACCGGGCGGTCGGCGTCGGCGCGGCTCCAGCCGCCGGCGACGTAGGCACCGAGCGCGGCCCGCGGGTACAGGCCGACCCGCTCGCGTCCGAACGCGCGCTCGAGCGCGAGCTCGCCGACCAGGCCCCCGTGGGTGCTGCGGTCGCGCCAGCCCAGGGTCAGCTCACCTGTGACGGCGGCGCGCGCGCGCAGGCGCGCGGTCGGCCACAGCGCGACGCCCAGGCCGAGGCCCGTGCCGATCTCACGATCGCTGACGAGCTGGACGCCGTGGAAGGTCAGCCGCGGCCCCGGGGCCGGGGCGAGCGCGTCGATCTGATCGGCCGGCACCAGGGCGCCGTCGCGGACGATCGGGCTGGCGAACAGGCCGTCGGTGGCGCCCAGCACCAGATCACCGACGCCCGACATCGCGACGGCCAGGCCGACCGTGCCCAGGAGCGCGCGCCCGGCGAGCTCCTTGCCGGCGTCGCCGAGCTGGTCGGTCACCGACTCGGAGTCGGACGTGTTCTTGATCGGCGCGTACAGCACCAGCGCCGCGAGCCCGGCGCCGACGATCACCTCGAGCGGTCCGCCGAGCAGCGCGAGGCGTCGGCGATCGTGGCGACGGGCCTGCTCGGCCGCGACGGTCGCCGGGTAGTTTCGGTAGCCGTCGCCGTGGCGCTCCAGCGCGTTGCGTGAGTAGAGGCAACCCGACAGCGAGGCGAGCAACGCGACGACGGCGACCGGACGCATGGTCCGACCTCGAGCAACTCGCGTGCCGCGCGTCGAGCCGCCCGTCGACGCCCCGGGCGCGCATCGCCGGCGAGGCTTCACCGCGCCCGGCGGCGCGGGTGATGAACCGTCACCGGTCGGAGCGCTCGCGACACCAGCGTGTATCGTCGCCCGATGACCGCCCGCGAGATCGAGTTCTTCTTCGACATCGGCTCGTCGTACAGCTACCTGGCGGCGACCCAGATGGCGGCGGTGGCGGCGCGGACCGGCGTGCCGGTGCGGTTCCGGCCGTTCCTCCTCGGCGGGGTGTTCAAGGCCGCGGGCAACGACCTGCCGATCCGGGTCCCGGCCAAGGCCCGCTGGATGGTCCACGACATGACCCTGTGGGCGCACCACTACGGCGTCCCGTTCCGGGTGCCGAGCCGGTTCCCGATGATCACGCTGCGGACCCAGCGCGCGCTCGCCGCCGCCGAGCGCCTGGCCGGAGCGTCGGCGCTGCCCGCGTTCGCGCTGGCGCTGTTCCGGGCCTACTGGGCCGAGGACCAGGACGTCACGACCGATCCGGTGATCGCGGCCGCGGCCGGCGCGGCCGGGCTCGACGCCGACGCGATCCTGGCGGCGATCGACGCGCCCGAAACCAAGGAGCTGCTGCGGGCGACCACCGATGAGGCGGTCCGCCGCGGCGCGTTCGGCGCCCCGGCGATGTTCGTCGGCGACCTGCTGTTCTGGGGCAACGACCGCTTGCCGTTGCTCGAGCAGCACCTCGCCCGCACCGCGTGAACGTCGCCGCCGCCGCCCTCGCCAGCGCGCGCAAGTTTCGGTCGAGCACCGAGCCGCGCGCCGGGAGTCTCGCGTCTCGGAGGGGAGGCTCGTCGGGCTTGCCCCGACGAGGGGAGGCCTGGCGACAGGCCTCCCAGGAAACTCAGAGCTTGTCAGTTTTTTGGTCGAGCACCGAGCCGCGCGCCGGGAGTCTCGCGTCTCGGAGGGGAGGCTCGTCGGGCTTGCCCCGACGAGGGGAGGCCTGGCGACCTGGCGACAGGCCTCCCAGGAAACTCAGAGCTTGTCAGTTTCTTGGTCGAGCACCGAGCCGCGCGCCGGGAGTCTCGCGTCTCGGAGGGGAGGCTCGTCGGGCTCGCCCCGACGAGGGGAGGCCTGGCGACAGGCCTCCCAGGAAACTCAGTACCAGTTGAAGCCGACGCCGATCGAACCCGCGGACACGTCCTGGCCGCCGTCGTACGAGCCGACGATCATGCGGAGCTGCGCGTCGATCGAGAACCGCGGCGCGCTCAGGAGCTCGTAGCCGACCGCGCCCATCGCGGCGCCGCCCTCGGCGACCGACTTGCTCTCGGGGGTGTTGTAGCCGTCGTCGTAGCTGTAGCCGAGGTTGGCGCCGCCGAGGCCGCCCTTGATCCATAGCTGCGGCGTGAGCCAGTACTGGATCGCGACCATCGCGCTGGCCTGGACCAGGCTGGTGGCGCCGTTGCCGTTCTCGGCCACGGTCTGGGCGTTGCCCTGGGCCTCGAACAGGATCGCGAGGCGCTCGTTGAGCATGCCGCCGATGTGGAAGTCGAACTCGCCGGCGACCGGGTCGTAGTCGCAGCTATCGCAGTTGACCTTCTCGTCGCCGATCTTCAGACCGCCGAGGCCGAGCGAGAAGCCGAGCGTGAGCCGACCGCCGCGCTCATGGAACCCGCCGGCCGTGGGCGGCTGTGGGTTGGCCGGGGTGTAGCCGATCGGCTGCGGCTGCGAGGCCATGGGCTGAGCGATGGCGACGGCAGGCGCGAGGACAGTGGCGGCGAGGATGAGCGTGGAGATCTTCATGGGACACCCCTTCGTAGGAGATCGTAAGGTCGTGGCGTCGTGATGTGCAAGCGCGAGCCCACTCCGGGCACGTTCACCGTGGGCACGATCGCACCCTTTGGCAATCGATAGTTAGCCGCCATCTTCGAGTGGTTCGGCCATTGGCTGTGAACGGGCGTTGGGAGCGTGACGCGCGCATGAGGTGCGCGTGCCACGCCACCGCGCCCAGGCGCCCGTCGTTGAGGCGCGGCCCGGCGGCTCAGCGCAGCGCCGTCATCGGCAGCAGCGGAACCCGACGTTCGGGAAGAAGAACGTGTCGCTGGCCGAGGTGAACGCCAGGTCGCAGGTGATGCCGGTGCCCTCGTTGTTCGACGCGCCGCCGCGGAGCGGGTTGATGCCGGGCATGCGCGCCATCGTCCACTCCTTGACGTTGCCGGACATGTCCTGGATGCGGTTCGCGCCGCCCCAGTTCGCGTAGCAGCTCGCGCGGTCGCCGCCGACCAGGATGTCGTCCTGATCGCCGGCGAGGGCGCCGTTGGTGTCGTAGTTGTCCTCGTTGCAGACGCCGAGCTGATAGGTCGTGTTGTTGGACGCGTACGACCAGGTGCCGCCGTGGCCGCGCAGGTCGGCGGCCGTCGGCGCGGTCCCGCTCTGGCGGCTCAACGCGACCATGTCGACCTTGACGCCGTCCTCGCGCATCCACAGGCTCACGTAGCGGTTGCCGCCCGCCGCCGGGATCGAGAACGCCGCCGACACTACCCACTGCCAGGTCCCGTTGGTCGCGGTCACCATCAACGCGCCGGCGGTGCCGGGCAGCGTCGTGTTGATGCCGGGGTAGATCGTGTCGTCGGCGCCGACCGGGCTGTACATCCGCACCCAGACGTAATAGTTCGTCGCCGAGGCGGTGGCCGGGAAGGTGAACTGGTAGTCGAGCCGCGGCGCCTGGGTCGGCGCGTTGCCCTGGGACACGTTGGCGCCGAGGTTCGGCGACGCCCGCAGCGCCGAGACGCCGGAGTAGTTGGACGGGGCCGAGTCGGGCACCCAGGCGTGCAGGCCGGCGCCCGTGCCGGTCGAGGTCGCGGTCGTCGAGCTGAGGAAGTCCTCGGCCTCGACGAAGACGAAGCCGCTGGCCGCGGCCGGCGCGGCCAGCGGGAAGGTCGACTTGGTGACCACCGAGCAGGCGCGGTGCCAGTCCTGCTCGGTGCAGAGGTCGACGCCGGCGCCCAGCGCCTGGCACGCGGCCCGCGCGTCGCCGTACGTCACGCTGGTCCACGGCAGGACGCCGCCCTTCGAGCACACCTTGGTCGTGACCGCGCCGGGGTTGGTCGGGGTGGCGTCGGGGTGCGACGCCTCCCACTTCATCACCTCGCGACCGCCGCCGATCGACACCCAGTCCTGCGCCGGGTTGTCATCGACGACGCCGTCGCAGTCGTTGTCGAGGTTGTCGCACAGCTCGGCCGACGCGGTGCCGCCGGGCTGGGTGACGTTGCAGGTCACCGGCGCGGTCGGGGTGGCGCCGCACACGTACGTGCCGCGGCCCTGGCACACGCCGACGCCGCTGTCGCCGCAGGCCTGGCCCTTGAGCGGGTGGCCCTCGTCGACCCGGCCGTCGCAGTCGTTGTCGATGTTGTCGCAGCGATTCTCAGGGACGATGTCGCCCGCCGCGTCGGTCGTGACGTTGGGGCCGTAGGCGCAGTCCCAGCCGGTGGCGGTGCAGGTCGCGACCGTGCCGGCGCACGCACCCTGGGTCAGGCAGATCGGCGGCGGGGTCAGGCCCTCGTCGACGACGCCGTCGCAGTTGTCGTCGCGCTGGTTGCAGGCCTCCTGGTTGCCCTGGAACTGGCAGGCGTACTCGCAGCCGTCGACCGGATCGTTGTTGACGTTCCAGAAGTCGGGGTCGCAGGTGGCGACCGTGCAGTTGCCGCCGGCGCAGCCCTCGGTGGCGTGGGGCAGGTTGCAGACCCGGTTGCAGGTGCCGCAGTTGCGCGGGTCGGTGTTGAGGTTGAAGCCGTTGGTCGGGTTGCCGTCGCAGTCCTGATCGAGCGCGTCGCACAGCTCGAGGGTCGGCCCGATCTCGCCGACGCAGGTCGGCGTGCCGCCGACGCAGGTCAGCGCGCCGAGCGCGCACTCGCCGACGCCGGTCGTGCCGCACGAGCCCAGGGGCGGCAGGCCCTCGTCGAAGTTGTTGTCACAGTCGTTGTCCCGGCCATCGCAGATCTCGGGGACGGCGCCGGGCGTGCCGATCGCGCCGACGCACTCGACCGCGCCGTTGGTGCACATCGTCCGGCCGGCCACGCACTCGCCGACGTCGCTGCCGCACGGCACGCCGCCGCCGGGGTTGCCCTCGTCGGTCATGCCGTTGCAGTTGTTGTCGAGGTCGTCGCAGGTCTCGGGGCTGCCGCCGACGCCGGTGCAGCGCAGCGCGCCCGCGGCGCACTCGATCACGCCGGCGGTGCACTCGCCGACGTCGGTGCCGCAGGCGTCGCCGACCGTCGGCACGTCCTCGTCGACCCGCAGGTCGCAGTCGTCGTCGAGGCCGTTGCAGAGCTCGGCGCCGGTCGGGGTGCAGCCGTCGAACGGCGTGACGTCGCCGTCGCCGCCGTCGCTGGCGTCGCCGATGATCGCGTCGCCGTCGCCGCCGTCGTTGGCGCAGTTGAGGCAGTAGTCGTTGACCCCGCAGGCGGTCGTGGTCAGCGCGAGCCCGAGGGCGGCCAGCGTCAGCAGGAGGTGGGGGCGCAGGCTCACGAGCGACCTCCGCCCGTGCGCGGCGCGCGTCGGCGCAGGATCGCCGTCAGCGCCAGCGCCAGGACGCCGAGGCCGGCGCCGCCGTCCCCCGAGGTCTGGCAGCCGCCGCCGCCGCCGGTGGTGACGCGGTCCTCGTCGACCGGCCCGGCGTCGATCGGCGGTGGCGGCGTGAAGCAGGTGCCGTTGGCGCAGACCTCGCCCGTGTTCGGGCAAGTGACGCCGAGGCAGGGATCCTGCTCGCACTGGCCGTTCTGCGAGTTGCAGGCCTGGCCGACCGGGCACGGCTGGCCCAGGCACGGATCGTTGACGCAGGTGCCGCTGGTCTCGTCGCAGATCCGGTTGCCGGGGCACGGGCCGCCGCACGGATCGGTCTCGCACATGCCGCGATCGCAGCGCTCGCCGGTGGGGCAGGTGACCCCGGTGCACGTGCCGACACACTGGCCGGCCTGGCAGTACTGGTCGCTGCCGCAGGTCACGCCGGCGCAGGGGTCGCTGACGCAGGTGCCGGCGACGCACTGCTCGGACGCGCTGCACCGGTCGGGGAAGGTCGTGCAGTTGTCGGGGCGGCACTGGCCGAGCGCGCCGACGCAGACCTCACCGGCGGCGCAGGTGACCGCGTCGCAGGCGCGCACGCAGGTGCCGGCGTCACAGACGGTCTGATCGCCGCTGGGCAGCGGGTCGCAGGTGACCCCGAAGCAGGGGTCGGCCAGGCAGAAGCTGTCGACGCACATCCGCCCCTCGGGGCACGGGAACTCGCCCGAGGCGCACGGCAGCGCGCACTGGCACGCGGTGCAGGTGGCGCCGGGGCCGCACAGCGACCCCTCGTCGACCTGGTTGTCGCAGTCGTTGTCGTCGCAGTCGCAGATCTCGGTCATCGCGGGCTCGCCGCCCTGGCACACGAACGTGCCGCCGACGCACCGGAGCACGCCCGGCATGCACAGCGGCTGGCCGTCGGGGGCGATCGTGCACGGGCCCATGTCGGCGACGTCCTCGTCGACGGTGCCGTCGCAGTCGTCGTCGAAGTCGTTGCAGATCTCGGGGCCGCCGCCGACCGAGCCCTCGCAGGTCAGCACGCCGTTCATGCACACGGTCTGGCCGACGCCGCACGAGCTCGAGCAGTCGGCGCCGCCGGTGCCCTCGTCGACGGTGCCGTCGCAGTCGTTGTCGATCGTGTCGCAGGCCTCGGCGGTGGGGCCGACCTCGCCGATGCACGAGCCCCACATGGCGGCGGTGCAGGTCTGCATGCCCGGGTGGCACACGCCGACGCCGGGGTTGCCGACGATGACCGAGCAGCTGCGGACCTGGCCGTCGATCACGCCGTCGCAGTCGTTGTCGAGGCCGTCGCAGATCTCGGTCTGGGGGCCGGTGCCGGAGCACGCGCCCCAGGCGCCGGTGGTGCACACCTGGGTGCCGGTCGAGCACACGCCGACGTCGGTGCCGCAGCCGCGCGTGAGGCCCTCGTCGATCAGGTTGTCGCAGTCGTCGTCGAGGCCGTTGCAGATCTCGACGCCGGTGCACGAGCACGACAGCCCCTCGTCGATCAGGTTGTCGCAGTCGTCGTCGATGTTGTTGCAGGTCTCGGTCGACGGCGTGCCGCCGGGCGAGGTGATGCTGCAGATCGTGCCCGCGCCGCCGGCGGTGCAGACGTAGGTGCCGGTGCCGCGGCAGCGGCCGACCAGGCCGTTGTCGCAGGCGGCGCCCTTGTTCGGGAAGTCCTCGTCGACCAGCACGTCGCAGTCGTCGTCGAGGTCGTTGCACAGCTCGAACTTGACCGCCTCGGCGAGGATCGACGAGATCGCGACCTGGAGCTGCTCCTCGTTGGCGGCGTAGAGGCCCTCGTTGACCCCGGTCACGTCGGGCGCGCCGCCGGCGTGGGCGATGCCCTCGATCGACGCGTCGCCGGGGGTGACGCCGAACCCGATCGCCTTGGTCTCGATGCGGTAGGAGCGCGCGTCGACCGTGGTCGTCAGCAGCGACGCCGCCGCGGCGGTCGTGTTCGAGAACTGGGTGCAGCTCTCCTCACCGTCGGTGAGCGAGATGACGATGTACGGGCGGCACTGCCGGCCGCTGGGCAGGAACACGTCCTTGAGCGGGTCGTTGCGGATCGGATCGAAGCCGGGCTGGCTCGAGGCCAGGAGCGTGGTGCCGTCGGTGGCCTGCAGGCCCTGCCAGTAGCGCTTGGCGCCCTTGAGCGAGCCCGCGATCGGGGTCCAGCCACCGGCGTAGATGTCGGGGTTGAGGGCGACGTTGGTGCTGGTGCAGGTGCCGGCGGTGAAGTCGTTCCAGGTGACCAGGTCGCTGTTGTTGCCGTCGTACATGCCGGTGAGCACCTCGAGCCGGGTGTCGCTCCAGAGCGCGGCCGTGCAGTTCGGGCCGGTGAGCCCGGCGTTCCAGCAGTTGTTGCAGTCGACGCCGCTCATCGAGCAGCCGTTGGCGGGGTTGGTGTCGGTCGAGCTCTCGCGGAACCGCCCCAGGCCGAACACCATGTCGCCGTAGCTGTTGGCGATGCCGGCGATGGCGCACTTGGCGTGGTCGAGGCGGGTGTCGACCGAGCCCGGGCAGCTCGGCGGACCGAAGCCGGTGGCGTTGTCGATCATCGACCCCGAGGTGTCGACGATCAGGAACACGTACGGCTTGAGGGGATCGCCGGCGAACGACGACTTGGCCAGCAGGCACAGCGTGAGGAACGTGGCCGTGGCGCGCCACGAGATCACTCGTTGCATAGCCTTTCATTCTATCGTGATCATTCGGCGGTCGCGCCTCGATCGGGATCACACCTACCCCACCGGCTCCCCAGGGCCGGAGGTAGGTGTGCGTGGGTATCGCGCGCTGCGGATCAGCCTCTTCGGTCACGCAGCGGCACGCGCCGGGCGTCTCGCGTCGTGGGTGGTCGTGGCAGGGGGCCCTGTCGGGGCTTGCCCGTCGAGGTGCCGCCGTGGCCTGGCGACGCCGCGGACCTCGGAGTCCCCAGCACCTGCCTGGGCTCGGCGATCAACCCTCTGAAACTCAGATTAGAGCTTGTCAGTTTTTCGGTCGAGCACCGGTCCAGGCGCCGGGAGTCTCGCGTCTCGGAGGGGAGGCTCGTCGGGGCTTGCCCCCGACGAGGGGAGGCCTGGCGACAGGCCTCCCTGGAAACTCAGTCGATGCCGTAGCGCTTGAGCTTGTCGTAGAGCGTGCGCTCGGCGATGCCGAGCACCTCGGCCGCCTTGCGGCGGTTGCCGGCCACCGACGTCAGGGCGGCGACGATCGCCTCGCGCTCGAGCTCGACCAGCGGGCGGGCCGCGGCCGCGATCGCCGGGGCCGCGGGCTCGGGCGCGCCCGGCGGCGGGGCGCTGGCCTCGAGCCAGATGTCGGCCGCGCCGATCACGTCGCGCTCGCACAGGATCGCGGCGCGCTCGAGCGTGTTGGCCAGCTCGCGGACGTTGCCGGGCCAGTGCCAGCCCAGCAGCCGCTGCTCGGCGTCGGGGCCCAGGGTCAGCACCCGGCCGCGCACGCTCGGGCCGATCCGCGCCAGCAGCGCCCGCGCCATCGGCACCAGATCGCCCTTGCGCTCGCGCAGCGGCGGCAGCCGGATCGGGAACACCGCGAGCCGGTGGTACAGGTCCTCGCGGAACCGCCCGGCCGCCATCATCGCGCCGAGGTCGCGGTTGGTCGCGGCGATCCAGCGGACGTCGACGTCGAGGCTGCGGCTGCCACCGAGGCGCTCGAACTTGCGCTCCTGGAGGACGCGCAAGAGCTTGGCCTGCAGCTCGAGCCGGAGCTCGCCGACCTCGTCGAGGAAGAACGAGCCGCCGTCGGCCAGCTCGAGCTTGCCCCGGCGGCGCTCGACCGCGCCGGTGAACGCGCCGCGCTCGTGGCCGAACAGCTCGCTCTCGAGCAGGTGCTCGGCCAGCGCAGCGCCGTTGACGGCGAGGAACGGGCGGGCGCTGCGGGCGCTGCGGGCGTGGATGGCGCGCGCCGCGACCTCCTTGCCGGTGCCGGTCTCGCCCAGCAGCAGCACGCTGGCGTTGGTGCGGGCGACCTTGTCGATGGCCGAGACCACCGCGGTCATGGCCGGGTCGCCGTAGGTCAGCGGCGGCACGCTGTCGTCGGCGCTGACGCCGGCGCGGGCGTCGAGCAGGCGGCGGCGCTCGAGCGCGCGCTCGACCACGAGCCGGAGCTCGTCGGGGCCCCCAGCGGCTTCTGCAGGTAGTCGAACGCGCCCAGCTTCATCGCCTCGACCGCGGTCTCGACCGCGCCGAACGCGGTCATGACGATCACCTCGACCTCGGGCTGCTCGGCCTTGACCTTGCGCACCAGCGCGAGGCCGTCGACGTGCGGCATCTTCAGATCGGTGACGACGAGATCGAAGCCGCGCTCGTCGAGGTGGCGGCTCGCGACCCGGCCGTCCTCGGCCTCGACCACGTCGTGCCCGGCCAGGCGCAGCACGTCGCCGACGAACTCGCGCAGCCCGGGCTCGTCGTCGGCGACCAGCACCCGCGCCATCACGCCACCGTCCGCGGCAGGTCGATCGTGAACTCGGCGCCGCCGCCGACGGCGTTGCGCGCGGTCAGGGTGCCGCCGTGGAGCTCGACCAGGCGCTTGCACACCGCCAGGCCCAGGCCGGTGCCGCGGGTCCGCTTGGTGTAGAACGGCTCGAAGATCCGGGCGAGGTCGCCGTCGGGGAAGCCGGGGCCGTGATCGCGCACGACGTAGCGTAGCCCCAAACGCCCGCGCGCGACGGTCGCGGTCACCCGGCCGTCGCTCATCGCCGCGGCGTTCTCGAGCAGGTTCACCAGCACCTGGCGCATGCGGTCGGCGTCGAGCGGCCAGGTCCGGGGCGCGTCGTCGTCGACGACGTCGACGCGGTCCGCCGCCACGTCGGCGGCCGCGGCCCGGAGCAGCGCCGCCGGCTCGGCCGGGGCCGCGCGGATCTCGCCCGAGCGCGCGAACGCCAGCAGGTCGTTGGTCAGGTGCTCGAGCCGGACCGCCTCGTCGACCACGCGATCGGCCTTGGCGCGGCTGCGCTCGCCGGCGGGCAGCGACTGCGCCAGCAGCTGGGCGTTGCCCTTGAGCGACGCCAGCGGGTTGCGGATCTCGTGGGCCAGCACCGCCGACATCTGGCCGAGGTTGGCCAGGTGCCGGGCCTGCTCGTTGGCGCGGACCGTGGCCTCGCGCCGCAACGACCAGCGCACGAGCACCAGCGCCAGCACCATCAGCACCGCGGCCGCGGTCACGCCGATCGCCAGCGACCAGGTCGCGACGGTGTCGAGCTGGTCGACCGGCGCGGTGTCGATCTCGATCAGCAGCTCGGGCGGGCCCCGCGGCGGCATGCGGCCCATCCGCGGCGGCGGGCCCAGGCGGTGGTACGCGACGCGGATGCGGTCGCCGATCACGACCGGCTGGGCCGGCGGCGCGTCGACGAACCACGCGGCCAGCTCGGCCGGCGAGCTGGCGCTCGCGCCGGCGTCGGCGATCAGCCGGGGGCCCTCGAAGAGGGCGACGTAGCGGACGTGGAGCGGGCCGGCGGCCTCGAACGCCGCGGCGATCCGCGCCGCCGGGTCGTCGCGATCGAACTCGACCATGCGCGCCCGCATCGAGCCGGCGGCGTCGGCCGCGAGCCCGCGGATCATCGTGGCGCGGGCGTCGTTGACGCTGCGGTGGGTCGTCCACACGATCGCGATCAGCGCGGCGCCGATCGCCGCGATCGCGGTGACGACGGCGATGCGCGACCAGCGCGGGATCCAGCCAGCAGACACGAGGGCGCGCACTGTACCGCGGAGTAGCAAGGGCCTGGCCAGCGTCGCGCCCACGGAGGTGCACGGCGGCGCGCCTCCGGCCCCGCGCGGGACACCACCTCGGCGGATGTTGCAGGTCGTCCTGCGGACCTCGCAGGCTCGGGGCGTCAGGCCCGGCCGGCGAGCAGCGCGCGGCCGACCACCTTGAGCGCGAGGATCGGGCGCACGCCCTCGAAGATCGGCAGCACCAGCGCGTCGACCACGTAGCGGCTGATCGGGTACTCCTCGGCGTAGCCCCAGCCGCCGTGGAGCACCTGGCCGAGCTGGGTGATCTCGACCGCCGCGTCGCAGGCGAACAGCTTGGCCTGGGCCGCCAGCGGCGCGGCGGCGCGCTCGTCGGCGTCCATCGCGATCGCGGCCTCGTACGTGATCGCGCGGGCGGCGGCGAGCCGGCACGCCATGCGCCCGAGCTGGTGCTGGGTCAGCGGGTACTCGATGATCGGCTGGCCGAACTGGCTGCGCGCGGTCACGTACTCGGCGGTCTGCTCGAGCGCGGCCTGGGCGACGCCGCACGCGCGGCCGCCGGTCTGCAGGCGCCCGGCGGCGAAGCCGGCCATCTGCAGGTAGAAGCCGCGCCCGAGGCCGGCGTCCTCGCCGACCAGGTTGGTGGCCGGTACGAACCAGTCGTCGAACGCGAGCGTGAACGAGTGCATGCCGCGATACCCGGGCGTCCGGTCGGCCTTGCCAGTGAGCCGGCCGCCGCCGGGCTGCTGGGCCTCGAACTCGTGGCCGTCGAACCGGGGCTTCTCGACGATGAACAGCGACAGGCCCTTGGCGCCCTTGGCCAGGTCGGGATCGGTGCGGGCCAGCAGCGCGATCACGTCGGCGCGCCCGGCGAACGTGCACCAGGCCTTGGGGCCGGTGATCGCATAGCCGGCGACGCCGTCGACGGTGGCCGGCGTGGCGCGGCACGCGACCGCGGCGACGTCGGAGCCGACGTTGGGCTCGGTCACCGAGATCGCGACCATGTGCTCGCCGGCGGCGATCCGCGGCAACCAGGTGCGCTGCTGGGCCTCGGTGCCGCCGGCCAGGAGCGCCTTGGCCAGGATCTCGGGCCGGGTGATGAGCGAGCCGGCGCTGGCCAGCGAGCCGCGGGATAGCTCCTCGGTGGTGAGGATCATGGCCAGGTTGCCGAGCTCGTGGCCGCCGAACGCCTCGGGCACCGACAGCCCGAAGTAGCCGAGGTCGGCCATCGCCGCGATGAAGCGATCGGGCACCAGCGCGTCGTCGCGGTGGATGTGCTCGGCGTGCGGCGCGACCTCGCGATCGGAGAACTGGCGCACGCTGGCGCGGACCTCGGTCAGGGTCGGGTCGAGGGGCCAGGCGTTCTTGCCGCGGTTGGCGGCGACCGCGCGGCCGATCGCGCACACCGCGTCCTGGTGGCCGAGGCGATGGATCGCGGCGCGCTCGGCGGCGTCGTAGGCCGGGTCGGGCAACGCGAGCTCGGCGGCGATCGGGTCGAGGCGCTCGCGGGCGCTGCGGGCCAGGTCGGCGATCGCCACGCGGACCGGCTCGGCGAAGCCGTCGTCGCTGGTCGGGTTGGCGGCCAGCGCGGCGAGCAGCGAGCGGGCGACCCGGGCGTCGGTGGCGGCCGACGCCACCTTCTCGACGACGACCTGGTGCTGGTCGAGGCGCTCGCCGGCCGCGGTGAGCTCGATGGCCGCGGCCAGGGCCGCGCCGGTGTAGCGGTCGAGCGCAGAGGCGACCGCGCGGGCATCGTCGTCACGGGTGGGCAGCGACATCGCCGTCAGCCTACCTGGTCTGACGCGGTGTGGCAGCGGCCGTCATCGCGAACCGGCGTCAGCTTCCGGCCAGGGATCGAGGTACGGTGGGGCAGCGGTCGAGTGGCCGCGATCCCGCCCGGAGATGCCCATGACCAGGTTCGCCCTCGCCCTCGTCCTCGCGCTGGTGCCCGCCGTCGCGCTCGCCGACGCGCCCGATCACGTGATCAACAACTCGGCGAAGACCGTCACCGTCGCTTGCGGTGACGGTGGCCGCGTCGTGGTCAACGGCTCGACCAACGTCGTGACCGTCACCGGCGGCTGCGCCAAGGTCGTCGTCAACGGCAGCAGCAACACCGTCGCCATCGACGCCGCCGACAAGATCGCGATCACCGGCAGCAGCAACAAGGTGACCTACAAGAAGGGCCACACCCGCAAGGCGCCCAAGATCACGCAGCTCGGCAGCGGCAACCAGGTCGCGCGGGTCAAGTAGGCGGCGGCAGCGCCGCGAGCAGCCCCCGGCACGCCGCGGCGCACACGTCGAAGACCTCGTCGAACGCGGCCTGACCGCCGTAGTACGGATCGGGCACCTCGGCGCCCGGCGCGGCGCTCGGGTCGAAGCTGCGCAGCAGGCGGACGCGCCCGCGGGCCGCGTCGTCGGGCGCGAGGCCTTGCAGCGCCCGCTGCACCGGGATGTCGACCGCGAGGATCAGGTCGAAGTTCGCGAAGTCGGCGCGGGTGAACTGCTGGCCGAGGTGCTCGATGGGCACGTCGCGGCGGCGGGCGGTGGCGATGGCGCGCGGATCGGGCGGCTCGTCGACGTGCCAGCGGCCCGTGCCCGCGCTGGCGACCGTGATGTCGGTCCGTCGCGCCGCTTGCAGCAGGTGTCGCATGATCGCCTCCGCCGTCGGAGAGCGACAGATGTTGCCGAGGCAGACGAACACCACGCGCATGGAGGGCCCAGTCGATCGTGTACCATATCGCCCGGAGGCCCCGATGCGCCGACTGCTGTACCTGTTCGTCTTCGGGCTCGCCGCCGCCTGCTCGTTCACGCCGAGCGGCGCGGCCCAGATCGACGGGGCGGCGGATGGGATGGCCCTCGATGGCGCCGTCGACGCCGACTCCGACGGGCCCGCCATCGACGCCGCGATGACCGACGACGCCGGGACCGACGCCGCGATGGTCGACGCCCCGGTGATCGACGCGCCCACGATCGACGCGCCCACGATCGACGCGCCCACGATCGACGCGCCCACGATCGACGCGCCGGGCATCGACGCCGCGCCGCCGGTGGTCGTCGCGTACCTGGCCGCGGCCGACGCGACCGTCGGCACCGGCGATCTGGCGATCCCGACCACGGTCCTCAACACCGACAACCTGACGTTCATGCCGGCCGTGGTGTTGCCGACCGGCGTCACGCTGACCGCGGGCACCCTGACCGCGGGTGGGACCGCCGCGGTCTTGCACGTCGCCAACCTGACCGTCGCCGGCGCGCTGTCGGTGCGTGGGAGCAGGCCGCTGGCGATCGTCGCGGGCGGCGCGGTGTCGATCTCGGGGGCGATCGACGCGGCCGCGGAGTTCGCGCGCCCTGGCGGCGGCGGGTTCGGCGGAGGCATGGGGCCCACCGCCGGCGGGGTCGGCGTGACGAACAACAACACCGACACCGGCGGTGGCGGCGGCGGCAACGGCGGCGCGGGCGGGCGCGGGGGCAACAGCGCGGGCGGCAATGAGCCGGCCAGCGGCGGGACCGCGGGCGCGGCGATCGGCCCCGGGGTCCCGACGGTCCTGCGCGGCGGCTCGAGCGGCGCGCGCGGCGCGCGACCGTGCACGACCACCGCGAACAACGGCGGCGGTGGCGGCGGCGCGGTGTTCGTGTTCTCGACCCTCGGGATCTCGGTCACCGGGGCGATCCAGGCCGGCGGTGGCGGCGGCGTCAACGGCGTCAGCTGTGGTGGCTCCAACGGTGGTTCGGGCGGGGGCGCCGGCGGCCAGATCGATCTGCAGGCGCCCGCGATCACAGGCGCGGGCACGCTCGCGGCCAACGGCGGCAGCGGCGCGGGTGGCGACGAGACGGGCAGCACCAACCGCGGCGCCAACGGTCGGAACGCCAGCCTCACCAACGTCGGCGTCGCCGGCGGCTCCGGCGGCTCCGGCTCCGGCGGCACCAACGGCACCGACGGCGGCGCCGGCGCGCCGGCGGGGCTGGCCGCCCGCAACGGCGGCGACCTCAACAGCAACGGCAACACCGGCGGCGGTGGCGGCGGCGACGGCGTCATCGTGCTGCGCTACCTCGGCACCTTGCCGGCGATGGATCTGGTCACGACCAGCCCCGCGCCGCGGCGTACCACCTACTGATGGCCGGCTGGCTCCGTCTCCTCGTCGTCGCGGCGCTGGCCGGGTGCGCGTTCGATCCGACCGGCTCGACGGCCGGCGGCGACGGACCGGCGTCCGTCGATGCCGCCGGGGACGACGCTCCGCCACCGACGGACGCCCCGCCGCAGGAGGACATCCACCACGTCGCGCTGGCGCAGGAGTACCTCGGGGCCGACGACGTGACGATCGACGGGACGGTCGTGGTCGACACCACGACGCTCGCGATCACCAGCGGCACGGCGCCGGGGCTGACGCTCATGCAGGCGGCCCAGGACGGCGGGGGCCCCGACCTCGCGATCGTGCACGTCCGCGACCTGACGATCACCGGCGCGCTACGCGCGGTCGGCGGCCGGCCGCTGGTGATCCTGGCGCGGACCATCCGCGTCGACGGGCGCATCGACGTGGGCGCGCGCGGCGGCACCGCCGGCGCCGGCGGCAGCGGGCCCGCCAGCGGCGACGGGCGCGGCGCCGACGGCCAACGCCACGGCACGTTCCTCGACACGGGCGGCGGCGGGGCCGGGTTCGCGATCGCGGGTGCCCTCGGCGGCAACGACGGCAACGGCGACGGCGGCGGCGGCCCGGCCTACGGCGACCCCGGCCTGACGATGTTGCTGGGCGGCTCGGGCGGCGGCAGCAGCGACGGCGACTGCAGCGAGCCACCGCCGGGCGCCGGCGGCGGCGCGGTGCAGCTCTACGCGAGCGCGTCGATCGAGATCCGCGCCGGCGGCGGGATCAACGCCGGCGGCGGCGGCGGCGGCGGCGGCAAGGGCTGCGCGTTCCAGTACACCGCCGGGCGCGGCGGTGGCAGCGGCGGGGCGATCTACCTGCAGGCGCCGCAGGTCGTGGTCGACGGCGAGGTCGCGGCCAACGGCGGCGGCGGCGGCGGCGGCGCCGACTTCAACGACGGCGGGGCCGGCGGCGACGGCGCCCTCGGGACCGCGGCCGCCGTCGGGGGTGATCGCGGCGGCAGCGGCTACGGCGCCCGCGGCGGGGCCGGCGGCACCGACGCCGCGCCCGGGCCCGGCGATGACAACGGCGGCGACGGCAACGGCGGCGGCGGCGGCGGCGCGGCCGGGCGGATCGTCGTGCGCGCGCGCAACGCGCAGGTCACCGGGGTCGTGAGCCCGACCGCGATGGTCGCCACGTACTGAGGCAGGCGCGGGGCCTCCGCGGTCCGAGGTCACGGTCGAGTCACGTCGACCCTTCGGCCGAGTCTCCGCGCCGCGCGCCGTCCGGCGCGTCAGGTGCGGTCGAGCTCGCCGGTCCAGTACAGGTAGTCGCGCCAGGCGTCGGGGACCGAGCGCAGGCTGACGCGGATCGTCACCGCCGGCACCCAGTTGGGCTGGGTCGGCTGGGCGCGCAGGTGCATGCCGGCCTGGCGCGGCGTGCGGCCGCCCTTGGTGCGGTTGCACTCGTGGCAGCAGGTCACGATGTTGGTCCAGTCGGTCGTGCCGCCCTGGGACCGCGGCGTGACGTGGTCGTAGGTCAGCTCGGCCACGCTCAGGCGCACGCCACAGTACTGGCAGGTGTAGCTGTCCCGGGCGTAGATGTTGACGCGCGAGAACTTCACCGGCTTGTGGTGGCGGCGGAAGGCCCGCAACAGCCGCACCACCGCCGGGATCTTGATGATGAACGACACCGACCGGACGTCGGCGGCGTACTCCTCGATCACCTCGACCTTGCCGAGGAACAAGAGCGTGATCGCCCGCTGCCACGAGATGACCTTGATCGGCTCGTAGCTCTGTGAAAGGAGGAGCGTCGCGGTTTGGGCCGTCGCACCGTCCATGCCCCGAGACCATAGCATCGAGGTCCGCCAGCGCGGTGCGGACCTCCAGACCGGGCCCGCGACGATCGGCCTCGGTCAGTGAACTTGAAAACGACTTTCAGTTTTGCTAGACCTCCGGCGATGCTCACGCTGGCCGAGGTCGAACGCCACGCCCAGGTCGCCATCGTCGCGGTCGACGGCGAGCGCGGCTTCCGGCGGCGCCTGCTCGAGCTGGGCCTGTGCCCGGGCACCCAGGTGGCGATCACCAACGTCGCGCCGCTGGGCGATCCGCTCGAGATCGAGGTCCGCGGCGGCCGCCTGTCGATCCGCCGCGACGAGGCGGCGCAGATCCACGTGCGCCGATGACCGACGCCCCGACACCGCGGCGCCAGGTGGCGCTCCTGGGCAACCCCAACACCGGCAAGACCTCGGTGTGGAATCGGTTGACCGGCGGCAGCGCCAAGGTCGGCAACTACCCGGGCGTCACCGTCGAGCGCCGCGCCGCGGCCCTGCGCGGCCACCCCGAGATCGAGCTGATCGACGTGCCCGGGGCCTACAGCCTGGTGGCCCGCTCGGCCGACGAGCAGATCGCGCTCGACGTCGCCCTCGGGCTGACCGCCGGCGCGCCCCCGGCGGCGGTGGTGGTGTGCGTCGACGCCACCCAGCTGGTGCGCAGCCTGTACTTGCTGGTCCAGCTCCAGGAGCTGGGCGTGCGGTGCGTCGTGGCGTTGACGATGGCCGACGAGGCCGGCGCGGCCGCGCCCGACGCCGGCGACCTGTCGCGCGCGCTCGGCTGCGCGGTGATCCCGGTGGTCGGTCGCACCGGCGTCGGCGCCGACCGGCTAGCGACCGCGATCGTGACGGCGGTCGCCGATCGCTCGACGCCCGCGCCGGTGTGGCGGTGGCAGCCGTCGGCCGCGCTGGCGGCGCAGATCGCGGCCGTGCGCGCGGCGCTGCCGGCCGCCTGGCCCGCGTCCGACGGGCTGGCGCTGTGGGCGCTGCAGTGCGTCGGCGACGACGAGCTGGCCAACATGCCGGCGACGGTGCGGGCCGCGGTCGCGGCGGCCGCGCCCGACGCCAGCATCGACGACGAGGCCGTGACCGGGCGGTACCGCTGGCTCGACGCGCGCGTCGCCGGCCTGATGAAGGCCAAGGTCGATCGCCGACGGACCGCGCGGGTCGATCGCGTGCTGCTGCACCGCGGCCTCGGCCTGGTCATCTTCGCCGCGGTCATGTTCGTGCTGTTCATGTCGCTGTTCGCGTGGTCGGAGCCGGCGATCGCGCTGGTCGAGGCCGTGTTCGCGTGGGTCGGCGGGCAGGCGCGCGCGATCCTGCCCGACGGCGCGATCGAGGACTTCGTCGTCGACGGCCTGATCGGCGGCGTCGGCTCGGTCGTCGTGTTCTTGCCGCAGATCCTGCTCCTGTTCTTCTTCCTCGGTCTGCTCGAGGACTTCGGCTACCTGGCCCGGGTCGCGTACCTGATGGATCGGATCATGCGGTCGATGAACCTGCACGGCCGCGCGTTCGTGCCGATGCTGTCGGGGTTCGCGTGCGCGGTGCCCGCGGTCATGGCGACGCGCACGATGGAGCGGCAGCGCGACCGCATCCTGACGATGCTGGTGATCCCGCTGATGACCTGCTCGGCCCGCCTGCCGGTCTACACGCTGGTGATCGCGGCCCTGTTCCCGAGCCAGACCCTGGGCGGGCTGTCGACCAAGGGCCTGCTGCTGGTGGCGATGTACGCGTTCAGCGTGCTGACGTCCCTGGCCGCGGCCTGGGTGCTGTCGCGGGTGGTCAAGCCGCTGCGGGCCAAGCGCCTGCCGTTCGTGATCGAGCTGCCGCCGTACCGGGCGCCGCGGCTGCGCGACGTCGTGCGGATGATGGGCACCAAGACCTGGGCGTTCCTGCGCGAGGCCGGCACGGTGATCCTGGCGTGCACCGTGGCGCTGTGGGCGCTGCTGTACTTCCCGCGCGAGCTGCCGGCGACCGCGCCCGACTACGCGGCCGAGATCGCGCGGGCGCCGCGCCCGAGGCCAGGCGCAGGTCGAGCACGCCCGCGACGGCGCGCTGCTCGAGCACAGCTACGGGGCCCGCCTGGGCCACGCGATCGAGCCGGCGATCGCGCCGCTCGGCTTCGACTGGAAGATCGGCGTCGGCATCATCGGCGCGTTCGCGGCCCGCGAGGTGTTCGTCTCGACGCTGGGCGTGATCCACGGCGTCGGCGACGACGAGGGCTCCCTGCGCGAGCACCTGGCCGGCGAGCGCCGCGCCGACGGCTCGGCCCGGTACACGCCGCTGGTCGGGCTGTCGCTGATGATCTTCTTCGCGCTCGCCTGCCAGTGCATGAGCACGCTGGCGGTGATCAAGCGCGAGACCGGCGGCTACCGCTGGCCGCTGTTCGTGTTCAGCTACATGACCGTGCTGGCGTGGATCACCAGCTTCGTCGTGTTCCAGCTCGGGTCGCTGCTCGGGTTCTGACGGCGAGCGCCGCGTGACGGGGCGCTACGGCGCCGGCTGCGGGATCGACAGCACCACCGGCAGGTGGTCGCTGACCACGCTCTCGTAGCGCGGGTACTGCTGGTCGAGGCGCGGGATGATCGCGGCGGCGCCGCCGATCTCGGGGTCGAGCCCGGCGGTCGTGACGATGTGGTCGATGACCGCGCCCGACGGGATGAAGCTGGCGCCGCCGGCGCTGGCGATCGCGGCGGTGCGGACCCGGTAGACGTCGGTGGCCATGAGCGGCGCCAGCACCTCGGCCCCGGTGATCGAGGTCAGGGTCTCGTTGTAGTCGCCGAGCACGATCACCTGATCGTCGCCGGCGCCGGCGAGCTGGCCGCGCAGGTAGCTGTCGAGCGCGCGGGCCGCGGCCGCGCGGCGATCGGCGTCCTCGGGCGCGCCGCCGGCCTTGAGGTGGACGCCGATCACGTCGAGCGTGAGCGCGCCGACGGTGACCGGCACCCGGAACGGCGGCCGCGGGAACGCGTAGCTGTCGGTGACGAACAGGAGCTCGGGGGGACCGACGGTGACCAGGCCGGTCCGGTAGATCAGGCCGATCTTCTGGTACGAGGTCGGCGTGTAGCGGTGCGTGGACAGCACGCCGTCGTGGTCGGGCAGGCGAGCGAGGAGCTCGTTCCAGGCCGCGTCGCTGGCGATCTCCTCGACGACGACCAGGTCGAGGTCGAGGCTGACGATCAGATCGGCGACGATGCTGGCGGTGGCCGGGCTGGCGGGAAAGTTCTCGATGTTCCAGCAGGCCAGGTCGAGGGTCGTCGCCGAGCCGACCGCGGGCACGACGCCGACGTGGGGCGCGGGGTAACCGTCGACGCCGCCGTCGCCGGCGGCGGCCGCGTCGACGCCGCTGCCGCCGTCGGCCAGATCGCACGCGGTGAGCGCGGCGAGCGTGGCGAGGATCACGGCCGCGACGACGCGCATGGCCTCGCGTACCACGCGCGCCCGCACCTGTCAGCGACTTCCGACGATCGCGCGCGCGACGCGGATGCCGTCGAGCGCCGCCGACACGATGCCGCCGGCGTAGCCGGCGCCCTCGCCCGACGGGTACAGGTCGGCGACGCCGGGGCACGCCAGCGTGGTCGGATCGCGCGGCACCCGCACCGGGCTCGACGTGCGCGACTCGACGCCGACGACGATCGCCTCGCTCGACACGTACCCGCGCAGCTGCTGATCGAACTTGGTCAGCGCGACGCGCATGCGCGCGGCCAGATCGAGGCCGGACGCGGCCAGGACCTCGCCGACGTCGGTCGCGGTCACGCCGGGCACGTAGCTCGACGCCGGCGCGGTCGACGAGCCGCGGCCGGCGACGAAGTCGAGCACGCGGGTGGCGGGCGCGCGCAGGTGGCCGCCGCCGGCCACGGCCGCGGCCTGCTCGACCCGGCGCTGCAGCTCGACGCCGGCCAGCGGGCCGGTCAGGCCGAGCGCGGCGAGATCGGCCAGCTCGATCGCGACGACCAGGCCGCTGTTGGCGAACGGCGAGTCGCGGCGCGACAGGCTCATGCCGTTGACGACCACGCCGTCGGCCTCGGTCGCGGCCGGGACGATCCAGCCGCCGGGGCACATGCAGAACGAGAAGACGCCGCGCGCGCCGCCGGGGCCGTCGGTGGTGTGGGCGAGGCGGTAGGGGGCGGCGGTCAGGCGCGGGTGCCCGGCGGCGCCGCCGTACTGCGCGCGATCGATCAGCGCCTGCGGGTGCTCGATGCGCACGCCGAGCGCGAACGGCTTGGCCTCGAGCGTGGCCCCGGCGTCCTGCAGCAGCGGCCAGACGTCGCGGGCCGAGTGGCCGGTCGCCACCACCACCGCGCGGCCGGTGAGCTGGCGGCCGTCGGCGAGGCGCACGCCGGCGACCCGCCGCACGCCGCGGTGGTCCTCGACCAGGAGCTCGACCACCTTGGCCGGCAGCTCGAACCGGACGCCGAGCGCGACCAGGCGCTCGCGCATCGCCGTGAGCACCTTGGGCAGGCGGTTCGAGCCGATGTGCGGCCGGGCGTCGACCAGGATCTCGGCCGGGGCGCCGTGCAGCGCCAGGATCTCGATCACGTCGCGGACGTCGCCGCGCTTGTGGGCCCGAGTGTAGAGCTTGCCGTCGGAGTAGGTGCCGGCGCCGCCCTCGCCGAAGCAGTAGTTGCTGTCGGGATCGACCCGGCCGTGCTGGGTCAGGCCCTTGAGATCGCGCCGGCGCGCCTGCACCAGCTTGCCGCGATCCACGACGATCGCGGCGACGCCGTGGCGGGCCAGCTCGTACGCGCAGTACAGGCCGGCCGGGCCGGCGCCGACGACGATCACCGGATCGCCGGCGACCGCGCGCGGGTGGGGCGCGGCCAGCTCGGCGGCGACCGCGGGCCGGGCGCCGACGGTCAGGTGGAACCGGACCCGGCGGTGGCGCGCGTCGATGGCGCGGCGCCGGACCTCGAGCACCGGCAGCCCGGCGGGATCGACCGAGAGCTTGGCGGCGACCGCGGCCCGCACCGTCGCCGAGTCGCCGTCGAGGCTGGGCGCGTCGAGCGGCAGGTCGAGCTCGAGCTCGAGCTCGTCGTCCCAGACCACGTCGGTCACGGACATCGGGCGCCGCCGTCGTGGACCGTGACCTGGTCGAGCGCGAGCGCCGCGTCGAGCGCGGCGTAGCTGGCGCGCAGGCCGACGAACCAGTCGATGTGCAGGCCGACGATGCCGCCGCCGGTGTCGGCCGCGATCACGCAGCCGTCGTGGACGAAGCCGCCCCAGGGCGGATCGCCGGGCACCGCCACGCCGTCGAGCTCGGCCACCCACAGCGCGGTGCCGTAGGGGATGACCGTGCGATCGACCGCGATCGAGCGGTACGGGACCAGCGCGCGATCCTGGACCCCGGTGCCCCACGGGTGATCGGCCGGCGCGACCACGTAGCAGGGCGAGCGCGCGCAGCCGCAGGTGCCGTCGACGTTGATCAGCCGCCCGTCGGTGAGGCGGCCGGTGCCCTCGATGTCGAGGCTGGACGCGAACCGGGCGCGCACGGTCGCCAGCGCCGCGCAGCCGGGCTGGTAGAGCGTCGTGTCGGCGACCCCGGCGTAGTCGTCCTCGGCGGTCACCCAGTAGTAGGTGAGCTCGAACGTGCCGCGGACGGCGCCGGCCGGGGGCCGGGGCGCGTCGATGGCGGCGTCGACCTCGACCGGCGCGTCGGGCGCGGACGCGGGCGCGCCGCTGCAGGCGACCAGCACGAGCGCGACGGCGAGCGAACGCATCGGCGGGCATCCTGCCACAGGCCCTCGCGCGGGTGCGGATCGCTTGCCGGCGATCGCCCGCGGTCAGGCGGTGGCGCGGTGGGCCCGGACCCCGCGGGTGGCGAGGTCGTGGGCGAGGTGGGCGATCAGATCGAGCGCGGCGGTGATGCGCGGCGTCAGCGGCTGGCCGCACGACAGGCGCAGGCACGTGCTGAAGCGCTGCTGCCGGGCCGAGAAGATCGGCCCCGGCGCGATCGCCACGCCGCGGGCGAGCGCGCGCTCCTGCAGCACGAGCGTGTCGAGCGAGCCGGGCAGCTCGACCCACAGCACGAAGCCGCCGCGGGGCGCCGAGACCCGCGTGCCCTCGGGGAAGCGCGCCAGCACCTCGTCGCGGTAGCGCGCGACCTGGCCGGCGACGACGTGGCGCAGCCGCCGCAGGTGGCGGTCGTAGCTGCCCGACGCCAGCATCTCGGCCACCGCCATGCCGGTCAGGGTCGGGCACGCGAGCGACTGCGAGAACTTCAGCCGCTCGACGTCGTCCTGGTACCGGCCCGGCGCGATCCAGCCGACCCGGTAGCCGGGCGCGAGGGTCTTGGACACCGAGCCGCACAGCAGCACGCGGCCGTCGCGGTCCCAGGCCTTGATCGTGCGCGGGCGGCTGCCGTCGAAGCACAGCTCGCCGTAGACGTCGTCCTCGATGATCGGCACGTCGTGGCGCACCGCCAGCGCGTACAGCTCGGCCTTGGCCTCGTCGGGCATGATCGAGCCCAGCGGGTTGGCCGCGGTCGGCATCGTGACGATCGCGCGGATCGGCGTGACCCGCAGCGCGTCGTCGAGCGCGCCCAGGTCGATGCCGGTGCGCGGGTGGGCCGGCACCTCGACCACCTTGAGGCCCAGCGCCTCGATGGCCTGGAGGATGCCGAAGTAGGTCGGCGACTCGACCGCGACCGCGTCGCCGGGGCGGGTGGTCGCGCGCAGCGCCAGGGTGATGGCCTCGGTCGCGCCGATCGTCGCGACGAAGTCGTGCTCGGTCAGCGGCGCGCCCCAGCCGACCGAGCGGCGCGCCAGCGCGCGGCGCAGCGTGCCGAGGCCGGGCGGGGTGTCGTCGCGCGAGCCCAGGGTCGAGACCTCGCGCGCCAGCGTCGACGCGATGCGGTTGAGCGCGGCGACCTTGAGCGTCGACGGATCCAGGTAGGCGGCGGCCAGCGGGACGACGCTCGGGTCGCGCAGCGCCGCGATCAGCCGGGCGATGCCGTCGGACACCGCCGGGCGGGTCGGGGTCACGGACTTGCGCGGCGGCCGCGGCGCGGCGCCGTCGTCGGTGCGCCGCCGGACGAAGTACCCCGACTTGGGCCGGGCCTCGATCAGGCCGGTGCCCTCGAGCACGGTGTAGGCTTGGACCACGGTCGCGACCGACAGCGCCCGGTCCTCGGCCAGGCGCCGGACCGACGGCAGCCGCTCGCCCGGGCGCAGCGACCCGCGCTCGATCGCGTCGCCGAGCTCGGCCGCGAGCTGCTCGTACAGGTAGTCGCCGTGCATGTCGGTATTGTACTGATCGACTCCCCAGGCGACCAGCACAGACGCCATCTCACCCGTCGCTACACCTGGCGCCACGGTTGTACTGGCGCGAAGTTCATGGGCGCCGATCTGTGCTGGTGGGCGCGATCGGTTCTGTCCTTGGCGACCCGCGCGACCGCTGCCAAGCTGGCGACCACATGCGCGCACCGTCGATCGCTCCCGAGGTGGCCCCGGCCCGCGCGGCGTCGACGCTGCTCGCGGCGCTGGCCGCGGTCTACGTGATCTGGGGCTCGACCTACCTGGCCATGCGGGTCGTCGTCGAGTCGATGCCGCCGCTGGGCATGGGCGCGGCGCGGTTCACGGTCGCCGGCGCGATCCTGCTGGTGGTCGCGCTGGCGTCCGGCACGCCGCGGCCGCGCGCGCGCCACTGGCTGGCGGCGATCCCGGTCGGCGCGCTGATGTTCGTCGGCGGCAACGGCCTGGTGGCGATCGCCGAGACCGAGGTGTCGTCGGGCGTGGCCGCGCTGGTGTGCGCGACGATGCCGCTGTGGATGGCGCTGTTCACGGCCGCGTCGGGCGAGCGCCCGAGCGGGCGCGAGTGGCTGGGGATCGCGGTGGGCGTGGCCGGCGTCGGCGTGCTGGTGGGCGGCGCCGAGCTGTCGGCGACGCCGCGCGCGGCGCTGATCCTGGTCGGCTCGCCGCTGGCCTGGGCCCTGGGCTCGGTGCTGGCGCGGCGCCTGCCGACCGCGCCGGGCCTGGGCGGGCCCGGCACCCAGATGCTGGCCGGCGGGCTGGCGCTGTTCGTCGCCGCCGCGATCCGCGGCGAGAGCGTGCCGGCGCACCCGAGCGCGCGGTCGCTGGCGGCGCTGCTGTACCTGCTGGTGCTGGGCTCGCTGGTCGGCTTCACCGCCTACAGCTGGCTCCTGCGCAACGCCCGCCCGGCGCTCGCCAGCAGCTACGCGTTCGTCAACCCGGTGCTGGCGGTGCTGCTCGGCGTGCTGTTCGGCGGCGAGGCGCTGGCCCGCCCGACGCTGATCGCCGCGCCGCTGGTGGTCGCCGCGGTGGTCCTGGTGATCAGCGGCCGCGGGCGCGCCGCCAAGGCGTGATCAGCCGGCGGGCGGCGCGGGCGTGCGGTGCTTCTCGAGGCGGCGGGTCATCAGGCGGGTCAGGCGATCGCTGATGAGCCGCGGCGCCAGGCGGGTCAGGCCCCAGGCGAACCAGGCCTCGGGCCCGACCGGGCGCACCGCGGTGTCGGTGCCGAGCACGCCGACGATCGCGTCGGCGACGCGCGACGGCGGCCAGCCGCGATCGCTGAACGACTGCGCGACCGGCCCGCGCAGGCCCTGGTTGCGCGCGCTGAAGCGGGTGTCGTCGACGATCGCGGTGTTGATCATGCCGGGGCAGATCGCGGTCGCGCGCACGCCCGAGCCGGCCAGCTCGCTGCGCATCGACAGGGTCAGGCCCAGCACCGCGAACTTCGACGCCTGGTACGCGATCACCCACGGCGACGGCATGAAGCCGAGCATCGACGACACGTTCACGACGTGGCCGCGGCCGCGCGCGACCATGGCCGGCACGAAGTAGTGGCAGCCGTAGACCGTGCCCATCAGGTTCACGCGCAGCGTGAAGTCCCAGTCGTCGAGCGAGGTGTCGAGCACGCCGCCGGCCTGGCCGACGCCGGCGTTGTTGACGAGCACGTCGACGCCGGGCTGGATCGCGTGGCAGGCCTCGGCCAGCGCGGCGACCTGGGCGCGATCGCCGACGTCGACGACCCGCGCCAGGACCACGGCGGCGCCGAGCTCGCGGGCGACGTCGTCGAGGCGGGCCTGATCGATGTCCGAGATCACCAGGCGCGCGCCGCGGGCGGCGAGGGCGGCGGCGGTGGCGCGGCCGATGCCGCTGCCGGCGCCGGTGACGACACAGAGGGCGTTGTCGAGGTTCATGCGGGCACCGGGGTGGCGGCGGCCGCCAGCTCGGCGCCGGCGGCCTCGGCCTTGGCGAGCAGCTGCGCGGCCAGGTGGTAGTTGTCGTCCTGATCGGGGTGGAAGTCCCGGCGCAGGTACGCCCGGATGCCGCGCGCGAACACCCGCCGCGCGATCGGCTCGGTCGGGCGCTGCCGGCGGAGCTCGCGCAGGTTGCGCGCCGCCTGCCACGGCGTGACGCCGTCCTGCCACAGCAGGTACAGGGTCGCGCTCCACCACATCGAGACCAGCATCGCGGTCGACATCGCGAGGCCCGCGAGCCGGAGCGCGTACGAGGAGTTCACGCGCTGCAGCACGTCGAACGCGACCGACTTGTGCTCGAGCTCCTCGGCCGCGTGCCAGTACAGGAGCTGACGCATCGCCGGGTGGGCCAGCTCGAGCGGCACGTCGGCGGCGGCGCCGGCCGCCATGATCGCGGTGTAGTGCTCGGCCGCGGCGGTCGCGGCCAGGCGCAGCGCCGGCGGCGCCAGGCGCTCGAGCAGCGTGAACGACAGCCACTCGTAGACCTTGAGGAAGCGATCGATCTCGTAGCCGTGGCCGCGCATCGTCGCGAAGAAGTCCTCGTGCGAGCGGGCGTGGCGCCCCTCCTGGCCGCCGAAGCCCTTGATCGCCGCCTTGAGCGCGGGGTCGTCGATGCGATCGAGGTAGTAGTAGACCGAGCGCACGAAGAAGCGCTCGCCGGCGGGGAACAGCAGGTTCACCCCGTTGGAGACCTGGGTCGGCACCGCCAGGCCCGCGAACCAGTGCTTGGGCACCGCGCCGAAGTCGCGCGGCCCGGGGCGCGGTGTGATCGGCGGTCGGGCGGCGCGCGGCTCGACGGGGACCCCGCCGGCGGGCGCGGGCGGGGCGGTGGGCAAGGAGGCGGCGATCGAGGGGTTCGTCATCTTGCTCGCCCAGGATGGATCGCTATTGACCGTTAGTCAATAGGTGATCGCCGGCCCGCGGGCCTCGGGTCGGCCTGTTGCGTGGACGGCGCGGGCCGCGGTACCCATGGGCGTGGCATTGGTTCGCACTCCCGGGCGGCGCGTCGCGCGGGCGGCCGCCAAGGTCGAGCGGGTGGTCGCCAAGGCCGAGCGCGCGGTCGCGCGGCGGCCGCGCCGGCGCATCCGCCTCGACAACGACGCCCGCCGGGCCCAGCTGCTCGAGCTCGGCCAGAGGGCGTTCGCCGAGCGGACCTACGACGAGGTGTCGATCGACGACATCGCGCGCGCCGCCGGGATCTCGAAGGGCCTCCTCTACCACTACTACCCGACCAAGCGCGATCTGTACGTCGCCGGGCTGCAGGCCACCGCCGACGACCTGCTCGCGCGCACCGTCGCCGCCGCCGATCCGAAGCTGCCGCCGCTCGAGCGCATCCGCGCCGGCCTCGACGCCTACCTCGACTTCGTGGTCGCGCACGCGCGGCCGTTCGCGGCGCTCCTGCGCGGCGGCATCGGATCGGACCCCGAGGTCGCGGGCGTGATCGAGGGCACCCGCACCCGCTACGTCGAGCGGCTGCTGTCGGACACCGAGAACACGCCGCTCGCGGCGATCGCCGCCAGCGAGGTGCCGATGGTCCGGATCGCGGTGCGCGGCTGGCTCGGCTTCGTCGAGGCCGCCAGCCTCGAGTGGCTGATCCGCGGCCAGGCCGAGCGCGTCGCCCTGCGCGACCTGATGGTCGACACGCTGCTGGTGACCCTGCGCGGCGTGCTGGCGCCGGTGACCGGGAGCTGGTGACGCGCGACGCGCGGCGGCCGTCGGCGCGGCGCCCGTGCGTGCTCGGTCGAGGCTTGGTCGGCGCGCCGGGAGGCTCGCGTCGCGGGCGTGGGCCCGCTCGGCGCTTGCCCCGTGACGCGCGAGCCGAGGTTCAGCGGCACGCGTCGATCGCGGCCGGCGGCGTCCGCCAGCGCACGATCGTGGCGGTCCCGGGCTCGGTCGGGACGCGGTCGCGGCGCGGGAACTCGTCGGCGATGAACACGTAGACCAGCTCGAGGTTGAGCGGCTCGTCGGGCTCGGCGTCGGCGTCGCCGTCGGCGAGCGCGGCCAGGTCGACGGTGAAGCGCCGGGTCTCGCGCGGGTCGAGGCCCGAGTCCCAGACCGTGCGCTTGCCGCCGTCGGCGGCCAGCTCGAACCGTCGGCCGAAGAACGCCTCGAACACGCCGGCCGGCGCCGACGACCGCCACACCCGCAAGAGCAGGTGGCGGTGGATGTCGCCGGTCGGCACGCGGTGGCCGGCGGCCGCGTTGGTCAGCTCGACCTCGAGCGCGGCGCCGCGACGACACCACGCCACGTCGTAGGCGCCGGCCAGCATGTCGGGCGCGTGGCCGCCGGGGAACGCGTGGCCGTGGCGTGAGCCGTGGCAGGTCAAGCAGCCGTCGGGCTCGGCCGCGTACGGACCGGCCGCGAACGACGTCACCGTCGACTGCATCGGGTGCGGCGTCAACGCCAGCGCGACCCCGTCGGGCGCCAGCACCGGGAACGTGAAGTCGTGGCAGTCGGCGCAGAACGCCGGCGAGCCGAAGGTGGGATCGACGACGGTGGCGTGGGGCGAGGCCGCGGCCCGGCGCGCGGCGACCAGCCGCCCGCCGCGCACGTGGCAGGTCGCGCAGCTCACGCCCTGATCGGCGAGCCGGTGGCCGCCGGCCGCGAGCTCGGCCTGCTGCGGCGGCGTCGGCGCGTGGCAGTTCACGCACCACGGCTTGGGCGCCTCCTGGTACTCGCGCTGGAACAGCCCGTTGGTCCAGGCCAGGCCGTGGCGGCTGCCGCGCCACTCGGCGGCGATCTCGGCGTGGCACGCGCCGCAGCGCTCGGCGTCGACCAGGTCCGGATCGGCGGTGCCGAGCTCGATCCCGCGCAGGCCGCCCGGCCCGCGCACGCGCCACGCCGGCGGCGGCGGCTCACCGCTGACGACGGTCGGCGCCGGCGGCCCGCACGCCGCGAGCGCGCCGAGCGCGAGCAGCGCACCGCGTCGGATCACGGCGCGATCTTGACCGCGTCGAGCTCGCTGCCCTGGCCCAGGAGCGCGTGGCCGCCGCTGATCATCGGCCGCCCGTCCTCGGTCGCCCAGCGGTAGGCGTCGATCGCCCCGCCGCTCACGACCACCACCGCGCGGCCGTCGGCGTCGTAGATCACCAGCTGCAGCGCGGCGGTCGGGTAGTAGCCGTCGCGGGCCTCGACCATGCCGCACGTGCCGACGACCAGCGCCCGCACCTGGGCCGGCGCGTCGGCCTGGGCCGCCGGCAGGCGCTTGACCCAGACCGCGTCCTTCTTGCACCTGCGGTCGTTGGCCTCGGCGAACTGCTGGGGCGTGCGCGTGCGCTTGACGTCGAGCACGCGCAGATCGCCAGCGTTCATGATCGCCGCGGCGGTCACGACCGGCAGCCGCAGCACGCGGTCGCTGTACCAGGGGCCCTCGCTGCCGGCGAGCTGATCGAGCTCGGGCCGCTCGAAGCCGTCGGCCAGCGGCAGCTTGGTCTTGGACCGGGGCGCGAGCTGGGCCTGGGGCAGCGTGTCGAGCTCAGCGACGACGGTCTTGCCGAGCGCCAGCGCGGCCTGCCAGTCCTTGAAGTCGGGGTCGGCGGCCGCCGCGGCGATCATGTCGGCGAGATCGCAGTCGCTGCACACGTTGGCGCGATCGGTGGTCGTGATCTGGTAGCTCGGGTGCAGCGGCAGCGCGACCTTGCCGCCGCCGTAGGCCTTGGCCGCGGCCAGGCGCGCGGCGCGCCACGCCAGCAGCGCCTTCTTCTTGCTCTTCTCGAACGTCGGGTTGTCGGGCGTGGTCGCGGTCGCGAACACCTGGACGTCGCTCACGCACAGGTCCTGGTACTTCGTGCCCTCGTAGACCGACCCGATCTTCAGCTCGATCGCGCGCATCGGCCCGCTGGGCTGCGCGACCGTCAGCTCCTGCCAGCCGTCGACGTCGGTCAGCGTGGCCTTGGTCTCGACCTTCGAGGGCAGCAGCCGCACGACCACGTCCTTGGCCCGGGCGTTGGCCGCGAACAGCGCCTTGGACTTCTGGTAGCCGTTCCTGACCTTCAGGCGCACCCGGGTCGTGCCCTCGAGCGGCGTCACCTGCAGGCGCAGCCACTGGCCGGCGCCGCTGCCGGGGCTGCCCTCGACCCACGCGGTCTTGGGGTCGTCGTCGCCGACGTAGTTGGGGTGGTAGTTCTCGATGAACCGGTTCCAGTCGCCCCACAGGAACGAGCTGGCGTCGACGGTGTCGGGGTACAGGCGGCGCTCGGTCGGCTCGCTCGCGGCCGCGGTCCCCACCGCGAGCGAGAGCACCAGCGCGACCACGAGGCGAGAGGCGAGGCGGGCGTTCATGGCCGACATCCTACCCCCTGGACCCGCGGATCGCCGCCGCGACCGTCGGGGCCCGGCCGATCGCCGGCGGCGTCGCATGATCGGTCGGTCGTCGTCCGGTCGCGCCGATCACGGCCCGCGGCGTCGAGGGGCGGTCGACCGTCGGGGCCCGGCCGATCGCCGGCGGCCTCGAAAAATCGGTCGGTCGTCGTCCGATCGCGCGAGCGGGGGTCGGGGCCAGTGGTAATTGATGACGCCCATGGATGTGGTGTTCCTCCTGGCGGGCCTGGCCCTGCTGTACTTCGGCGCCGAGTGGCTGGTGGCTGGCGCCGCGGGCCTGGCGCGGTCGTACGGGCTGTCGGCGCTGCTGGTCGGCCTGACCGTCGTCGCCTACGGCACGTCCGCGCCCGAGCTGGTCGTCGGGGTGCGCGCGGCCGCCACCGGCCAGGGCGCGATCGCGCTCGGCAACGTGATCGGCTCGAACATCGCCAACCTCGGCCTGATCCTCGGCATGACCGCGCTGATCCTGCCGCCGATGATCGATCGCACGCTGGCCCGGCGCGAGCTGCCGGTGCTGGTCGGCGCCACCGCGCTCTTGCCGATCGTGCTGCTCGACGGCGAGATCGCGCGGTGGGAGGCCGGCGCGCTGGTCGCGCTGGCGGTCGGCTACTCGCTGTGGATGATCCGGTCGGCGAACATCGGCTCGGTGATCGACGCCAGCGCGTTGACCGACGCGGCCGAGTCGGCCGGCGGGCTCCCGCACCGGACCTCGCGCAAGCGCATGGCGCTGCGGGCCCTGGTCGGCCTGGGCCTGTTGATCGTCGGCGGCGATCTGCTCGTGCGCGGCGCGACCGGCCTGGCCCGGGACGCCGGCATGAGCGATCGCCTGATCGGCCTGACGATCGTCGCGGTCGGCACCTCGCTGCCCGAGCTGGCGACGTCGCTGGTCGCCGCCTCGCGCGGCCACTCGGACATCGCGATCGGCAACGTCCTGGGCTCGAACATCTTCAACGTGCTGCTGATCGGCGGCGCCGCCGGGCTGGTCGGCCCGATCGGCGCGCCGCTGGGCACGGTCGCCGGCGACCTGATCGTCCTCGGCGCGCTCACGCTGTTCGCGGTCGCGGTGATGGCGCTGCGCCCGAAGTTCGGGCGGCTGGCCGCGACCGTGCTCGTGCTCGGCTACGTCGCCTTCCTGCTGTCGCTGATCATCGCCTGAGCCGGCCGCGCCAGGGCGCGCCGGCCGCCGCGGCAGCGCTGTCACGCTTCGGTCGCGTACCGGTCCACGCGCCGGGAGTCTCGCGTCGCCGAGGGGCGGCTCACCGGAGCTCGACCCGAGCTACCGCCGTGGTCCGGGCGCGACCTCGGACCTCCGCGCACCCCCTGCACCTGCCTGGGTTCGGCGACGAACCCTCTGAAGCTCAGTGCTTGTAAGTTTCTCGGTCGAGCACCGAGCCGCGCGCCGGGAGTCTCGCGTCTTGGGTGGGGGCCCTGTCGGGGCTTGCCCCCGACGGGGGAGGGTTCGGCGACGAACCCTCTGAAGCTCAGTGCGCCGCCTGGGGATCGGCCGGCGGCAGGGCCTCGACCACGCGCCAGTCGACGACGCCCGAGGGCTCGCGCAGGAACTCCTCGGGGTTGGCGACCGCGAGCGCGATCCGCAGCACCTCGTCCATGTGCTTGACCGGCATGACCGTCAGCTCGGCCAGGACCGCCTCGGGGATGTCCTTCAGGTCCTTGACGTTGTCCTCGGGGAACAGCACCGTCGTGATGCCGGCGCGGTGGGCCGCGAGGATCTTCTCCTTGAGCCCGCCGATCGGCAGCACCCGGCCGCGCAGCGTGACCTCGCCGGTCATCGCGATGTGCTGGCGCACCGGCACCCGCATCAGCGCCGACGCCATCGCGGTCGCCATCGTGATGCCGGCGCTCGGGCCGTCCTTGGGGATCGCGCCCTCGGGGAAGTGGACGTGGATGTCGACCTTGTTCTGGAAGTCGCGGGGCAACCCCAGCGTATCGGCGCGGCTGCGCAGGTAGGTGATCGCCGCCTGGGCGCTCTCCTGCATCACGTCGCCGAGCTTGCCGGTCAGCGTCACCTTGCCCTTGCCCGGCACCACCGTGACCTCGGCCGGCAGCAGGTCGCCGCCGACCATCGTCACCGCCAGGCCGTTGGCCAGGCCGATCTCGTCGGCGCCCTCGCGCTGGGTCTCGCGGTACTTCTCGACCCCGAGGTACCCGCCGAGCGAGTCGGGCGACACCTCGTAGCTGGCGCCCGCGGGCTTGCCGGCCGCCAGCCAGGCCTTGGCGATCTTGCGGCACACCGTCGCGATCTCGCGCTCGAACGAGCGCACGCCGGACTCGCGGGTGTAGCGGTGGACGATCCGGGTCAGGGCCTCGCCGGTCCAGGTCACCACCAGGTCCTTGACGCCGTTGGCCTCGGCCTGCTTCGGGATCAGGTACTGGCGCGCGATCGCGATCTTCTCCCACTCGGTGTAGCCGGGCAGCTCGATGATCTCGAGGCGGTCCTGCAGCGGCAGCGGGATCGCGTGCTGGTTGTTGGCCGTCGTGATGAACATGACGTCCGACAGGTCGTAGTCGAGGTCGAGGTAGTGGTCGTTGAACGTCGCGTTCTGCTCGGGGTCGAGCACCTCGAGCAGCGCCGCGGCCGGGTCGCCGCGGAAGTCCATCGCCATCTTGTCGATCTCGTCGAGCAGGAACACCGGGTTGTTGGTGCCGACCTTCTTGAGCGACTGGGCGATCTTGCCGGGCAGCGCGCCGATGTACGTGCGCCGGTGGCCGCGGATCTCGGCCTCGTCGCGGACGCCGCCCAGCGACTGCCGCACGAACTTGCGGCCGGTGGCGTGGGCGATCGAGCGGGCCAGCGAGGTCTTGCCGACGCCGGGCGGGCCGACCAGGCACAGGATCGGACCCTTCAGGCGATCGACCAGGGCCTGGACCGCCAGGTACTCGAGGATGCGCTCCTTGACCTTGTGCAGGCCGTAGTGCTCGGCGTCGAGGATGCGCTCGGCCTCGGTGATGTCGTGGCGATCCTCGGACTTCTCCTCCCACGGCAGGGCCAGGATCCAGTCGAGGTAGTTGCGCACGACCGTGGCCTCGGCCGACATCGGCGACATCATCTTGAGCTTCTTGAGCTCCTTGCCGCAGCGGTCCTTGGCCTCCTTGGACATCCGCTTGGCCTTGATCTTGGCCTCGAGCTCGGCGATCTCGTTCTTGAACTCGTCGCGGTCACCCAGCTCCTTCTGGATGGCCTGCATCTGCTCGTTCAGGTAGTACTCCTTCTGCGACTTCTCCATCTGCTTCTTCACGCGGGTCCGGATCTTCTTCTCCACCTGGAGGATCTCGATCTCGGCCTGCATGAGCTCGTAGAGGCGCTCGAGGCGCCGGGTCGGAGAGTTCGTCTCGAGGAGCTCCTGCTTGTCCTTGAGCTTCAGGTTGACGTGGGCGACGATCGTGTCGGCCAGCCGGCCGGGCTCCTCGATCGTCTGCACGCTCATCAGCATCTCGGGCGGGATGCGCTTGTTGAGCTTCACGTAGGTCTCGAACACGCCCTGCACCGAGCGCACCAGCGCCGCCAGCTCGACCGATCGCTCGTCGGGGTCGGGCATCGGCTCCACCTCGACCGAGAAGTGCGGGACCGACGCGTCGAACCGGGTGATCTCGCACCGGGTCTTGCCCTCGACCAGCACCTTGACCGTGCCGTCCGGCAACCGCAGCAGCTGGATGATGTGGCCGATCGTGCCGACCGCGAAGATGTCCTCCTCGCGCGGGTCGTTGGTCTTGGCCTTCTTCTGGGCCGCCAGCACCAGCTCCTTGTCGCCGGCCATCGCCTCTTCGAGCGCGCTGACCGACTTCTCGCGGCCCACGAACAGCGGGACCACCATGTGCGGGAACACGATGATGTCGCGCAGCGGGAGCAGGGGCAGCGTACGCACAGGGGACTTGCCGCTCATTGCGCCTACTCTATGCCGCCGGACGGGGGAGGCAAGTTCGCGTTCGGGCATGTGGGGACAGGTCGTCGCTCCCGAACATCAAGAATCCTGGTTCCTTGCAGGCGTGGTGGGAATACCACGCCCGCTGTGGTGCCGATGCCGCGATCCTCCCGATGGGGTGGCGTCGCGGGGCGAACGATCATGCACACTCAGGAGCCAGTGCGCACGTGGGCTTACGCTTGAGAGGGTCGGTATGGGAGCTGCTCATAAGCGCAGCAAGATGGAGTCAGCCCGCGCGATCTTCCTTGTCGTCGACAGCGCACGCGGGCAGGCGTTGACCCGGGCGTGGGAGCGCTTCGACGATCCCGCGGTCGCCGAGGTCGACCTGTACTTCCGGGCCGCGAGCGACGTCGCGCTGGTCGGCGTCGGGCTGCGCAGCGGCAGCGATCGCGGGCGGTGGATCGGCCGGGTCGTGGCCAGCGGCGTCGCGGTGATCGACCCGGCGCGCATGAGCGAGGGCGATCGGCGGGCGTTCTACGGGAGCTACCTGGCGAGCTACGAGCAGGTCGCGACGGGCTGCGCCGGGATCGCCGCGGCGATGACCGCGCTGCGGTGGCGGAGTCAGACCCCGAAAGCGGGCGCGCGCGGCACCGGCCCCGCGGCGGCGGTCACCGAAGCGACGCTCGCGCCGCCGCCCGCGGGCGAGGTCGCGCGGGGCACGCCACCCCCGCCGCTGCCGCCGACGCCGCCGGTGGGGCGCGGCGATCCGACCCGGGCGACGGCGCTCGGGCTCGGCGCGATCCGCGAGCCCGGCCACGAGGTCGAGGTGCCGGCGATGCCGTCGCTGGCCGACGTCCGCAAGGCGCTGCCAGTGGCGCGCAGCCACGAGCGCGCCCGGGCGCCGACCGTCAACCTGCGCGCGCCCGACGCGCTGCCGGCGCCGCCGCGGCCGGCGAGCGAGGCCGACCGCACCAACACCGTCGCGGTCCGGTTCCTGCGCGGCGGGCAGTGGTCCCCGGCGCGGCTGCGCGCGCTGTCGGCCAAGGGCGCGTACCTGGTCACCGGCGCGCCGCCGCGCCTGAGCGACGAGGTCTACGTCGCGCTCGATCTCGACGAGCGCTCGGCGCTGGTGCGCGGCACCGTCTACCACGTGACCTCGGCGCGCGACGCCTCGGCGACCGGGTCGTCGGGCTTCGCCGTCCGGTTCGCGCCCGAGCCGTGCGCGGCGCGGACCCGCCTGCTCGAGCTGTTGCAGGACGCGCGCGCCCGGGGCGTGGTGATCAAGCCGCCGCCGCCGCGGGCGAGCATGCGGTTCCCGGTGCGCTGGGCGGTGGCGCTGCGCGGCGCCCACCCCAGCCACGTCGACGCGCTCGACGTCTCGGCCGGCGGGCTGTTCGTGGCGGCGCCGAGCCTGCCCATCGACGCCACGCTCGGCGTGACCGTGCCGGTCGACGTGGGCGATCCGCCGATCGACCTGGTGGCGAAGGTCACCCGCGTGGTCACGACCGGCGCCGCCGAGGCCCGCGGCCTGGCCCCGGGCGCGGGCCTGCTGATCACCGAGATGTCCGAGGGCGATCGCGTGCGCTGGACCCGGTTCCTGGCGCGGGTCGAGCGGCGCACGACCCGGACGGTGGTGGTCGGCGCGTCCTTGCCGCGGCTCGAGGCCATCACCCGGGTGCTGGCCGACGCCGGCTACGCGGTGGCGGCGTGCTCGGACCCGGGCTCGCTGTTGCGCGCGGCCGAGCGCGGCTCGCTCCCCGACGCGGCGGTGATCGACGACAGCCTGCTGGCCCAGGGCGTCGCCGCTGGCTGGCTCGAGCAGATGTTCAGCGCGCACCAGGTGCCGTGCATCACCCTGCGCGGCGAGGTCAGCCGCGCCCGGCTCGTCGTCGATCGCCTGCTCGCGGTCGGGATCGGGTAGCGCCGCGCGCGCCCTGTTTCCGGGGGGCCTGTCGCCGCGCTCAGGCGGGTGCTGGGGCGCGCCATGGTCCGCGGTCTCGCCCGATGGACCCCGAGGGGCGAGCCCCGATCGCGCGTCGACCTGCGCTCGACCGAAAAGGCGAAGCGCTCTGCGCTAACGTGGGCGCGATGCACGAGCCCTCGCCCGCCGCGCTGGACCCGGTCGACGAAGAGCGCCACGCCACCAACCTCGAGCTGTTCCTCGACCTGGTGTTCGTGTTCTCGGTCACCCAGATCACCGGGCTGCTCGCCCACGATCTGACGATCGCCGGGGCCGGCCGCGCGGCGCTGCTGGCGCTGCTGGTGTGGTGGCTGTGGTCGCAGTACACGTGGGCCGGCGCCGCGGTCGATCTGCAGGAGCGCGCGGCGACGCGCCTGCTGGTGCTCGCGACGATCCCGGCCGCGCTGGTCATGGCGATCGCGCTGCCGACCGCGTTCGGCGCCGGCGGCCGCTGGTTCGGCGTCAGCTACCTCGTCGTGCAGTGGCTGGTGCTGGCGATGCAGGGCGCCGACGCGGTCAAGGCGCCGGACACCCGCCGGGCGTTCCTGGCCTACGCCTCGGTGGCGTCGATCGCGCCGGCGCTGGTGCTGATCGGCGGCTTCCTCGACGGCGACGCCCGCCCGATCGCGTGGGCCGGCGGGGGGCTGGCCTACCTGGTCGCCGCGCTGCGCGGGGCCTCGGGCGCGTGGACGCTCAACCCCGGCCACTTCGCCGAGCGCCACGCGCTGTTCGTGATCATCGCGCTGGGCGAGGTGCTGGTGGCGGTCGGCGCCACCGCGACCGACCTCGGCCTCGACGGCACGACGCTGCTGGGCGTCGGGGTCGCGGTCGCCGGCGCGTGCGTGATCTGGTGGACGTACTTCGCGTTCATCCCCGAGGTGGTCGAGCACGTGTTGCTGACGGCGCAGGGCGCGCGCCGGGGCGTGCTGGCGCGGGACCTGATGACGCTCGGCCACTACCCGATCGTGGCCGCGCTGATCGCCTACGCCGTCGTCGCCAAGCACGTCAAGCACCCGCACGACCCGCTGGGCGTGGCCGATCGCTGGCTGCTGGCGTCGTCGGTGGCGCTGCTGATCGGCGCCTACCTCCACATCCAGCTCCGGGCGGTCAAGCGGATGGCGCCCGAGCGGCTCGCGGCGATCGCGGTGGTCGCGGTCGCGTGCGGCGTCGGGGGCGCGCTGCCGGGCGCGGCGCTGCTCGGCGGCGCCGCCGCGGTCCTGGGCACGGCCCAGGCGATCACCTGGCGGCGGTTCCGGACTGGCGAGCTAGCTCACATCGGGCGCAACCGCTGATCGCGGTTCGACCACGTCGACGGTGTTTCGGCGCCCGCGGGCGCGCGCGGTGCGATACCCTCGCGCGATGCGCTGGCCAATCCTCGTGCGCGTCGCCGCGCTGCTCGTCGTCGGCGCGTGCGCGGGCGACGGCGACGGCGGCGATCCGGGGCGGGTGACCCTGCACCGCCTCAACAACGTCGAGTACAACAACACCGTCCGCGATCTGCTGGGCACGACGCTCACGCCCGCGGTCGACTTCCCGGCCGACGATCGCGGCTACGGCTTCGACAACGTCGCCGACGTGCTGCGGCTGTCGCCGCTGTCGCTGGAGCTGTACGAGGCCGCGGCCGAGGCGCTGATCGCCGACACGCTCGCGACGCCGACCGCGTCGACCACGCAGTCGTTCGAGATCATGGGCGACGCCTCGGTCGGCAACATGTCCGGCACCGGCTGGCTGTTCTTCTCCAGCGGCACCGCGTCGATCACCGTCGCGACGCCGATCGCCGCGACCTACCGCGTCACCGTGCGCGCCTACGGCCAGCAGGCCGGCCCCGAGCCGGCGCGGCTGTCGATCGAGGTGCCCAACCAGCCGCCGGCGATCATCGACGTCACCGCGGTCGCGGCCAGCCCCGGCGACTACGCGATCACCGTGCCGCTGCCGGCCGGCAACGCGCTGGTGACGGTCGGCTTCGTCAACGACTACTACGACGCGACGCTGGGTGATCGCAACCTGTGGATCGACGGCGTCACCGTCGAGGGGCCCCTCGACGGCCCGGTCATCGACGGCGGCCGCCGCGCCCGCGTGCTGATCTGCCCGGCGCTGGCCGACCGCGCGTGCCAGGCGTCGATCGTCACCGGCTTCGTGCAGCGGGCGTGGCGGCGGCCGCCGACGCCGGCCGAGGTCGCGCAGCTGCTGGCGCTGGTCGACGTGGCGATCGCCGACGGCGACACGCCCGAGGCCGGGCTGCGCCTGGCGCTGCAGCAGACCCTGGTGTCGCCGCACTTCTTGTTCCGGGTCGAGGTCGATCCGGAGCCGGGCTCGCTGGTGCCGCACCCGCTGACCGGCTGGGAGCTGGCGACCCGGCTGTCCTACTTCCTGTGGAGCAGCATGCCCGACGACGAGCTGTTCGCGGCCGCGGCCGCGGGCACGCTCGACGATCGCGCCGAGCTGGTGCGGCAGGCCCGGCGCATGCTGGCCGATCCCAAGGCGGTCGCGCTCACCGACAACTTCGCCGGCCAGTGGCTGTTCATCCGCGCGCTCGGCGACCAGGACCCCGACTACCAGCTGTTCCCCGAGTACGACCAGGCGCTCGAGGACGCGATGCGGGCCGAGACCCGCCGCTACTTCCAGGCGTTCCTGACCGAGGACATCCCGATGGATCAGTTCCTGGTCGGGGACTTCACGTTCGTCAACGACCGCCTCGCCGAGCACTACGGCCTGCCGCCGGTCGGCTCCGACGAGCTGGTCCGGGTGTCCCTGGCCGACTCGCCGCGGCGCGGGTTCCTGATGCAGGGCAGCTTCCTGCGGGTGACCTCGCGGCCCAAGCGCACGTCGCCGGTGCTGCGCGGCAAGTGGATCCTCGACAACCTGCTGTGCACGCCGCCGCGCCCGCCGCCGCCCGGGGTCGAGGGCCTGCCCGACGGCATGACCGCGACCGGCTCGATCCGTGACCGGCTCGAGGCCCACGTCAGCAACCCGATCTGCGCGAGCTGCCACCGGGTCATGGACCCGCTCGGTTTCGGCCTCGACAACTTCGACGCGATCGGCCGCTACCGCACGATGGACGCGGGCTACCCGATCGACGCGTCGGGCGCGCTCGCCGACGGCGAGGCCTTCACCGACGGCCGCGAGCTGGCGCAGTTGCTGGCCGCCAACCCGGCGGTCTACCGGTGCATGGTCGAGAAGCTCTACACGTACACCGGCCGGTCGCCGTTCCGGATCGAGGCCACCGAGCAGATCGACGCGCTGACCCAGCGCTTCATCGATCACGGGTACATCCTCGGCGACCTCATCATCGATCTGGTCACGTCGCCATCGTTCGTGTCGCGCCGAGGTGAGCCATGAGCGTCAGCCGTCGTCGATTCCTGGGTGGGGCCGGGGCGTTGATCGCCCTGCCGTGGCTCGCGTCGCTGGGGCCGCGCACCGCGCGCGGCGCCGCCGCGGCCCAGCGCAAGCGCTTCCTCGCGTTCTACCTGCCGTGCGGCATCGTCATGAGCAACTGGACGCCGGCGGCCGAGGGCCCGGCCTGGTCGTCGCCGATCCTGGCGCCGCTCGAGCCGTACCGCGCGCACACGCTGGTGCTGACCGGCGTCAACAACACGCCGGGGCGGTCCGACGGCGGCGGCGATCACGCGGCCGGCACCGGCGCGTTCTTGACGGCGACCCACGTGCGCAAGACCGCGGGCGCCGACATCTTGAACGGCGTCTCGGTCGACCAGCTGCTGGCGCCGGTCCTGTCCGAGGGCCGGCCGTACCCGTCGCTCGAGCTCGGCACCGACGGCGGCGCCGCGGTCGGCGACTGCGACACCGGCTACAGCTGCGCCTACGCGCGCTCGATCGCCTGGGCCGGCCCGACGACGCCGCTGCCCAAGCAGACCAACCCGGCGGCGGTCTTCGATCGCCTGTTCGCCGGCTACGATCCTGACGCGTCGGCCGCCGAGGTCGCGCGGCGCCAGCGCTACCGCACCAGCGTGCTCGACACGTCGCTCGACCAGGCCACGTCCTTGCGGGCGTCGCTGGGCAAGACCGATCAGGCCAAGCTCGACGAGTACCTGACCTCGGTGCGCGAGCTCGAGGGCCGGGTCGCGCAGCCGGCCAGCGTGTGCCGCCCGGGCGAGCGCCCGGCCTCGGGCCTGTCGTTCGCGGCGCGCTCGCGGGCGATGATCGATCTGATCGCGATCGCGTTCGAGTGCGATCTGACCCGGGTCGCGACGTTCATGCTCGGCAACGCCGGCTCGGGCAACGCCCACCCGCAGATCGGGATCACCGAGTCGCACCACGAGCTGTCGCACCACATGGGCAACACCTCGAACCTCGACAAGCTGACCCAGATCAACACCTGGGAGATCGGCGAGCTGGCCTACCTGGCCGGCAAGCTGGCGGCGATCGACGACGGCGACGGCGCGACCGCGCTCGACAACAGCGTCGTGTTCTGCTCGTCGGAGATCGAGGACGGCGACGCCCACCGCCACTCGAACCTGCCGGTCGTGGTGCTCGGCGGCGGCGGCGGCACGATCGCGACCGGCACCCACCGGCGCGCGGCCGGCGCGGCCATGGCCGATCTGTTCATCGCGCTGATGACCGGCCTGGGCCGGCCGACCACGACCTTCGGCGACGACGGCACCCGGCCGCTGCCGGGCGTGCTGGTCTAGGTCCGTCTCCGCGCTACGGCGGCGCCGGGAACTGGGTGTAGTCGAGCCAGACCCCGGCCAGCGGGGCCTGGGCGTGGCAGCGGTTCCAGCACGCCGCGCTGTGAGTCTCGGCGCCGCCCGGGGTCGCGGCCTTGGTGAACAGCCAGCCGCCCTCGTCGGCGGGGTCGGGGCCGGCTCGCAGCTTGCGCATGATCGCGACGTAGCGCAGCGCGCCCGGGCGGCCGCCGTCGTCGTCGCGGATCTCCTTGACCAGCACCGCGTCGGCCTCGATCGGGCCCGAGGTCCGGGCGACGTCGTTGACGTAGATGACGCGGTAGCTGGCGCCGTGGCCCGGCGCGTCGCCGTAGGTGTCGACGCGGTACCAGGTGGTGTAGTCGCCCAGCGGCGGCGGCGACACGTCCTCGGCGCACGCGGCCACCGTCAGCGCCAGCGCCGCGGCGATCGCCCTCACCGCAGCCCCGCGGTCACGGTGATCTGGCCGAGCCCGATCTCGATGAAGTCGTCGGTGCCCTCGGGGCCGTCGACGTCGGCGCCGTCGTCGAGGCGCGCGGTCAGCAGGTACGTGCCGGGCGCGATCGCGGCGGTGTCCCAGGTGACGACCGCGCGGCCGCTGAGCAGGTCGGCGATCGGGCCGACGCCAGCCTGGCCCTGGGCGTTGACGACCGGGCCGAGCACGCTGCCGACCACCAGATCGCGATCGGCGTCGCGCAGCTCGTACGCGAACGTGATCACCGCGCCGGCGCGCCCGACCTCGGTGAAGGTCAGGGTCGGCGGCGTGTTGTCGGGGCGGCCGGGGCCGCGCGGCGCCTTGAGCGAGCCGTCGACGAGGCCGGCCCAGTTGCGCAGCACCGCGATCTCGTCGTCGCCGAGCGTGCGCCCGGGCGGCATCGCCAGCTCGCCGGGCGCGCGGATCGCGGCCTTGGTGCGGCGGGCCAGGATCGTGGCGTTCTCGCCGGCGCCGCGGATCAGATCGCCCGAGGCCAGGAGCGTCGCGCCGTAGGAGTCGAGGCGGAAGCCCGGCGTGGCGAAGCCGCTGGTCGGGTAGCCGTGGCAGCGCACGCAGTTCGCGGCCAGCACCGGCATCACGTCGACCTGCCAGCTCGGCTGGCTGGGCACCGGATCGGTCGCGCACGCGAGCGTGACCACGAGCGGCGTGACGAGCAGGGCGCGCATCGTCCTCACAGGTAGTAGTGGAGCTGGAGCAGCGCCAGCAGGTTGGGGTGGGTGGTGTCGCCGCCGGTGGCCTCGGCCCGGCCCAGCAGGTGGGCCTCGACGTGGGCCCACGGGAACGCCTGCAGGTTCAGCTCGAGCGCGTTGCGGGTGGTGCCGCCGAAACTGACGTCGGGCGCGAACCGCTGCACCGCGACGCCGACGAGGTAGCCGGGCAGCATCACGCGCGTGACGCCGAGGTAGCCGACCAGCTGGTAGCGCGTGAAGCCGCCGTCAGTGATCGTCTGGCGCTGCAGGTCGACCTCGGCCAGCGCCATCAGCTTGGGCCCGGCCAGCCAGCGCTTGGCGACCGCGCCGACCAGGTAGCGATGATCGGCGGGACCGAACGTGACCCGGGCCTGGCCGGCGAGGGCGCCCTCGCCGTCGGCGATCAGCCGCTCGGCGTAGGCGGTGCCGCCGCGCGCGCCGGCGCCGCCGCCGGTCGCGGGGATCGGGTTGCCGACGAACGCCGACGCGAACAGCTCCCAGCGGCCGCGCGCCAGCGTGCCCTCGAGCGCGTAGGGCTCCTCGAGCAGGTACATGTCGAGGTGGCGGCGCGGGTACGCGGTGTGATCCTGCGTGCGCACGCCGAGCGTCGGGAAGAACCGGCCGGCCCGCACCGACCACGCGGCGCCGTCGGGCTGGTACGCGAGGTAGTGCTGGCGCGACGCGAGGTAGTTGAGCGCCGTCGCGCCGGCCGGGCGCCCGCGCGCGGCGCCGTTGCCGCCGACGGTCAGGTTGAGCGACACCGGCCCCAGCGCGGCGCGCGCGTAGAGGTCGGCCTGCATCGGGAACGCCAGCACCTCGGCCGCCTCGCCGTCGAGCTGCTTCCCGCCCAGCGCCAGGCGCACGTCGCCGCCGAGCGCCAGCCAGCTCGGGGGCGCCCAGGCGCCGTGCAGGAGCGCGCCGTCGCCGCCGAGGCTGATCGTGTCGCCGACCTCGCCGCGGCCGTAGTCGGTGAGCAGGCCGCCGCCGCTCGGCGCGACGTGGCACTCGCTGCAGCGGGTGGCGCCGGTCGAGAGCTGGAGCTGCGGGTACGCGGCCGCGGCGCTGGCCAGCGCGGTGAGCGTCAGCACGATCAGCGCGAACTGTACGGCCCGCGCGGTCAGTCGCACGTCGCGCCCTCGAGGATCCAGCGCTCGATCACCGCGATCTCGCCGTCGGGCAGCGGCACGTCGGGCGGCATGATCGTCGTGCGCTCGCCGCGCAGCAGGTACATCAGGCGCGAGCTCTCGGGGTGACCGGGCCGGACGAAGTTGCCGATCGGATCGCCCGGCAGGACCGGCGCGCCGCACACCCGGCCCACCAGCACCGCGTAGGCCGAGGCGCTGGTCGACAGATCGACCGCGGCCCGCGCGGTCGCGCGGCTGTGGCAGCCGGCGGTCGCGCACGCCGGCTCGAGGACCGCGGTGTGGACGTAGGCCCACGACGCCGGGCGATCGTCGGCGGTCTCGCACGCCGCCAGCGCCAGCGCGAGCGCGAGCGCGGCGACCCGCGCGCGGGCGTGAGGACGTTCCGTCGACAAGGGCCGCAGGGTAGCGCAGGTCGTGCGCGTCGGGGCGGTCAGCGGCGGCGACGTCGGCGGCTCGCGACCGCGGCCACGATCAACGCGAGCGCGCCCGCACCGGCCGGACCGGACCCGGCGCCGCAGCCACAGCCGCCGCCGTCGCCGCCGCCGGGGCCGGCGACGCAGCGGCCGCGCGGATCGCACAGCTCGTCGCGCGGACAGTCGTCGGTGGTGCGGCAGTCGAAGGTGCAGGCCGCCATCGTCGAGCAGTACTGGCCGGCCGGGCAGGCGTCGTCGCCGGGGCAGCCGGTGGACGCGTCGGTCGGCGGCGGCGGCTGGGCGCCAGCGAAGCACACGTTGACCGGCATCGACCCGGCCGAGGCCGGCGCGCAGTGGTGGCTGAGCGGGCAGTCGGCGTTGCTGTCGCAGAAGCGCGAGCAGTAGCCGTCGGACAGGTCGGCGACCGTGAACAGGCAGAAGTCGCCGCACTCGACGTAGTCGTAGTTGCACGGCGCGCCGATCGGATCGATCGCGCCGTCGCACAGCCGGCCGGCCGCCGTGGTCGTGCAGGTCTGGCCGGTCGGGCAGCCGCTGCCGGCGGCGGCGCACTCGTCGCCGGCGGTCGGGTAGATCGTGCACAGGCCGAGCTTGTCGTCGGCCGACGGCACGCGCTGGCCGGCCCACGGCGTCCACGAGTAGTACATCGTGTCGTGGGCGCGCTGGGTGTGGCCGAGGCCGCTGAAGTGCCCGAGCTCGTGGGTCAAGACCGCCTGCAGATCGAACGTGCCGCTCGCGGCCAGCGCGCCGCTCGGGCCGATCGCCCAGTGGAACTGCTCGCCGTTCATCGCGACGTCGGCGGTCTGCTGGCCGTCGAGGATCGTCAGCGCGGTCGCGCCGGCGGCCTCGGCGCCGTAGATCCAGCCGCTCTCGATGAACAGGATCGCGTTCTGGCCGTCGATCGCGACGCCCAGCGTGGTCGGCCCGGCGTCCTGGAACGTCAGGGTCGAGCACGGCACGTCCTGCCAGGTCTGGAACGCGGCGTGGATCGCGGTGGTGACCTCCGGCATCGTCAGGTCGTCGCTGCCGGCCGAGTTGATCAGGTACGGCACCGGCATGCGCGCGGCCGGCCAGATCATGCCGTTGTGCGCGAACGCGGCGTCATCGGGCCGCGGCCCGGGCAGGAACACCGGCACGCCGGCGATCGTGCGCTGGTCCCACTTGCCCTGGCTCCAGCCGTAGACCCGCCAGGTGACGCCGCCCGGGTTGTGGCGCAGGTAGAAGCGCGCGCGCTCGCCGACGCGGTAGCGCGGCATGCCCAGGATCTCCTGGCGTACGCGGCCGAGGTCACCGCCGGGCTGCACGATCGTCAGCGCGGCGCCGTCGTCGGCGGCCAGCGTCACCACCGTCTCGACCCGGGTGCCGTCGGCGCTCCAGCGCGGGGCCAGGGCGGTGACCGTCGCGGTCGCGACCCGCTCGGCCCCGGCCTCGAGGTCGGCCGGCGTCAGCGGCAGCACGACCGACGCCGCGGCCGGCGCCGCCAGCGCCGCCAGGATCACCGCCGCCAGCGCGCGCCGCATCAGGCCTTGCGCCGACGCCGCGTCACCAGCAGCCCGACCGCGCCCGCCAGGCCCAGCGCGCCGAGCATGCCGCCGGTCGTCGTCGCGCCGGTCGAGCAGCAGCCGCCGCTGTCGCCCTCGGCCGCCAGGCACTGGCCGAGGCTGTTGCAGGTGCCGCCGCCACAGTCGTCGCTGGTCCGGCACTCGAACGTGCACGTGTGCAGCTGCGTGTCGCAGAACTGCCCGACCGGGCACTCGCTGTTGCCGTTGCAGCCCGTCGTGCCCCCGTCGGGGGCGCCGGGGCCTGCGTCCGGCGAGCCGGGGCCCGCGTCGGGGCCGCCCGGGCCCGCGTCGGGGCCGCCCGGGCCCGCGTCGGGGGAGCCGCCGGCGTCGCTGACGATCGCGCGGAGGATCCAGTCGCCGGTGAGGCCCAGCGTCTGGGATGTCACCCAGCCGATGCCTTGCGCGAGGATGAAGTTCCTCCCCGCGCTGATGCTGCCGTCGTCATCGCGCGCGATCGACGGCAGTCCGGCGTGCTGGAACTCGATCCCGACGCGGAACTGCATCGGCACCACGACGTTCATCCCGGTCAGGTCGAGCGACGACAGGTTGTCGTTGGAGCCGGTGAGCTGGAAGTCGCCCTGGAACAGCTCCGCGCCCGGCGTGGTCGCGCCCGCCGAGTCGTCCCAGACATGGAGCGTGATGGTCTGGGTCGAGCTGGCGCCGCCGAACAGCAGCACGACCGACTGCAGCGTGCGGCCAGCGGACGGCGCGATGAACCGCGACGCGCCGATCTCGGTGGCGACGAAGCCGCCCTGGAAGCCGGCTGCCTGACCGTTGACGAAGCCGTCGTTCTTCAGCTCGAGCTGCGCCCGGGCCTGGTTGGCCCCGAGGCACAGCGCAGCCATGACCGCGATCGCGGTGAAAAGTCCCTTCATCCGATCGATCCTGCGCCCAGGAGCCGGCGCGACGCAACAGCCTGATGCGGCAGGCCGGTTCGGCGTGACGCGACCGGCACGTCGGTTCGGCGTGACGCGACCGGCACGTCGGCGCATCGACCGGCTCACCCCGTCGCCCGCAGATTTCAACATTCGGCGCACGAGACGCAACCGCCGCGCCGAGCGGTCGATAGCCAGGGTGACCCCCCTCGACCCAGTTCGACGTACGATGAGCGGCCCCCGCAGGGACCGCGGAGGCAGCTCGATGAGCCACGACCGCATGCAGGGCAACGGCAACACCGGCGCGACGACAGACACCTGGACCGGTGACCGGACACGGTCGCCCGAGGTGATCACGCCCGAAGCCGAGGCCGCCCACCAGGCCTGGTGCAACGAGAAGCTGGTGCAGCTGATGGCCGAGCCGATCCCGGGCCGCGATCCGTCGACCGTCCACAGCGCCGCCGAGCGCGGCGTCGCCGCACCGACCACCGCGCTCCCGCACGCCGACCCGATCCAGCGGGCCTTCGGCGATCACGATCTCTCCGGCGTCCAGGCCCACGTCGGCGGTACCGCCGCCGACGCCTGCGCCGACATGGGCGCCACCGCCTTCGCCTCCGGCAACCACGTCGCCTTCGCCGACGCAGCCCGACCTGCACACCGCCGCCCACGAGGCCGCCCACGTCGTGCAGCAGCGCGCCGGCGTCCAGCTCTACGGCGGGGTCGGCGCCGCCGGCGACGCGTACGAGCAGCAGGCTGACGCCGTCGCCGACCGCGTGGTCGCCGGCCAGTCCGCGGCGGACCTGCTGGGCCCGGCCGCGACGAGCCCGCGGGGGCCCAGCGCCAACGTGCAGCAGCGCAAGGCGAATGGGACTGAAGCGAGCGACGCTGGCTTCCATCCGGAGATCAAGCCCGCGACGCAGACCGTCACGCTGAAGAAGGGTGAGCGTCGATCGATCCGCTTCGACGTCACGAACCGCGACGAGGCTCCCACGGGGACGAAGTTCCACTGGGAGCCCGAGCCCGTCACCGACCCGGACACGGTCTCGATCCTGAAGGTCGAGGAGCGCGAGAGCGCCGCGCCGACGCTGGTGGTCAAAGGGCGCGCGGCGGGGATCTCCGACGTCGCCCTCGGCGTGCTGATGACCGACCACGAGTGCCACCGCCACAGCCTCGCGTCGCCGCGCGTCCGCGTCGAGGTGGGGCCGCACCTCGAGCGAGCGAACGCCGAGCTCGAGGCCATCGATCGCCGGCGGCTCGACGGCGAGGAGGTCGACGAGGTCCGCGAGCTAGCGGCGAGGAACGAGGCGATGAGCGCCACCTCCGAGGAGATCAAGAAGACGGGCCACGGCGAGCACGCCTCGACGAACCGGATAGCCGGCAACGTGCTCCGGAACCTCAACATCATCCGGAACGCTCGAGCGCAGGGCTACCACAACGCGTTGACCCACCTGAGTCTCGCGCAGCTGGACTCCCGCGATAGCTCGAGCACCCGAGCCTTTGCGCTGTCCCTGGCGGGCAACCTGACATGGGCGCTCTCGGGGCTGCTCGCGATCACGCCGGCCGGCGCCCCGGCGGCCCTGGCAGGGTTCTTCGCCATGCAGGCCGCGACCCGCGCGACCTTGCTCGCGACGGCGGTGGGCGCCGGCGGCGCAATGCTCGCCCAGTTTGCCAATGGTCTGCCGGCCTCGAGCACCGGCGGCAACGTTTCGGGGCCGACGATCGCGCTGGAGAATCAGCTCGCCGCGATCAACACGATCGTCTGCAACCAGGCAGAGCATGACTTCTACCATCTCCTGACATCGCTGATGATCGCGTATCCGCCGACCAAGGCCCACGACGCAGAGCAGTACGAGGCGGAGCTCCAGCTCTGGATCAGCCACATGCTCTATGGCGACATGCTCGTCCGCGCGGGAGCCGACGCCGCGAAGGTCGGCGATGATGTCGTGGCAACCATCGCCAGAGATGAACTGCTGCGTCATCTCGCGATCTCGACTGGGACGATCGGCGCAGGCGGCGACGTGGTCTCGACCCGGCTGGATGCAAACGGGATGGGCAAGCTCACGGAGTCCGCCGTCGGGCTGCTCGGCGGGTCGGCGCAACTGGAGCTCGGGCGCTACGAGCTGGTTCACGAGCAGATCGACCGGTTCTTCCGCGAGTTCGGCATCCAGGCGCCGATCGATCGCGGCGCGATGGACCAACAGCTCAGCGCCGGGCACGACGTGGTGCTCCCGATCTCGTGGTACCCCGAGGCGATGGAGAGTCCCCTTGCCGGCGGCCTGCCAAATCGATGGAAAGGGATGGTCGAGCGGCAAGGCGGATTCGATCCTGATCATGCGACGAGCCGGACCGCCTTCCGATGCTTGGCGGCGTAGGGCTGCCATGCAGCTGTCCACCGGTCGGACAGCGCGAGCCCGCGCATCGCGAGGACGCCGGCAAGGCCAACCTCCCATGCTTGACCGGGGCGCTTGACGCGTTGCTGCATCTGCCAGCAGGTCCGGGCGCCCCCGATGGGCAGGTTCCGGCGTAGTGCTCGCGTAGCGCATCCGGGCTTGCGTGGCGGATGGCTGAGGGCGGCGCACCCCGGCGCCACGGTGCCACGGCCTGGGAGCTTCGCGGCAGGCGGCGCACTCCGCCGGGTGGCGAGGCCCGCGCAGCTCGGTACCAGCCCTTCCAGTCGTGATCCCCGCTGCGGCATCGACGACCCGTCGAGGTAGCCCATCAGGTGCTGAGTCGACGAGCACGACCGACGAGAGGGGAGGCGCAAGCCACGCCCCACGTGCCGCTGCGACTCGCATTTGAGAGCCCCGACCCATGCCATTGATAGTGGTGGTCCCGGCTGCCGGCCCGCCATCCGATGGCCGCAGCTGACGGACCCGTGCGAGTGACATCCCGGCCCAGCCGGGACCCCAGTGTTTTTCGAGGAACCCCTGGCCCGACGATGCGCGGTCTGGCGACGCCGGCTCCGCGGCCCAACCGCGACCCGAAGCCCCGGAGTGGTGGCGCCCCGCGACCTAGGTCCGACGAGCTGCGCACGACCCACCCCCGCACCATCCACACCACCGATGACCTGGCGAGGCGACGCGCGTCCTCAGACCGCACGGCGCCGGCGCCCACGGTCCCGCCCCCAACGCAGCTAATTCCCCCCCAGGAACCGGTTCGCCACCCCACCCCGGATGACCCCTTGGGTGGTCTCGATGCGACCCTCGGTCATGTTGCTCGAGGCGTTCGTGGGCAGCGAGTTCTCGCACGGCTTTCAGGTCTCGCTGTCGACGAAGGACCTCGAGAGCGCGGCAAACGGCAAGGACGGCGCGACGGCGTACAGCGCCAAGCGATTCAAGCTGCGGGCTCGTGCGGTCGAGGGCGACCGGGGCGACCCCGTGTGGCCGCACGGCCCCATGCCGTCGGGGGACGTGGAGATCGAGTACCGGACATGAAGACCTCAATCCGCGTTGGTCTCGCCGTGGTCGTCGTGTCGTGTGGTCGCGGGAGCGTGCCGCTGGTAGAGCCGCCATGTCCCATTGGCGCGGTTCCTGTCAAGGGCATCGTGGGAGCGCCAGGCTACGTGGAAGACTGCTTGCTGCGCGGCCCGATGGTGCCTCACGGGCCCTACCGCTACTGGGAGGCCTGGGACGGTCGTGGGGCGCAGCCGGCGGCATCGATCGAGTACGTCAGCGTGTTCGGGAAGATCGATGGAGAGTGGGTCCACCGCCGCAGCGACGGAACACTGGAGAAGCAAGGACGCTATCGGTTCGGTACCCGAGTCGGGCCGTGGCATGAAGACGACGAGGCTGGTCGGCGGATCCAGGAATGGACCTTCGACGATCAGGGCCGCGTGCACGGCCTCGATATCGCGTGGCGCGACGGCACCCTGGTGTCGGTCTGGTGCTATTCCCACGATACCTGGGTGTGGGGGACCGGCCCCGACGTGCCACTCGAGCAAGCTCGGAGCCGGCCGTGTCCGTAGGGCGCGCCGTGGCCGTTCCGGTTGCTGGCCGCCTCGACCAGCGTGGCAATGACCCGAGCGGGCGGTGGATCCCACGGCGAGTCGATCGTGGTGCGCGACTTCTCCTACGACGTGGACGGGAACATCGGCCGTCGGACACCATGAAGCGGCGTCGTGCGGTTGTGCCGTCGGCGGTCGTGGCCTTTACACTCGCCGCCTGCGGTCAGAGCCGGTCACAGCCGCCGCCTCCGCCGCCTGAGGTCGAGTTCGAGGAGCTGATCGCAGCAAACGCAGATCGCGTCGCATGGCTCGATGCACTTCGCCCAGACCGAGGGCGCGGTTGCGACGCTGAACAGATCGCCACGGCGATAGAGATCGCGGCCGGCACCTACGCGTGGGACGACGCCATCAGCCGCCACCCGGATGAGCCACGGTCTCGGGTCTTCCAGCGGGAACTCGCCGACCGGGCGACCGCGCGCATGTTCGTCGACATCGACATGTGCCTCATACAGAAGCCGCGTCCCGCTGCGCTGGCGCTGCGCGGCGCGCTTGATGCCGCGCTGGCCGCGCCGGCACGGCAAACGGCGCTGACGACGATGATCGACGCTGGCGGCGCGGCCCGCAGCAAGGCCCTGACCTGGCTCACGCGCGCGCCCACCCGGGAGATGCGCCCGCGGTTGGCGCGCCTCGTGGAGTCCGATGGCCAGCTCGCCCGCGGGGCATATCTCGCCTCGGTCGAGATCGGTGAGGCATTTCCGGCCAGCGACGACTGGCGGGCGTGGATCCGTGACCGGCTCGTCGACGACCAGCCCGAGGCCATCGACGCGCTCCTGGCTGCCGGCGCCGGCGGCTCGCCTGATGGAGCGCCGCGAGTTGTGGACCTCGGGGCACGGCAGGCGGCGATGCAGGCGGCCGTGGTGGCGCTTGCGCTGGCGTCCGGACCGACTCCGGCGGGGCTTTGGCCTGCGATCCTGACGTTGTCGCAAGATCCGGATCCGGTCATCCGACGGTACGCGGCCCGAATGATGACGACCCGCGACCCCGAACAACGCCGCCGCTTGGATGAGTTGCGCCACGACCCCGACCGACTGGTGCAGCTCACGGCGGCGTGGGTCGGCGGGTGAGTGCGCCGGGCTCGGCGCAGTCCATCGCGGGGAGAGGGGACGGTGTCAACTTTGACAACTTTTCCCCGAGGGCGCGGCCAGCCGTCAGCGATTCCGCTCGGCGACGTTCCGCGCGTGGCCGGCAGGGCGTGATCCTCACCGGCGCGTCCGGGCCGGCCGCGGGCTGGACGGCCCGAGACGTTGTCAAAGTTGACACCGTCCCCTGCCCCCCTGACCCCTGCCTTGACGGGCGGCGGCGTCAGTCGTCGTCGGTGCCGGCCGGCGGGTCGGTGTCGTCCGCCTCGTCGCCGTCGTCGGCGGCGGGGGCCGGATCATCGGCCGCGGGGGGCGCGGCGCCGCCGGCGGGCTCGGCGATCTTGAAGTCGACCGCGCCGAGCTTGTCCTTGACGGTGATCCCGATCGTCAGCGTGTCGCCGTCGGGCGCCAGGGCCGAGCAGGTGAAGGTCTCGCCGGGGACCGACGCGCGGAACGGGGCGCCGCAGGTGACCTTGGCGGCGACGCCGTACTGCTGCTGGATCCGATCGACGAGCACGCCCTCGAGCTTCGCGCCGATGAGGAAGCCCTCGACCAGCTCGAACTCGACCGCGCCCTTGTCGTCCTTCTGGGTGACCTTGACCTTGCCGGTGGCGCCGCCGACCACCGCGGTGCAGTCGAACGTGTCGCCCTGCTTCGCCTTGATGCCGGTCGGGCACGAGACCGTGGCGTCGAGCCCGCTGGTCGCGAGCATCTTGACGATCGCGGCTTCGCCCTTCTTGCTGTCGACCGTCTTGCCGCCGCAAGAGGCGTGGAAGGAGCAGCCGCTCACGCACACGATCCAGAGCGCGCGCAGCGCCATCCGTCGTTGGGTCATGGGCCGATGGTAACCCAGCGCGGCGCCGGCGCGACCTTCGCCGTCGGGTCAGCGTCAGCCCCCTGCGCGACGCTGTCGCCATGCACAAGAGCCGGCTCTGCGCGATCGGGATCGACTGTCAGGACGCGGACCTCACCACGGCGGCGGCGTTCTGGAGCGCGGCCCTGGGGCGCGCGGTGGCCGAGGTCGAGGGCAACTACGCGGCGCTCGAGGATCGCGCCGGGCAGCCGAGCGTGTTCGTCCAGCGGGTCGCGCACCCGAGCCGGACCCACCTCGACATCGAGAGCGACGACGTCGAGGCCGAGGTCGCGCGGCTCGAGGCGCTGGGCGCGACGCGGGTCGCGCAGATCCAGACGTGGTGGGTGATGGAGGCGCCGACCGGCCATCGGTTCTGCGTGGTGCGGCTCCAGCGCGGGCCGCTGGGCGACGACGCTCGCACGTGGTGACGCGGCGACCGCGACCGGCGCCCCGCCCGCGGCGCCGCGGGGTTCAGCGCGGGCGCGCGGCCTGGGCCGCGGCGACCAGCTCGGCCTCGTCGGCGAAGACCTCCTCGACCGCCTCGTGGTCGACGAGCAGCTCGAGCAAGGCGTCACCGAGCGCGGGCGCCAGCGTGCCGACCTGATCGTGGGCCTCGAGCAGCGCGGCGATCCGCCGGAGCGGCAGGGCCTCGCCGGTGGTGTCGAGGCGCTCGGACGCGCGCAGGGCGTCGACCAGCGCGCTGGCCCACTGCTCGTGCAGCGGGTTGAGGGTGGGCTTCGCGGCGCCCTTGCGCTTGAGCGGCATCGCGCCGCCGCCCATCGGGATCGCCGGCGGCGGCGGCGGCGGCCGCACGTCCTCGGCGCAGACGAGCGCCAGATCGAGCGCGGCGACCTCCTCATCGAACGGCGCCCCCGGGTCATCGGACACGGTCGCGAGCCACGACGCCAGGAGCTTCGTCATCTCGTCCGACAGGTCGCGCTCCTCGGTCGCGGGCACGGTGTAGCGGCGCGCGCACAGGCCCGCGCCGCGGCCGCCCAGCGGCAGCTCCACCTCGATCACCGTGAGCCGTGCGCCCAGCGCCGCCTGGACGGCCGCGATCGCCTTCCTCGGCGCGTCGGCCAGATCCACCCACGCGAGGGTGTTGCGCTCGGCGGGCTCGTACGTGCCGGGCCGGGCGCGCGCGAGGGCGGCGACCAGCTGGGCTTCGGGGACGCCTCCGATGAGGGCGAGCTTCATGGGCCGTTGGTACAGCGAAACCGGTGCGCGTGGGCTGTTAGCGTCACCTGGATCGATGACCGGGCTGCTCGGCCGCGCGCGGGCGGCGACCGGCGCGACGGCTCAGGCCGGCACCAGCACCAGCACCCGGGTGTCGACGTTGAGGATCTGTCCGCCGGTGTGCCGGGCCAGGGGCCGGTCCCAGTGGACGTGGCCGCAGATCGTCAGCGGCACGCGCGCGCGCTCGACCACCGCGCGGATCAGCGGGTGGCCGGGCTGGTCGTCGTCGCCGCCGGGGCCCTCGTGCAGCAGCAGCAGATCGAGGTCGCTGGTGGCGATCACCTCGATGCGCTCGAGCTGATCGTCCTCGGCGCGACGGCCGCGCTTGGCGGGGTTGCCGGCGATCAGGCCGACGCCGCCGATGCGCAGGCCGCCGCGGTCGATCAGGTCGGTGTCGAGCACGTGGACGTGCGGCGCCCGGCGCACGGTCGAGACGTCGTCGTGGTTGCCGGCGACGCCCGCGACCCAGGCGAACGACTCGGCGAACGCGGCCCACACCGGCGCGACCTCGCCGTGGCCGCCGCGCTTGTTGGCGGCTGGCACGCTGTACAGATCGCCGGCCAGGACCACGCCGGTGTGATCGGCCGCCGGCAGGACGCCGTCGAACGCCAGCTCGGCCAGGAGCTCAGCGGTCGCGACCCCGAGCAAGATCGACGCGCGCGTGTGCGGCTCGATCACGATGCCCTGCAGGTCGCTGGTGGCGATCACCGCGTCGAGATCGGGCGGCAGGCCGCGTACGCGCGCGCGCTCGACCACCAGCGTGCGTCGCTCGGTGCCGCCGCCCCGGGCCGCGTTCAGGTAGGGCAGGCCCGCCACCGGCTCGCCCTCAAGCTCGACGATCTCGATCACGGCCGGACGATAGCGCGGGGCTACGTCGCCGTCGCGGGCGGCGGGGTCGGCGGCCGGAACCGGGCGCGGGCGCGGGCGTAGCCGATCGCGGTGAGGGCCGCGGCGACGAGCAGGCCGATCCCGGCCAGGAGCATCATGTGCGCGCCGCCGCGCAGCGCGAACACCGAGCGCTCGACCTCGGCGTTGGCCTCGCTGACGATCCGGCTGAGCACGAGGTAGACGGCGATCGCCAAGGTCGCGGCGATCACCGCGACCGCGACCGCGCCGGCGATCCGCAGGCGGCGCGACGTCGCGTCGACGCCCCACAGGAGCGCGATGACCAGCAGGTTCACGCCGAGCGAGGTCCACAGCACCGCGACGATGATCGCGCCGACCGTGTCGATGTCCTTGTCCTGGATGCTGTCGAGCGTCGCGACCGCGTCCTGGAGGTCGCTGGCGCCGGAGCCGAGCCGGCCGCGCAGGCGCGGCGCGACCTTGTCGAGCACCTTGACCCCGAGCTTCTTGCCGAGGCTGGACCGGTACCGGTGCAGGAAGTCCTTGGCGGCGTCCTTGCTCGCGCCGAGCTGGTACAGCGACGCGGTCCGGCGGTGGGTCGACACCGGCGTGCGGATCGCGAGCTCGCCGGCGGGCAGGAACGCGCCGACGACGCACAGGATGGCGCACAGCATGGCGGCGCGAGCGGCGAGTTGCACCGCCCGATCCTGCGTCGGCCCCGGCGCGGCGCCAAGCGGATCGCGCGCCGATCTGGTCGCGCGCCCGGTCCGGCGCGTACAGTCGCGGGCATGGATCGCCTCCGCACCCCCGATGAGCGCTTCGCCGACCTGCCGGACTTCCCCTACGCGCCGCACTACCTCGAGGTCCCCGCCGGCGACGGCAGCCCGCCGCTGCGCATGGCCTACGTCGACGAGGGCCCGCGCGACGCGCCGGTGGTGCTGATGCTCCACGGTGAGCCGTCGTGGTCGTTCCTGTACCGGCACGTCATCCGCGCGTGCGTCGCGGCCGGGCTGCGCGCGGTGGCGCCCGATCTGATCGGCTTCGGGCGCTCGGACAAGCCGACCGCGCGCACCGACTACACCTACGCCAGCCACCTGGCGTGGCTGCGCGCCTTCATCGACGGCGCCGGGCTGCGGGCGATGACGCTCGTGTGCCAGGACTGGGGCGGCCTCCTGGGCCTGCGCCTGGTCGGCGACGAGCCGGCGCGGTTCGCGCGCGTGGTCGCGGCCAACACGTTCCTGCCGACCGGCGACCAGAAGCCGCCCGACGCGTTCTTCATGTGGCGCCAGTTCTCGCAGACCGTGCCGGAGTTCGCGACCGGCCGCATCGTCAGCGGCGCGGTCGCGCGCGGCATGGCGCCGGAGGTGGTCGCGGCCTACGACGCGCCGTTCCCCGACGAGTCCTTCAAGGCCGGCGCCCGGCAGTTCCCGTCGCTGGTGCCGGCGGCGCCCGACGATCCCGCGAGCGAGGGCAACCGCGCGGCCTGGCGCGGCCTCGAGCGGTTCCCGCGGCCGTTCGTCACCGCGTTCGGCGACTCGGATCCGATCACCCGGGGCGCCGATCGCCCGCTGCAGACGCGGATCGCCGGCGCCGCCGGTCAGCCGCACACGACCCTGACCAAGGCCGGCCACTTCTTGCAAGAGGACGTCGGCCCCGAGCTGGCGCAGGTCGTGATCGACCTGATCGCGGCCACGCCCGACGCGGCGGCCGAGCTGCCGTGATCGCGGCCACGCCCGACGCGGCGGCCGAGCTGCCGTGATCGCGGCCACGCCCGACGCGGCGCTGTGACCATCGGTCCACACCACACTTCGACCCGAAACGTGACACCCACGTCCGAGCTTCGACAGCGTCGGCGGCGCGCGGAGGCGGGTTCACGCGGGTTCGCGGGGAGTTAGCGCGACGCGGCGACGGTGGCACGAAGGCTGCTCTGGGTCCGGGCGCTCGTCGTCGCATCCGCGTCGACGAGGTCCATCCCCTCAACGGAGCCTTCCATGATCCGCACGCTCACCACTCGTTCGACGTTGCTCGCTGCGCTCTCTGCCTCGCTGGTCCTCGGTGCCTGCACCGACGAGACGGACCACACCTCCGCGAAATTCAGCTCGGCCGACGCGGCCCACCTCGAGCGCGCGCTCGACGTCGCCGCCGCCAGCGATCTCGGCCAGCTGTACGTGGTGGGCGCGTTCATCGCCGGTGCCAACGAGCCCGGCTGCCCGAGCTTCGTCACCACCGGCAACGTGACCACGGTCACCGGCGGATGCACCAACGACGACGGCACCCGCCTCGAGGGCCGGATCATCGCGACCAACGTGCAGGGCATCTTCACGACCAACCCGTCGTACGACCCGAGCAAGCCGAGCACGGTCGAGGCCGAGGCCTGGACCGCGACCGACCCGGGCGCGCCGGCGGAGTCGATCGACGGCAAGGTGACGCTCACCAACGTCGGTGGCGTCGCCGACAACGGTGAGGTGTTCGATGGCGCCGCCGACGCCGCCCTCGGCGGCATCGCGGCCCACTCGGAGATCGCGTTCACCTGCGACGCGACCCACCTGTGCACGCACAGCGAGGACAGCTGGGTCGACATCGACGGCGTCGGCGCGGCGACCCTGGCCGGCACCTGGCGCCTCGGCGAGCCGCGGACCGGCACGATCACCGCCACCGGCGCCGAGACGCTGGTGCTCGACATCGGCGCCTCGACCGACGAGTGCCGCATGTACCGCATCGACGGCGGCGCCACGCAGATGGTGTGCGACGCCCCCGATCAGAGCGCGCGCCTCGCGCCGAGCGCGGGCAACCGCTGGCTCCGGTCGATCGGCCGCTGATCGCGGCGGTGGGGCGGCGGTGTCGCGGATCGCGCGCCGACGCGGCGATCCGCGCGGCGCAAGTGCGTGTGATCCGCGCGGCGGCGCTGGCGCGCGCGCTGCAACGGTGGCGCAGGTGCGCTCATTCATCTCCGTCATGGTCGCCGCCACCGCGCTCGCGCCTGGGCCGGTCGCCGCCGAGAACTGCGCGGGCTCCGACGTGGCGCCGCGCGAGGGCGGGCACCCCTGCGGCGGTGTCGGCACCAGCCTGGGCCGGGTCGAGGTCTGGCGCGGGCCCGGCTTCGTCGACGTGCGCGTCAGCTTGCTGCGCTTGATGCTGTACGACCCCGGCGGCGGCGCCGGCTTCGAGCTCGGGTCGTGGGAGGCGATCGGCGACGGGGGCGGGGACGGGCTCGAGGCGCCGCGCGACTTCGGCGACCGCTCGGCGTTGCACGTGCTGACGTGGCGCCAGCAACACGACGCCGACGGCTGGGGCGCGTACGTAGCTGGCGATCTGGTCACGCGCTGGTTCGGGCACCTGCGCCTGGCGACCCCGCGGCTGGGGCTCCGGCTGGGCCGGTTCGATCGCGCGGCGCTGGTGGTCGAGGCCCAGCTGGCCGGCGCGTTCGCGCTCGGCGACTACGACCGCTGGTCGGTGACCGACGACGTCGACGTCAGCGCGCGCTTGACCCAGGTCGTGGTCCGGCGCCTGCGGCTCGAGGCCCGCGGCCGCTACCGCGATCTCACCGCCGCCGACGGGCGGCGCCTGCGCGACGTCACCGGCGCGATCGGCGTCGAGCTCGAGGCCAGCCCCGGCCGCCCGCCGTCGACGCCGACCTCCTGGCGCGTGATGACGGTGTTCGTCGGCGTGGCGGCGCGGCGGGCGCTGATCGACGTCGACCCCGCCGATGCCCTGAGCGGCGCCGCGCTGATGCGCGCCGGGACCCCGTCCGCGCCGAGCGGCGCCGCGCTGATGCGCGCCGGGACCCCGTCCGCGCCGGTGGCGCGCGCGCCGTGGCAGGTCATGGCGTGGGTCGACCTCGACTTCGTCATCAACTCGGCCCGCACGATCTGGTGAGGGCGGAGGCTCGCGGCCGGCCGCGGCCATCGCCGGGCGGCACCTGCGGCAGGCCGCCAGCGCCGCGTCAGAAGTCGGCGCCGACGTTGAAGCCGATCGTCAGGCGCGTGAAGCGCGCGTCGATCGAGCGCTCGGGACCGGTGACCGCGTGCAGGCGATCGAACTCGACGCCGTGGTCGATAAAGATCGCCGCGTCGACCTTGGGCCCGGCCGGGACGAAGAACAGGGGCCAGTACAGGAACCCCAGCGCCCGGACCTTGCCGCGGAGCTGGACGCCGGCGCCGCCGCCGAGGCCGCGGCCCTCGAAGTCGCGCTCGGCGTAGCGCCCGTCGCCGTACGACGACAGCGTCGCCGACACCTTCGACAGGCCGCCGCGGACGTAGACCTGCAGGCCGCTGGACACCGGCAGCACGTAGCGGGCGTCGACGCCGAGGCGGAGCGCCGAGTAGGCGTAGGGCGCGTCGATCTCGGTGTCGCCCTCGGGCGCGATGTAGCCCTCGACCGCGATGTGGCCGACGCGGTGGCCCAGCGCGAAGCGCGCGTGGATGGTGTCGCGGACGTAGGCGCCGAGCTCGTCGGACACCTCGCCGGGGCCCATGCCCATGGAGAAGTAGGTGCCATCGGCGTGCGCCGGCGCCGAGTGGAGGGTGACGGCCGCGAGGAGGGTGAGGGAGGCGGTGGCGAGGCGACGCATGCCGACCAGTACAGCAACCTCGGTGCCACGCCCAAACGATTGGATCCTCACGGACGCTGACCGCGCGGAGGCGCCGAGCCGCGACAGCGATGTCGCACGCCACCCGCTGGCTCGCGTCGTGATACACGCGGGCCATGGACGATCCCGGCCGGTGCCCGCGCTGCCTGTACCGGCGCGAGCTCTGCCTGTGCCCGACGCTGGCCGCGCTCGGCCCGATCGTCACCCGCACGCAGGTCGTGATCCTCCGCCATCACACCGAGCGCACGCGCTCGAGCAACACCGGGCGCCTCGCGCACCTGGCGCTGCCGGCGAGCACGCTGATCGACATCGGCGCGCCGGATCGGGTGATCGTGACGCCCGAGCTCGGCGAGGGCACGTGGCTGGTCTATCCGGACGGACCGGCCCGGACGATCGCGCCGGTCCCGCCGCCCCGCGCGCTGGTGTTCCTGGACGCCACCTGGCAGCAGGCGCGCCGGATGCGGCGGCGGCTCCCGTACCTGCGCGGGCTGCCGACCCTGACGCTGGCGCCGGTGCCGGCGGCGGCCCGGCTGCGGAACGCGCCGTCGCCCGGGCAGGTGTCGACGATCGAGGCGATCGCCACCGCGCTGCGGCTGGTCGAGAGCGACGCCGTGGCCGAACCACTCGAGCGGTTGTTCGCGACCGCGGTCGAGCACGCCCAGGCGGCGGGGCGGCGCTCCCCGGCCGCGACGGGTTGACACACTTCGGTCTGCTGCCGGAGGATCGGTCCGTGTCTGGGTCGCGCACCGGGGTCCCGCTATCCGTCCGCCTGATGCTGACCACGTCGATCGTGGTGGCGGTGGCCGTAGCGATCTCGGCGTGGTTCGGACAGCGCACGATCGCAGAACTTGCGCGCGATGATGTGGCCGCCCGTCGTACAACTGGCGAGGCAGCGATCATCCGGGAGTCCGAGCTGCTGGCGCGAAACGTCGCGACCGCCGCGGCGATCCCGATGGCCCAGCAGGCCTACGGCGAGGTGGGGCCGCTGATCGCCGCGACCCTCCAGGCCTACCCGCGGATCCAGTGGATCGCGATCGCCTCGGAAGGCAAGCTGGTCGCGGCGACCGAGGGCGCCCCGGCGGTCGACTTCGGCGATCTGCCGGACGCGCGCAACACGATCGGCCACCGCCGGGTCGCGCCCGACCGCCCCGACTGGATCTACGGCACCGCGATCGGCCTGGGCGAGCAGACGGTCGGCCAGCTCCGGCTCGGGGTCTCGACCGCCGATCTGGACGCCGAGCTGACCCGGGCGGTCGCCACCGCTGACGCCAAGGCCAAGGCCTCGATGCGCACGGTCTGGCTGGTGGCGCTGGCGCTGCTGGCGATCGGCGTGATCCTGGCCGCGGTCCAGGGCATCCGCGCCGGCCGGCCCCTGCGCGCCCTCGCGATCTCGGCCGAGCGCATCGCCGCGGGGGATCTGCGCCAGCGGGTCGACGATCGCCGGGGCGACGAGATCGGCGCGCTGGCTCGCAACTTCAACTTCATGGCCGATCGCCTGGGGCAGCTGATGATCGAGCAGGCCGCCAAGGCGTCGATGGAGCGCGAGCTGGCGCTGGCCCGCAGCGTCCAGCAGGGCATGCTGCCGCCGCCCGACGTGGTCGAGCACGGGCGCTTCCGCGTGGTCGGCCACTGCGAGCCGGCGTCGAGCTGTGGCGGCGACTGGTGGACCTACCGCCAGCTCAGCGGCGGGCGCCTCTTGCTGGTGATCGGCGACGCGACCGGCCACGGCGTCCACTCGGCCATCGTCGCCGGCACCGCCCGCGGCGCGGTCGAGGCCCTGGCCGAGGCCGACGAGCGGCTGCTGTCGCCGGACCAGATCCTGCGCTCGATCGACGCCGCGATCCGCAACGTCGGCGAGGCGTCGCTGCTCATGACCGCGTTCGTGGCGGTGCTCGACCCGGTCTCGGGCACGATCCAGTACGCCAACGCCGGCCAGAACTTCCCGTACGTGATGCACATGGAGGCCGACCGCCGGCTCGACAAGAGCACGATCATCGCCGCCAGCGGCAACCCGCTCGGCGACCGCGTGCTCAAGCTCGACATCCGGCGCGGGTCGATCCAGCTCCGGGCCGGCGATCTCTTCGTGGCGTTCACCGACGGCGTGGTCGAGCGGCAGGCCCCGAGCGGCAAGCTGTTCGGCGATCGCCGGCTGCGCAGCATCTTCACCGGGCGCGCGATGGGCGCGGACCGCGAGGCGCTGGCGGCGCTGCGCGACGAGGTGCGCGACCAGATCGACGAGTTCGCCGGCGGCACCGAGGCCCAGGACGACATCACGTTCGTGCTGTGCCACTACGATCCCATCCCGGCCGGCGCGCTCGGGGCGACCGGATGATCCGGGCGCTGACGATCGCGCTGACGCTGCTGGCCGCGGCGACGGTGGCGGGCGCCGACACGCCCCACGTCGACGTCGACGACCTGCCGCCCTTGCCCGACGACACCACCGCCGACGCCCAGACCCAGCTGGCGGTGGCGTCGGCGGCCGCGGTCGAGGAGGACGTCGTGGTCGGCGCCGCCAAGCGCGAGCAGTCGCTCGGCAACGTCGCGTCGGCGGTGACCGTCATCAGCGGCGACCGCCTGCGCCGGCTGGGCTACCGCACGATCGCCGAGGCGCTGCGGGGCGTGGCCGGGTTCTACGTGGTCGACGATCACTACACCGAGCGGGTCGGCGTGCGCGGGCTCCAGGTCGTCGGCGACTTCAACACCCGGCTGTTGCTGCTGATCGACGGCGCCACGGTCAACGAGCCATGGAACCAGTTCGCCGGGTACGGCTGGGACGCGCCGGTCGCGATCGACGACATCGCCCGCATCGAGGTGATCCGCGGCCCGGTGTCGTCGGTCTACGGCACCAACGCGTTCTTCGGCATCGTCAACATCGTGACCCGCGGCGCGACCGAGACCCCGCGCGCGTGGGGCCGGGCCAGCGGCTCGAACCTCGGCGGCAGCGTCGCCGCCGGCTTCGCGATGGGCGACGTCGATCACCAGCTCCGGGGCTCGGTCGCGGCGCTCGGGCGGGTCGGCGAGGCGCTGACGGTGCCGGCGCTGGGCGAGGTCGATCAGGACGGCGCCACGGCGCTCTCGGCCAGCCTCGTGGGCGCCTACGAGGGCGCGTTCGCGCAGGCGCGGTTCTACCGGCGGGTGCGGCAGCTGCCGTTCGCGCCCTACCAGAGCGCGATCGACAGCCCCGAGAACACGGCGTCGGACACGCTGCTCATGGTCGAGGGCGGCTACACCCGCGAGGTGTCGTCGCGGCTGACCGCGACCGCGCGCGCCTACGGCAACGCCTACCGCTACCGCGATCGGCTGGTGCTCGACGACGGCAGCGGCACGTTCACCGACATCGGCGACTCGCGCTGGGCCGGCGCCGAGGTGCGCGGGCGCTACGCGGTGGTCGGCGGCGATCGCCTGGGCGTCACCGCCGGGGCCGAGGCCGCGTTCATCTCGACCGAGAGCCAGGCGTTCTACTACGGCGATCCGCCCGACGCGGTGGTGGTGGTGACGACGCCGTTCAACCTGCAGGGCCTCTACGCCGAGGTCGACGCGAAGCCGCTGGGCTGGCTGGCGCTGACCGCTGGCGTGCGCGCCGATCGCAACTCGCTGCTCGAGGATCGGGTGTCGCCGCGGGCGGCGCTGTTCGCGAGCCGCGACCGCTACGGCGCCAAGCTGCTGTACGCCGAGGGCTTCCGCAACCCGAGCGCGTACGAGGGCTTCTTCGAGGACGGCGTCGACTTCATCGCCAACCCGGCGATCGGCGCCGAGACCATCCGCAGCTTCGAGGCGGTGGTGTGGGCGCGGCCGCGGCCGGGGTTGACCACCCGCCTGTCGGGCTTTCGCTGGACCGCCGATCGCCTGGTCGAGCAGGACACCGTGACGACGCCCGACGGCGATCGGCTGCAGTTCGACAACCGCGGCCGGCTGCAGTCGACCGGCGTCGAGGTCGAGGGCAGCTACCGCGACGCCGACGGCTGGCTCGGGTTCGGCGGCGCGACCGTGACCAAGGTCGAGGACGGCGATGGCGCGACCGCGATCGGCGCGCCGTCGTGGACCGCGGTCGCGGGCGGGTCGTCGCCGCTGGTGGCCGAGCGCTTCCACATCTCGACCGAGGTCCACGCGATCGGCGCGCGCTCGACCCGCACCGACGGCGTCACCGCGGCGGCGTTCGTGATGTGGAACCTGGTGCTGTACGCGCCCGACCTGCACGGCGTCGACGCGACCGTGGGCGTGCGCAACCTGCTCGGGACGCGCGAGGAGGTGCCCGCGCCCGAGGACTACGATCGCGACGACGTCGTCCCGGTCTTGCCCGGCGAAGGGAGGGAGTTCTATGCGCGGCTCGGTTATCGCTACTAGCCTGCTGGCCGCGGCCGTGGTGCTGGCGACGCCGGCCGCGGCCCAGCCGCGCGGCGACGACGACAGCGTCGCGCTGGTCGCCGCCGGCCGCAGCGCGCTCACGCGCGGCGATCTCGGCGGCGCGGCCAAGGCGCTCGACCAGGCGCTGGCGCTCAACCCGCGGCGGATCGAGGCCTACGTGCTGCGCGCGGCGGTGTACGCGGCCCGCGGCGAGGCCGCCCGTGGCGTCGAGCTGATGCGCAAGGCCCGGGCCCTGGCGCCCGACAACGACGACGTCGCGATCGCGCTCGGCACGCAGCTCATGCTGGCCGGCGACGTCGCCGAGGGCGTGCCGCTGCTCGAGGCCGCGGCCGCGCGCGTGCCCGATCGCTACGAGGCCCACGCGCTGCTCGGCCACCACTACGCCGATCGCGCGCGCTGGCGCGACGCGGTCGTGGCGCTCGAGGCCTACCGCCGGACCCGGCCCGCGGGCATGGCGACCGAGGACGATCGCCACGCGCTCGATCTGGCCGAGGCCTACCTGCGCACGCGCAAGGCCGAGCCGGCCCGCGCGATGTACGAGGACCTGGCCCGGCGCCACCCGACCTGGATGACCGCGCGGCTGGGGCTGGCGTGGGCGACCGCGGCGGTCGACTGCCGCCGGGCGCGGCCGCTGCTCGCCAAGCTCGCCGACGATCCGGCGGCGCCGCCGACGGTGTGGCTGGTCGACGGCCAGTGCGCGATCGAGCTGCGCGAGCCCGGCGACGCGATGGCGCTGGGGCGCCGCTACCTCGAGCGCGAGCCCGACTCGGCGCCGGCGCTGGCGCTGATCGGCGAGGCCGAGGCGGCGCGCGGCGATCTGGCGGCGGCGCGCGCGTCGCTGACCCGGGCCCGGGCGCTCGAGCCGGCGCGCGCGCGGTACGCGGTGCGGTTGGCGCGGGTGCTGCGCGCCGCTGGCGACGACGCCGCGGCGGTCGCCGAGCTCGAGCCGCTGGCCGTGCCGCCCGAGTCGATCGACTTTCGGTCCTACTGGATCGAGTTCGGCGAGGCGCTGATCGCGGTCGGGCGGGGCCCGGCCATGCTCGATCGGCTGCGGCAGGCGCTGGCGACCGCGCCCGACGACGCCGAGCTGGCGACGACGGTCGGCGCGGCCCAGCTCGCGGCCGGCGACGCGGTCGCGGCGGCGGCCACCCTCGAGCACGCGCTGGCGGTCGCCGACGGCGGCGGCGGCGCGCGCACCCGGACGCGCCTGGCCCAGGCGCTGATCGCGATCGCCGAGGCGGCGCTGGCCGCCGATGACGTCGCCACCGCCGAGCCGGCGCTGGTCCGCGCCGACGCGGTGGCCAGCTCGCCGCCGGTGTGGCGCGGGCTCGGCATGGTCCGGCTGGCCCGCGGCGACGCCGCCGGCGCGATCGAGGTGCTGAGCCGGGCCAAGCTCGATCAGGCCGACGACGTGACGCTGATCTTGCTCGGGCGCGCCCAGGCGGCCCGGGGCGACGTCGGGGCAGCGCGCGCGGCGCTGGATCGCGCGGCCGCGATCGCGACCGGGCCGCGGCAGGTCGACGTCGCGCTCGAGCGCGCGGCGTTCGAGCTCGAGCGCGGCACGGCCGCGGCGGCGGTCGACGCGCTGACCGCGGTGCCTGCGGACGAGCGCAAGGCCGCGGGCGCGCGGCTCGCGAGCGCGCTCGTGACCGCGCGTCACGCCGCCGGGCTGGCGGCGCTGGCCGACGGCCAGGCCGCGCGCGCGCTCGGGCTCCTCGACGAGGCCGGCCGCGACGCCGCCGGTGACCAGGCGGTGGCGATCCGGTGCGACGCGGCGCTGGCGGCGGTCGCCAGCGGCGATCGCGATCGCGCGCTGGGCCGGCTCAAGGCCATCGCCAAGCTGCGGTGCCCGTTCCCGGCGCCGGCCGACACCCAGGCCGTGCCGATCCTGACCGCGTTCGTCGACGGGCTCAACCCGCGCCGCGCCGGCAAGGCCGCCGACAAGCTGGCCGGCCTGACCAGGACCGCGACCGGGGTGCCGCGCGCGCTGGCGGCGTCGGCGCTGCGGGTCGTGGCCATGACCGCCGCCGAGCAGGCCTACCGGGCTGGCAAGCTGCCCGCGGCCCGCAAGCACCTCGCCACCGCGCGCGGGGTCGAGAGCCGCGCCGGCGCCGACGAGCTCACCTACGATCTCGCCGCGCTCGATCTCGCGGACGGCAAGCTGGCCGAGGCCAAGGCCGCGTTCGCCCGGGTCGCCGCGCGCGTGCCCGAGGCCCTGGTCGGCGCCGGCATCGTCGCCGATCGCGAGGGCGACAGCGCCAAGGCGCTGGAGCTGTGGCGGCAGGCCAAGAAGGCCGGCGCCAAGCTGAGCGGCCTCGACGAGTGGATCGCCGCCAAGGAGCGCATCTTCGGGGGTGGCCGGTGAGGGCGCTCGTCGCGACCGCGGTGATCGCGCTCGCCGCGCTGGCGCTGACGCCGCGCGACGCCCAGGCCCAGGCGGTGACCGTCGGCGTGTACGCGCCGTCGACGCCGTTCGACGGCACGGCCGCGCGCCTCGACTTCGCCAACAAGCTGGCCGCGCACCTCGGCGGCGCCGGCTCGGTCGGGCGGGTCTACGGCAAGGGCTCGGACTTCGCCGCGGCGCTGGCCAAGGGCGAGATCCAGCTCGCGGTCGTCGACGCCGAGTTCCTGGCGACGACCAGCGCCGCCCACACCGCGCTCGCCGTGGCGGTCCGCGACGGCGACACCGCCGCGGCCTGGCAGCTGGTCGCGCGCGCGCCCGCGACGTCGATCCTCGATCTGCGCGGCAAGACCGTGCTGGCGCCGGTCACCGACGGGCGCCACGTGGCCTTCGTCGACAACGCGCTGCTGGGCGGCGAGCTGGCGGCCGGGTTCTGGAAGGTCGAGGCGTCGCCTGACGCGCTGTCGGCGGTGGCCGCGGTCGGGCTGGGCAAGGCCGACGCGGCGGTCGTCCCGACCGGCGTCGCGCTGCCGGGCGGCGTCGCGCGGATCGCGACCCTGCCGACGGTGAGCTGGCCGGTCCTGATCGCGGCCAAGGACGCGCCGGCGGCGGTCGTGGCCGCGGCCCGCGAGCGCGCGGCCACGTTCGGCGGCGCCGGCGCGATCTCGGGCTTCCGCACCAGCGGCGTCGACGGCTACCGCGGCCTGGCGCGGCGCATGAAGCGCGTCGTCCGGCAGGTGCCGCTGCTGGTCCCGAACCTCCGGATCGCGGTCGGCGATCTGATCGAGGGGCGGACCTTCACGATCGCCCGGCCGGCGGCGTCGTCTTACTTTCGCGCGCGCTGACGATCGCGTGCGCCGGTCGGCGCCGGCGCGCGTTCTCGGGGTGATGTCGTCGTCACTCGTCCGCTCGGTCCTCGGCCAGCAGCCGCCCGACGCTGGCCTCGAGCCGGCTGGCGATGAGCGCCAGGATGCTGTCGACCTCGGTCGGCGACACCGCCAGCGCCGTGGTCAGGCGCCGCCGGGTGCCGTCCAGCAGCCGGCCGCGGGCGTCGGCCAGCCAGCGCACGACCGTCGCGCGGTGGACGCTGTACATCGCGGCGAGCTGCTCGAGCGTCGCGCCGGTGAGGTGGTGCAGGCGGAGCAGGTTGCGGGCGCGGGCGTCGAGGTCGTCGACCGCCTCGGTGAACGCCGACTTCCACGCGTCGCGGTAGGTGGCCTTGAGGAACGTCAGCTCGGGATCGTCGGCGACGGCGGCCAGGTCGCCCAGCTCGTCGGGCGCGGCCCGGGGCTGGCCGCGGACGTGGTCGAGCGCGATCCGGGCCGCGACCACCTGCACCAGCCCGCGCAGCTTGCCCTGGCCGGCGTACGCGACGATCCGCGCGGTCGCGCCGGGCTCGGCGACCAGGAGCCGGGTCCGGGTGTGCTGGACCACGTCGTCGACGACCGCGCCGTCGAGGCGCATGTGGCCGAGCCCGGCCGGGACCTGCCGCAGGTAGTCGCGCTCGAACGTCGTCAGGGCCGTGCGATCGCCGCGCGCGCACGCCAGCGCCAGCGCCAGCTCGACCGCGTCGACGTCGGCGAGCGTCGTCGGCGTCGCGCGGATGGCCAGCGCGCGGCACAGCTCGGCGCGGTCGACCGCGACGCCCGGCAGCCCCGCCTCGGCCTCGGCGCAGCGCGCGGCGAGCAGGTCCCCGAGCGCGGCGAGCTCGGCGGGCGCGATGGCGAGCGCAGCGTCGGGGGCACCGGCGCGGTAGGCGTCGACCAGGGCGCTCGTCATCGCGCGGCCACTGTACCGCGGCGGCCGCACCGGCGCGCGCTATCCTCGGAGGTGGCGTGACCTGTCTCGACGACGTCGTGGTGCTGCGGGCGATCCAGGGCGAGCTGGCCCCGGCCGAGCTGGCCCAGCTCGACGCGCACCTCGACGGGTGCGGCGCGTGCCGGGCCCTGGTCGGCGCGGCCGGGCTCGCCCTCGGCAGCGCGCCCGCGGTCGCCTCCTCCGACGCGCTGGCGCCGGGCACGACCCTCGGGCGCTACCAGCTCGGGCCGCGCCTGGGCGCCGGCGCGATGGGCGTCGTCTACGCCGCCCAGGACCCCGAGCTCGAGCGCGCGGTCGCGATCAAGCTGGTGCGGCCGGAGCGCGCGGCCGATCGACCGCGGCTGGTGCGCGAGGCCCAGGCGATGGCGCGGCTGGCGCACCCCAACGTCGTCACGATCCACGACGTCGGGCGCCACGGCGACGACGTCTACGTCGCGATGGAGCGCGTCGACGGGCCGACGCTGCGGACGTGGGCCGCGACCCGCCCGCTAGCCGAGCGCGTGACGGCGTTGATCGCGATCGCGCGCGGGCTCCAGGCCGTCCACGCGGTCGGCCTGGTGCACCGTGACGTCAAGCCCGACAACGTGCTGGTCGGCGCCGACGGGCGGCCGCGCCTGGGCGACTTCGGCCTGGCCCACGTCGACCTCGACGACGGCGCCGCCCCGCCGCCGGCGCTGAGCACGACCGTCACCGCCACCGGCGCGGTGGTCGGCACGCCGGCGTACATGGCGCCCGAGGTGCTGCGCGGCGAGCCGGCGACGCCGGCCAGCGACCAGTGGAGCTTCGCGGTGATGGCGTGGGAGCTGATCGCCGGCCGTCGGCCGTTCGAGGGCGACGACCTCGCGGCGCTGCGGCGCGCGATCGACGCCGGCCTGCCCGACATCGCGTGGCGCGTCGGCACGGCGACCCGCCCGCTGATCGTCCTGGTGCGCGCGCTGGCGCTGCGCCCGGCCGACCGCTACCGCGATCTGGCGGCGCTGGCGGACGCCCTGGCTGGCGCCCTGGCGCCGCGCTCGCTCGCGCGGCCGCTGCTGGTGCTCGGCGCCGGCGCGGTCGCGGCGGTGGCGATCGCCGTGGTGCTGGCGCGGGGCGGCGGCGCGGCGCGGTCGGTCGACGCGTGCGCGGCGGTCGCCGGCGCGCTCGATCCCGTCTGGGGCGAGGCCGCGCCGGCGCGCGCCCAGGCCACGCCGGCCCAGCGCGACGCGCTCGATCGCTACGTCGGCCGCTGGCGCGGGGCCCGGCGCGCGGTGTGCGAGGCGGCGCGGCACGAGCGCGACGCGCTGGCCGACGTGCGCGCCGCGTGCCTGACCACGCGCGCGGCCGCGCTGACCGCGGTCGTCGACGGGCTCGGCCGCGATGGCGCCTGGGCGCTGGCGATCGCCGACCTGGCCGATCCCGACGAGTGCGCGACGTCGCCGGCGCTGGCGCTGTACACCCCGGTGCCCGCGTCGGACCGGCCCGCGGTGACCGCGCTCGCGGCGCAGATCGCCCAGGCGCGCGTGCGCGGCGCGGTCGACCTCGACGGCGCGCTGGCGGCGCTCGCGCCGCTCGCGGCCGCGGCCGAGCGGCTCGGCCATCGCCCCACCCAGGCCGCGGCCCAGCTCGCGATCGCCGAGCTGCGGCGGCGGCAGGGCCGCTACGTCGAGGCCGATCGCGCGGCCGAGGCCGCGGCGCTCGCGGCGGCGGCGGGCCACGACGATCTGACCGCGGCCCGGGCGTGGCTGGTGCGGGTCGGCGTCGCCGGCGATCGCCGCGACCTGATCCACGCCGGCGAGTGGCTGCCCCACGCCGCGGCCGCGGTCGAGCGCGCGGGCGCGCCGACGCTGCTGGCGGCGCAGGTCGACAACAGCGCCGGCCTGCTCGCGCTCAACCAGGGCCGCCTCGACGACGCCGACGCGGCGCTGGCCCGGGCCCTGACCGCGCGGACCGCGATCGCCGGCGACGACGTCGAGGTCGCGCGCACGCTGTCGGCGCTGGGCCACCTGGCGCGGCTGCGCGGCGAGCTGCCGGCGGCCCGCGCGCACCACGAGCGCGCGCTGGCGATCGATCGCGCCGCGCTCGGCCCCGACCACGTCGACGTCGGCCGCGACCTGCACAACCTCGGCGGGGTGCTGCGCCTGGCCGGCGATCTCGACGGCGCCGCGGCCGCGTACCGCGAGGCGCTGACGATCCGGACCGCGGCGCTCGGCGCCGACCACCCCGACGTCGGCCTGGTCCACAACAGCCTCGGCATCCTCGCGCTCGATCGCGGGCGGCTCGACGACGCCGAGCGCGAGCTGACCGCGGCCCGCGCGATCTTCGCCGCCCACGACCACCTCGATCTCGCGATCGCGCTGGCCAACCTCGCGCGGGTGGCCCTGGCGCGCGGCGATGGCGCGGCGGCGCTGGCCACGATCACCGACGCGATCGCGCTCGATCGCGCGCAGCTGCCCGCGCGCCACCCGCGCCTGGCCGCGAACCTGATCATCGCGACCCGCGCCGCGCTCGCCACCCGCGCGACCGCGACCGCCCGGGCGCTGGCGACCGAGGCCGCGGCGGCCCTGACCGACGACGATCGCGACGCGGCGGCCGAGCTCGACGGGCTGCGCCGGGCCCTGGCGCCGCGCGCGCCCACGATCGCGGCCCGCGCGGCCGCGCCCGACGCGGGCCCGCCGCCGCACGACGCGTCCACGCCGGTCGACGCCGGGGCCGGTCCGGTCGACGCCGGCGCGCCCGCCGACGCGACGGCGCCGCTCGACGCGTACGTGCCGCGCGGCGTCTACGGCTCGTCCCAGGGCTGGAACTGATCGCCCGCGCGCGTCGGGCCTACGCCGAGCGCAGGTCGGGGCCGGTGGCGATCAGATCGCGGTCGTCGTCGAGGCCGAGCCGCGCCAGCGCCGCCGCCAGGGTCGCCGGATCGATCGAGCGGTAGGTCGCGCGCAGCGTGCGCGCGCCGAGGAACCCGGCCACGCCCAGCATCGCGTTGGCGACCGCGGCCGAGGCGTCCTCGAGCGTGCGCTTGTCGTCGCGGCCGTCGCCGACGATGAACGACGGCCGCGCGATCGCCCACGGCAGCCCCGACGCCATGACCACCGCGTCGGCCTGACCGCGCGCGCGCAGGTAGGCCGACCGGGCCTTGGTGGAGGCGCCGATCGACGACAGCTGCACCACGCGCGGGCGCGCGCCGCTGGCGACCGCGGCCGCGACCAGGATCTTGGTCAGGCCGACGTCGACCGCCTGGTAGATGTCGCCGGCGACGCGATCGGCGGCGGCGCGCTTGCGGGTCGTGCCGATCACGTTCCAGACGTGGGTCGGCGCGTGCGCGCGCAGCGCCGCGGTCATCGCCGCGGGCTCCCACGCGGTCGTGTCGACGATCGCGCCCATCGCCTCGAACCGCGTCCGCCACTCGGTCAGCTGGCGCGAGTCCGGGCGCACGTGGGCCCGGGTCGGCACCCCGCGCGCGACCAGCGCCTGGATCAGCGCGCGCCCGACGAAGCCGGTGGCCCCGGCGACGAACGCGCCCGCGGTCACGACGCGGCCAGCGCGGCCGCGAGCTGGGCGGCCAGCGGCGCGACCACGTCGGGGTTCTTGATGTCGATCACCGGCTCGGTGTCGTACTGCTCGTAGAACAGCGTCGCCGGCTGCTCCGCCGCGACGCCCAGCGCCTCGCGCATGCGCTTGTGGTCGGGGATGAAGCCGCGCGCGCACAGGTTGGTGATCGTCGTGCCGATCGTGCCCTGGAGCCCGCAGATGAGGATCACCGCGCTCTTCGGGGTGAACCCGCCCGGGGCCAGGCCCAGCCGCCGCTCGAGATCGGCCAGCCGGTCGGGCGCGAAGTAGTGCTCGACCCGGCCGGTGTCGCCGGCCCAGCCCGGCGACTCCTTGGGCCGGCTGACCGTGCCCCAGTAGTGCAGGCCGTGCTCGACCACCATCCGCTGCAGCTCGTCGCGGTACCCGAGATCGCTGGCGTGCGAGGCGCCGTGCAGGAGCACCCACTTCGACAGGTCGGCCTTGGGGTTGCGCCGCAGCTCGCTGCGGACCATGCACACGAACGGCGCCGAGCCAGTGCCGGCCGCGACCATCACGCGCAGGCGCGGATCGTCGTCGCCGACGGTGTCCTTGACCGTGAAGACGCCGGCCGCGACCGGGCGCATGTACATGCGGTCGCCGGCCTTGAGCTTCCACAAGAGGTGCGTGAGCGGGTTGTCGCTCTCGGCCTTGGCCACGTACCGGATGTAGAACTCGATCGCGCCGTCGTCCTCGGGCGCGGACGCGATCGACATCGAGCGCCGGACCGAGCCGAGCTCGGGGCGGGCCTCGTTGTTCATCCCCAGCACGCAGTACTGGCCGGGCGTGAACCACCCGGGCGCGGGGCGCTCGTCGGGCATGACTCTGTAGAGGCACAGCGCATCGGTGAGATCGATGCGCTCGAGCAAGGTCGCGTTGTAGACGAGCGGCTTGGCCATGGTGCGTACTCCTGGACGTTAGCGGACCACGACCTCGTACCGCAGATCGTCGGGCTCGCCGACCTTGATGCCGTCGAACTCGATGATCTCGGACTTGAGGCCGATGTTCTGCAGCTTGCCCGGCCACTTGAGCCCACCGGCGTCGAGCCACCCGTCGATGAAGAACCCGATGCGGCCCTGGCCCCGGGCCTGCTCGATCACCTCGGGCAGCTTCGACTCGTTGTTGAAGTTGACGAACCAGGTGTCAGTGCCGACCCCGGCCTCGAACGTGACCTTGACCGACGAGCACGACGGCTTGCACGCCGCGACCTCGGCTGGCATCACGACCTCGGCGTTGTCGAGCGTCAGGATCACGCCCGGATCCTTGAGCTTGTGGACGATCGCCACGTAGTAGAGGTCGGTCGTCAGCGCGGCCTTGGCGCGCTTGGCGTTCTCCGCGCCGTCCTTGCGCGGCATCTCGCTGCCGCCGTAGGCGGCCCAGGGCACCCGGTCGGAGAACAGGTCCTGCTTGACCTGCAGCGCCTTGACGTCGTCGGGATCGCCGCCGAGGGTGCTGACGTCGGTCTCGACGTAGTAGTGGCGGCCGTTCCAGCGATCCCACCAGTGCTCGTGCTTCGACACGATGTCGGCGTCGTGGCGGTAGGTCACGCCGAAGTGCAGCTCCTTCATCGCCTCCCACGGGGCGGTGCCGCCGATCGCGGCGAGCCCGGCGTCGACCACCGCCAGCGCCTTGGGATCGGACTTGGCGCTGTCGAACGCCACCGGGGTCGGCTGGGTCGCCGCCGACGTGCGCGGCTTCGGGCACGCGGCCAGGAGCGGCGCCGCGGCGAGAGCGAGGACTGCGAGCTTCATGGCCGGAATCTACCCTCAGAACGCCGGCCTGTACCCGCCGGGCCGCACCTTCCTGGGGCGCGCCGACCGCGCCGACGCCGAAAACTGGCCCGCGGACGCGCCCGATCCTAGCCTCGCCCCATGCGCGCCGCCTGGTTCTCGCTCGTGGTCCTGGCCACGTCCCCGGCGCTGGCCGAGCCCCTGACCACGGACACGGCGTCGACCGGTGACGACCACGCCGTGGCGCTCGCCGTCGAGCTCGGCGCGGTCGGCGGCGGCGGCGCCACGCCCGGCGGCATGCGCGTCGGCGGCCGGTACCTGTACCGCATGGCCGAGCGCGACTGGTTCGACGGCGCGGTCGCGTTCACCTTCGGCCGCCCCGGCGTCGGCTGCGGCCGGGTCCCGCCCGCTGGCATGGCCTGCGACCACGGCGTCGCCGACGGCTTCGCCGGGGATCTGAGCCTGGGCGTCCGCCGTGAGCTCGGCCGCGATCCCGCCTTCGTCCCGTTCGTCCGCGCCGCCGTGTTCGCCCGGGTCCTCCGGTTCGCCTCCGACGACGTCACCGGCGCCGCCGCCGGCGGTGAGCTCGGCGCGGGCCTCCGCGCCCGCGTCAGCCCCGACCTGTCGCTGATCGGCGGCGCCACCGCCTTCGCCGGCCTCGCGCGCCTCGGCAACGACATCGGCAGCGTCGGCCAGCTCGGCCTCGCCATCACTGGCGGCGCCGAGCTCCGCATGCGCTGAAGCCGGAGCCGGAGCCGGAAGCGGAAGCGGAAGCGGAGCCGGAGCCGGAGCCGGAAGCGGAGCCGGAGCCGGAGCCGGAGCCGGAGCCGGAGCCGGAAGCGGAGCCGGAAGCGGAAGCGCCGGAAGCGGACCGGAGCCGGAACCGGAGCCGGAGCGGAGCCGGAGCCGGAAGCGGAACCGGAGCCGGAGCGGAGCCGGAACCGGCAGCGGGTCCGGAGCCGGAGCCGGAAGCGGAGCCGGAGCCGGAAGCGGAGCCGGAGCCGGAAGCGGAAGCGGAAGCGGAGCCGGAGCCGGAAGCGGAGCCGGAAGCGGAACCGGGATCCGGAACCACCGCCGCTCCCCACCGCCGCCGCCGCATCACCGCCGCCGCCGCATCACCGCCGCATCATCATCACCACTGCGCCCCGCGTCGCGCTCCGGGGCCGCCTTGCGACGGGATCAAGGAGGCGTGATCGGGATGTTGAACAGCTCGACCCAGTTGTCGGCGTTCTGCTGGTCGATGACCCAGGTCGAGATCGTCACGCTGTTCGAGCCGAGCGCGGCCGACGCGTAGAAGCCGTAGGCGCCGACCCAGGTCTGCTCGTTGCCGGCCAGCGCCGCGGGCCGCCAACCGCCCATCGCGCCGCTCTTGTCGGCGACCAGGAGCTCGTGGCTGGTGGCGTCCTGGTAGACCACCATCGGGCCGTTGCCGGTGAGCACGATCTGCGTGTCGGCGCCGACGAAGTGGTACTCGGGCTTGGGCAGACCGTCGGGGGTGGTGCCGACGATGCGGTAGCCGTCGTCGACCAGCTCCTGGGTGTTGGTCATCGAGTTCTTGTAGAAGACGTCGTCGTGGTCGGCGCCCTGGTAGGCCACGTGGACCGTGCCGGCGCCGTCGACGGCGACCGACGGGTACCAGCCCGAGTCGGCCGCGGCCCCGGCCATGACCGTCGGCGCGGCGAAGCCGCTGCCGGCCCAGGTCGCGACCTTGAGGTCGCCGTTCTCGCGATCGTAGTACGCGACCACCGGGTTGCCGGCGGCGTCCCGGGCCGACTCGACGAACAGGCCGATGCCGGCCGGCAGCGGGTACGGATCGGGCATCGCCGGATCGGTCGGCGGCAGCGTCATCGAGTCGATCGTCATCGTGTCCCAGTCGCCGGCGCTGGCCGGGTTGGGCGTCGACGCCTTGGCGTAGCGGCCCTCGGCCGAGACGATGTTGCCGCCCTGCGAGGTCTTGGCGTAGTAGGCGATGCCCGGGATGCCGTCGTCGCCGACGGTGATCGCGGTGTAGAGCCCGGCCTGCTCGCCGCCGATCTCGGGGTTGACGCTGGGGCCGGTGCCCTGCTCGACGACGTGATTGGACCACGCGCCGTCGCGGGGCTTCGACGCGAACTTGAGCGAGCCGGTCTCGCGATCGTAGTAGGACACCATGATCGTGTCGGTCGCGGTGACCGCGACGCTGGTGTAGAGGCCGACGTCGGGGCCCGGCTCGAAGATGCCGCCGCGGACGGTCGAGTTGGGCAGGGCCACCGGGCCGTCGGGCACGCCGTCGACGAACTCCCAGGCCTCGTCGGGGATGCGGCCGTTGCCGCTGTGGCGCGCGACCACGAGGTCGCCGTGGTTCTGCGCGTAGGCCGACACGACCGCGTCGCCGAGGGGGCCGACCGCGACGTCGGAGTGGGTGCCGATGCGGCCGTAGGGCACGTCGGACACGCACACGCACTCGCTGTCGAAGCACAGCGGGATCTGGCCCTCGGGGCAGTCGAGGTCACAGTCCTCGACCACCTCGCAGCTCTGGGCCCCGGCCTTGGAGCCGCACGAGCAGCCCGGGACCAGCGACGACAGCGCCGCGACCCCGAGCCACAGGCCGATCATCCCGAGGTACCGCTGCGAGCTAGCGAGCCGGCGTCGCGCCCGCACAACGACCGCGCCGCCGGTCGCCATGCCCCGTCGAAAAAGCAGCATCATCCCGGTGAGCAGGATCAGCACCAGGGTGCCGACCGGGGCGCCGCCGCTCGAGTCGCAGTTGCAGCCGCCCTCGCCGGGCGCGCCGTGGAAGTCGGTGCGGTAGGTCACCGTGCTGGTGTTGCCGCTGGGGTCGCGCACGAACACGACCAGGTCGCCGTCGGCGTTGGCCAGGTCCTTGGCCGTGGCGCGGTCGATCGAAGGCGCGCCGCTCCAGTCGGTGGCCGGCAGGTCGTCACCGACGAGGCCGAACGCCCACTCGAGGTGGTCGACGCCGTAGACCACGTCGTAGGCCGGGACGGTCAGGCGGTCGCCGTGCCAGGCGGCCTGCTCGACCAGGATGCGCGGGCCGACCGAGTCGATCACGACCGGCAGCTCGACGGTGCTGGCCGAGGTGGTGCGGTAGTCACCGACCACCCGCGCCCGCAGCCCGATCGTGTACTTGCCCTGCCACGCGAACGCCTTGTCGCTGATGACCAGCGGCGCGGCGCTGGTGAACGGGCGCCACATGCCGCCGTCGAGGTTCCAGCTCCACTCGAGCGGGCGCCCCTCGGCGTCGTGGGTCGCGGCGTCGATCGTCACCGCCGGCAGCGTCGCGCCGGGGTAGCCGGCCAGCGCCGCGCGCACCACGTCGGGCGTCGGCACCGTGACCGAGCGGACCTGCGCCGTCGGCGCCAGGACCGGCTTCGGCCAGCCGTGCTTGAGGCCGGCCTGCTCATCGATGGCGTCGAGCACCGGGGTCAGGCCCGGGACCTGGTCGGCCGCGAGCTGGCGCATCATCGCCGAGGCGCCCAGCGACGCGTAGATCGCGAGGAACTCGTCCTGCGAGGTCGTGACCTTCTGGACGCGGAGGTTGTTCAGCGTGAACCCGGCGAAGTCCGGGACCGGGAACGGGTCGATGCCGCCGGTGATGAGCGGCAGCGCCAGGTTGAACACCGTCGGCAGCACCGCCTCGAGCTCGGCGGCGCTCTCCTTGACGAACTCGTTGTTGAGCACCGTGATGCCGATCTGATCGGCGGTGAGCCCGACCAGGATCGGCTTGACCGTCGCCGGCTGGCCCGGCATCTGGGTGAACTCGAGGTTCACGCCCACGTTCATGTCGAGCGACATCGTGAAGACGCGCACGTAGCGCTCGAAGATGAACGCGTAGAAGTCGACCTCGAAGTCGTCGATCGCGATCGTGAGCGCGGGCGACGCCTCGGTGCCGTCACCGATCTTGAAGTCGAGCGCCTTCTGCGGCCGCGTGACCAGGAGCAGCGGCTCGCTGCCCTCGCCGACGTCGTTGAGCGACGGCACCAGCAGGCTGATCGTGCCGAGCGTGAGCTGCGAGACCAGCGACGTGCCGACGCCGAGGCACATGCCGCCCGAGGTGACGAGGTGGTGGCCGGCGAGGTCGAGCGTGGTCTCGGACAGGCCGATCGCGAGGTCGTCAGCGGGCTCGGGCATGCCGACGAACTCGTTGGCGGGCGCGAGCGTGAACGTGCCGCGCGAGCTGGCCGGCAGCGACGCGGGCGGCGCGGCGAAGTTGGGCGCGGGGATCGGCGGCACGCAGTAGGCGGGCTCGCTGATCAGGTCGGGCGTGCGGGTCGTGGGGTTCTGATCGGCGTTGAGGCCGGTGATCAGGCCGAGCGACATGCCGCCGGCCTGCAGCGACACGTAGCCGCCCGGGATCATCCGGGCCTCCATGAAGCCCTCGGTGCCGGGCGACACGCCCGCCATGAGCTGGCCGATATCGACCATGCCCTCGATGCCGAGCGGGTCGGGCAGGAAGCCCTGGATGAGGTTGTTGAAGGTCGGGGTCAGCAGGTCGATGATGAAGTCACCGATGAACGAGTTGAGGAGGGAGTTGAGCAGGTTGGCGACGTCGGACACGACGCTGCAACCGTTGAAGCTGAGGTCGGAGGTGTCGAGGCCGTTGATGCCCGCGAGCTCCATCGTCAGCTTGCCGGTGGCCGGGTCGATGCCGAACTGGATGTCGGCGTCGATCACGATGTTGGGGCCGGTCGCCGACAGGCTGCACGAGAACCCGATGCCGACCACCTGACCGCTGAGTGGCACCGTGGCGTTCACGTCGAGCTGGATGCGGACGTTCATCCGCTGGGCGTTGGTGACGCTGATGTTGGTCGAGTCGAGGTGGACGCCGACGTTGCACCCGTTCGCGGCGCCGCACGCGTCGGGGATCGACGGGGTCGCGCCCTGGTTGGTGCTGCAGTAGCGCGCGCCGGTGGCGAGGAAGCCGCCGCTCGGCGTGCCGACGCTGCCGGGGCCGACGCAGAAGCCGTTGCCGAGCTGCTGGTTGAGCAGCGGGGGGATGATCTGCGTCAGCTTGGTGAAGCCAGGTCGCGTGACGCGGATCTGGCCACCGCCTTCGATGGTCTGGGTCTTGGGCAGGCCGCCCGCGGGCAACGGCAGGCTGCCGCAGCCGCCGCAGCCGCCGCCGAGCCCGCCGCACGCGGCCAGCGTGACGAACGCGATCGAGAACAAGATATTCAAGCGTAGGTGCTTCGAGAACACTGGGCCTCCGCGGCGACGGTGATGGCGCGCTCCCCGGCGCGGCACCCCGCCTGATCGAGGACGGAATGCGATTCGGAACATGATACGGATCTGGGCGCGGAAATGAACCCTGATCGTGCGGCACGTCTGCGAAAATGCGCGGGTTTAGTGGTCAGGCCAGCTTGGGCCGTCGGGTGCGGCCGATCGCACGGGGTAGGCGCGGGTGGGTCCCCGGACGGCCGCACGGCGAGTTTTTCCGCGCCGCTCTTGACACGTCCCCCGCCCATCCCCTAGTAATCCGCGCGACACGCAGGGCTCGTAGCTCAATTGGATAGAGCGCCGGGCTTCGAACCCGTAGGTCGGGCGTTCGAGTCGCCCCGAGCCCACAACAACCGTACAAGGACGACCGCATCGCACGAGTTTCTGGGGGCATAGCTCAATTGGTAGAGCATCGGACTCTTAATCCGCTGGTTGTAGGTTCGATTCCTACTGCCCTCACGAATCGGGGGAGCCTAACAGGCTCCCCCGTCGCCTTTTCGGGATCGGTTCAGGGGATCTCGTCGGCGCCGATGTCGCGCAGGCCCTGCACCCGCGCCTGACCATCGACGTCGATCGTCAGGTCGGTGGGCGTGGCCGGGTCGGCCGCGCCGCGGGCCGCGCTGGCCGCGGTGATGTGGGCGTCGGTCGCGCTCACGAAGCCGGGACCGCCGACGAGGTTGCCGGCGCCGGCCGGCGGCATGCCCGCGGTGAACAGCGAGTAGGTGTGGCCGCAGCCGGTCGCGGTGCGCGCCGGGCCGTCGAACAAGTTGTTGCGGTTGATCGCGCCGATCCCGGTCGAGCCGCACTGGTAGTTCGACGCGGCGGTGTCGAGCGCGAGGTTGCGCGTGAAGGTGTTGTGCTCGACCCGGTGGTCGGTGCACTTGATCGACGCGCCGCCGACCGCGCCGCCCAGCGCGCCGTTGGCGACGACGAGGTTCGACGCGATCGTGCACGCGGTCGCGTCGATCACTAGCCCGCCCCCGGCGTTGCGGGTGATGACGTTGGCGACGAGGGTCGCCGCGCCGTTGTTGACCTGCACGCCCTGGTGGCCGTTGTCGATGAACGCGCCGCCGGTCGCGGTCAGCGCGCAGCCGTTGCACGCGAGGCCATCGTTGGGGCTGGGGCCGACGGTGACCCGCTCGAGCGTGACGGTGGTGCTGGGCTGGGTCCAGATCGCGTCGGACGCGTCGTTCATCGTCGAACCGGTGACCGTGAGGTTGCGCAGCCGCACGCGCCCTCGATAGACCTCGATCCCGTCGCTGTTGCTGCCATCGCTGGTGGCGGTGATGACCGCGGGATCCTGGGACGCGTCGGCGCCGCCGACCAGCAGCACGTCGAACGGCGGCTCGCTCTGGGTGAGCGGGTTGATCCGCACGGTCGCCGGGTACGTGCCGCTGGCCAGGACCACGATCGCGCGCGCCCCGCGGGCGGCGAGCGCGCGCGCGACGGTGCGGCACGGCGCGGCCTGGCTGCACGGGGCGGCGTCGTCGCCGATCGGCGCGACGTAGCGCGCGTCGTCGGACGGCAGGCAGGTCCCGCCGTCGCAGACCTGGCTCCGGCACGCGTCGTCGGTGGCGCACGCGGCGGCGCCGTCGATCGGCGCGTCGGTCGCGGCCACGCCGTCGCTCGGCGTCGCGTCGTCGAGCGGGGCGAGCGCGGGCCGATCGTAGGCGCAGGCCGCCGCGAGGATCGCGGTCGCGGCGCAGGCGAGGCGGAGCATCGGGCCATCGTATCGCGCCGGGCGCACGTCGGGGCCCGGTCCGCCGCGACCTGCGGTACGCTCGGCCGGTGAGGATCCCGCGCTGGGCCTGGGCCCTACCGATCGTGTTCGCCAACTGCATCTGCTCGAACAAGCTGGGCGGCGACCTGACGCTCAACGGCGAGCCGTTCGCGCCGTCGAGCTGCCGCAACGGCGCCGTCTACGGCTTCAGCGGCGTCGAGGTCACCGGCAAGGGCGGCTGGAAGCTGCGGCTGGTGCAGACGCCGACCGGCGAGGCCAACGTCGTCGTGTTCGGGCCCGACTCGCCCCGCGGCGCCGAGCTGGGCGCGTGCGGCACCGTCAAGGTCGACACCCAGAACAGCACCGTCAACGACGTCAAGAACGTCGAGGGCAGCGCCGTCCTCGCGTGCGCCGCCGATGGCGTCAGCCTCTCGGGCAAGGTCACGTTCGAGAACTGTCACTGAGCTGGAACGCCGTCGGCGCCGCGGCCGACGGATCTAGCCCAGGACCAGCGGCGGTTCGCCGGGAATCTCGTCCCCTCGCGCCTGAGCCCGGTGCGTTCAGCGCCGGTCCACGACGCTGTCGCCGCGACCCGTCGGGCTCTCCGCGCGCCGCGGGCGTGACGGCGCGTACGCGGCCAACGCGGGTGGTCGAACGCCACCCCGCGGCGGCGCAGCGGCGCTGGATCGGGGTCATGGCGCAAGTCCTGGCTCGTCTGTCCTCGTGCGCGCTGGCGCTCGCCACCGCGCTCACGCTCACCGCGGCGCCGGCGCGGGCCGACGTCGGCGTCGGGCTGTTCGTCGGCGAGCCGACCGGCCTCGACGTCAAGCTGGGCCTGTCGCGCCGGACCGCGCTCGATCTGCTGTTCGGCGCGTACTCGCGCTGGGACAACCTGAACGACGGCGCCTACGCCCACGCGACCTACCTGGTGACGCCGATGATGTCGCGCGGGCGCAGCGTGCTGGTGCCGCTGCGGCTCGGCGTCGGGGTGGCGCTGTTCGACGACGCCGGCCGGTTCGACGACGACCTGCACGTCGCCGCGCGGTTCCCGCTCGAGCTCGCGCTGGTGTTCCGCAAGACCCCGATCGAGCTCTACGGCGAGCTGGCGCTCAAGATCACCGTCATCGACCCCGGCCCCGACCACCCGACCGTCGATCTCGACGGCGGCCTCGGCCTGCGCTTCTACTTCTGAGGTTCAGCGGATCGTCGCCGAACCCAGGCAGGTGCAGGGGGACGCCGAGGGCCGTGAGTTGGGCCGAAGCAGGTCGGCCCCTCGGGCGGCGAGCCCTGACCGGGCCGCACCCGAGCCGCGAGCCGCCCGCGCGCGGACCGGCTCGATCGACAATCCTGCCCGTGCTGACGCCGGGCCGCCGGCCGCTACGTGCTGCGCTTGCGGTAGCCCAGACCGCGAGCGCGTTGGAAGAAGACCGCGAAGCCGGCCAGCTTCAGGAGCGCCGGGGCCAGGTCGCCGATCGTGCTGCCCTTGATGTAGACCGAGCGGATGACGTCGATGAAGTAGGTGGACGGGTTGAACACAGCGATGTGCTAAACCCAGCCGAGCATGCTCTCAACCAGCGTATACAGCCCACCGAGCAGGATGAAGATCATCATCACGAAGAACGAGAACAGGGTCGCCTGCTGCTGGTGCTCGCTGACCGTGCTGAGGAACAGGCCGACGCCGAGCACGCCGACCAGGTAGACCGCGGCGAAGACGTAGATCGTCAGGAACGCGCCGACCGGGATCAGGCCGTAGACGAAGCGCGCGACGATCATGCCGAGCGTGATCGACGCCAGCCCGAGCACCCAGAACGGGATCAGCTTGCCGAGGATGAACTGGTACTTCTTGATCGGCGTGACGTTGATCTGCTCGATCGTGCCGTCCTCCTTCTCCTTGACGATGTTGAGCGCCGACAGGAGCGCCCCGACCATGGTCACGAGGATCGCGAGGATGCCCGGCACCATGAACATCGGGTAGTCGACGTGCGGGTTGAACCAGCTCGCGGACGTGACCTCGATCGTCGGCACTGGCCCGGCCCGGCCCGGGGCCGCGGCCAGGAGCTCCTGCTGGAGCTGCCGCACCATCGCCGAGGCGTAGGCGACGCCGAGCCCAGCGCGGACGCCGTTGACGCCGTCGGCCGCGATCTGCAGCGCCGCCCGGCCGGTGACGGTCAGGTCGTGATCGAACCCGGCCGGGATGGTCAGCACCAGGTCGGCGGCGCGCCGCTCGACCAGCGCGACGCCCGCGTGGTAGTCGTCCGGCGTCGCGACCACCTCGAAGTAGCTCGACGCGCCCAGCCGGTCGACCAGGCGCCGCGACGTGCCCGAGTGATCGTGATCGACGACCGCCAGCGAGATGCCCTTGACCTCGTAGTCCGCCGCCATCGGGATCAGCACGAGCTGCATGATCGGCATGACGAAGATCAGCCGCAGGATCGTCTTGTCCCGGAAGATCAGCAGGAACTCTTTCTGGAGGATGTAGAACAGGGTGCGCATTACTAGAGCCGCTGCCGGAAGGTCTTGAGCGCGATCGCCAGGAGCCCGACGGTCATGCCGACCAGGATCAGCGTCGGCTTGATCACCGCCGCGAACCCCAGGTGCTTGATCATGACGTCGCTGACGATCAGGTAGAACCACTTGGTCGGGACCACGTTGCTGAACACCCGCAGCGGCAGCGGCATGTTCTGGATCGGGAACATGAAGCCGCTGAAGACCAGGGACGGCATCAGCAGGCCGACCAGCGAGATGAACATCGCGGTCTGCTGGGTCGCGACCACGTTCGAGATGACCAGGCCCAGCGCCAGCGTCGCGACGATGAACAGCAGGCACTCGGCCAGCAGCAGCGGCACGTTGGCGCCGGTCGGCATGTCGAGCAGGCCGTACGACAGGCCGAGGATGATCAGCACGTCGATGAAGCACAGGAGCAGGTACGGCACCGCCTTGCTGACGATCACCACCAGCGGGTTCATCGGTGACACCAGCAGGATCTCCATCGTGCCGGTCTCCTTCTCGCGGACGATCGACACCGAGGTCATCATCGCGCCGAGCAGCATCAGGATCAGCGTCATCACGCCCGGCACGAACATGTAGCTGCTCTTGAGCTGCGGGTTGTAGAGCATGCGGGTCTCGATCGCGATCCCGCCGCGGGCGGCGGCGGGGCCCGCCAGGTCGGCCTGGACCTGGGCGATGATCGCGCTGGCGTAGGCGGTGACCGTGGCGGCGGTGTTGGCGTCCGACGCGTCGGCGACCACCCGGACCTGGGCGTGGAGGTCGTGGCGCAGCGCGCGGTCGAAGCCGGCCTGGAACACCACGGCGACCCGGGCCTCGCCCCGGCGGAAGCTGCGCAGGAGCGCGGCCTCGTCGTCGACCCGGCCGACGAGCGCGAAGTAGCGGCTCTGGTCGAGGCGCTCGGTGATCGCGATCGTCGTGGCGTCGGGCGTGGGATCGAGGACCACGAACCGCGTGCTCTTGACCTCGTTGGACAGCGCGAACCCGAACAGGATCATCATCACGACCGGCAGGCCCAAGAGGATGATCAGGCTCTTGCGATCGCGCAGGACGTGCTTCCACTCCTTGACGACGAACGCGAAGAACACGCGCGCGCGACGCGGCCCGGGCGGCTCGCGGCTCGGCGCGGCGGCTCGTGGGGGCTCGTGCCCGACGGGGGGCGGGCCGAACGGCTCAGTCGCCATGGCGGGTCGCCCTCCGGGCCAGGGCCACGAACACCGCCTCGATCGAGGTCGCGCCGTGCTGGGCGTAGAGCTCGGCCGGCGTGCCGATCGCCGCGATCGCGCCGTCGACCATGATCGAGACCCGGTCGCAGTACTCGGCCTCGTCCATGTAGTGGGTCGTGACGAACACGGTCATGCCGCGCGACGCCTGCTCGTAGATCAGATCCCAGAACTGCCGGCGGACGATCGGGTCGACGCCGCCGGTGGGCTCGTCGAGGAACACCACCTTGGGCTCGTGGACCGTCGCGACCGCGAAGCTGATGCGCTGCTTCCAGCCCAGCGGCAGCGCGTCGACCTGGGTGTCGGCGGCGGCGCCGAGGTCGAGGCGCGCGACGATCTCGGCGGTCTTGGCCCGGACCTGGGCCCGCGACAGGCCGTAGATGCCCGCGAAGAAGCGGATGTTCTGGCGGACGGTCAGCTTGCCGTAGAGCGAGAACTTCTGGCTCATGTAGCCGATCCGCTGCTTGATCTGCTCGGCCTGGGTCATCGCGTCGAAGCCCGCGACCGTGGCGCGGCCCGAGGTCGGCTCGAGCAGGCCGCAGAAGATCCGCATCGCGGTGGTCTTGCCGGCGCCGTTGGCGCCGAGGAAGCCGAAGATCTCGCCGGGCGCGACCGTCAGGTTGATCGCGTCGACGGCGGTGAACGCGCCGAAGCGGCGGGTCAGGTCGACGGCCTCGATCGCGTGCTCAGGCATGGGCCCGCTCGTGGGTCAGGTGGATGAAGACGTCCTCGATGTTGGGCGCGATCGGCCGGATCGAGACCTCGCCGTGCCCGGCCGCGCGCAGGTGCGCGCGGACGCCGTCGACGCCGGCGACGTCGGCGGCGGTGAGCACGAGGTGCTGCTCCTGGCCGAACGCGTAGCAGTACTCGGTCCGGGCGTAGGCGCGCAGGTCCTGCAGCAGCCGGAACGGCTGGGGCCCGCGGACCGCGTAGGTCGCGACGGCGTGGCCGGCGAGGAGCGCGGCGAGCGTGTCGAGCGCGATGATCTCGCCGTGCTGGACCAGCGCGATCCGGTCGCAGCGCGCGGCCTCGTCCATGTACGGCGTCGACACGACGATCGTGATGCCCCGGTCGCGGAGCCGGCCGAGCATGTCCCAGAACTCCTTGCGCGACACCGGGTCGACGCCGGTGGTCGGCTCGTCGAGGAACAGCACCTTGGGCTCGTGGATGAGCGCGCAGCACAGCGCCAGCTTCTGCTTCATGCCGCCCGAGAGCTTGCCGGCGAGGCGCGTCTTGAACGGCTCGAGCTGGGTGTAGATGTCGGCGATCAGGTGGTAGTTGGCGTCGACCGTGGTGCCGAAGACGGTCGCGAAGAACGCCAGGTTCTCGGCGACCGACAGGTCCTGGTACAGCGAGAACCGGCCGGGCATATACCCGACGATCCGGCGGATCGCCTTGAAGTCGCGCACGACGTCGTGGCCCTCGACCGAGGCGGTGCCGCGATCGGCGAGCACGAGCGTGGTCAGGATGCGCAGGAGCGTGGTCTTGCCGGCGCCGTCGGGGCCGATCAGCCCGAACAGCTCGCCGCGGGCGACGGTGAACGACAGGTCGACGACCGCCGGCACCTTGCCCGCGGCGTAGCTCTTGCTGACGCCGTCGACGATCACCGAGGCCGCGGGCGCGCTCATGTCAGAACACCACCTCGCCGTACATCCCGATCTTGAGCGTGCCGTCGTTGGCGACGCGGATCTTGACGGCGTAGACGAGGTTCGAGCGCTCGCTCTTGGTCTGGATGGTCTTGGGCGTGAACTCGGCCTTGTCCGCGACCCAGATGAGCGTGCCGGGCAGCTCGCGGAAGGCGCCGGGGCCGGCGTCGATGAAGACCCGCACCGGCTGGTTGAGCTTCACGCGGCCGAGCTGATCGCCGGTGATGTAGGCGCGCAGGACGATGTTGGTGAGGTCGGCGATCTTGTACAGCGGCTTGCCCGGGGTCGCGAACTCGTACCGCTCGGCGTACTTGGTCAGCACCGTGCCGGCGACCGGGTTGACCACCGTGCACTTGCTGATCTGCTGCTCGATCTGGGCGATCCGCGCCTGGGCCGGCTCGCGCTCGCTCTGCGAGGCCCGGTTCTGCGTGTCGATCTGCGCGGCGTACGAGGTCCGCTGCTGCCGGATGATCGCGATCTGGCTCGAGGTCGACGCCAGCTGGCGCTTGAGGATCGCGAGCTGCCCCTCGAGGTCGGCGAGCTGCTTGGCCGGCGCGGCCTGGGCCGCGACCAGCTCGGCGAACCGCGCGCGCTCGCGCTCGAGGACCCGCACCTGCTCCTGCTGGACCGCGAGCTGCGCCTCGCTGGCCTTCTGCTGCTCGCGCAGCACGTCGAGCTGGGGCTTGGCCTCGGTGGTCCGCTCGGTGATCGCGGCGTCGGTCGCGCGCAGCTGGGCCTTCTGCAGCTCGAGCTGGCTGCAGTCGATCTCGGCGGCGATGGCCTGGGCCGCGAGCTCCTGGCCCTCCTCGATCGGCATCTGCAGGAGCTGGCCGGCGACCTCGGCGGCGATGATGGTCTCGCGCGCCTCGAACACGCCGCTGGCGTCGTGGGGGTGGCCCTGGTCGCGGCACGCGGCCACCAGGCTGACGAGCGCGGCGGCGACGGCCAGGGCCGCGCGGTCGGCGCGGCGGAGCTTCGGGTCGATCATAGGTCACCTACGATGAATGCGAGCTGGTGGCAGGCGAGGCTGCGCTGGGCCTGGTGCACGACCCGCTTGCTGCGGGCCAGGTCTTCCTGGGTGAGGTCGTTGACGAGGTCGGTCATCGTCGCGGTGCCCAGCGCCAGCTGGGTCTCGGTGTAGGCCCGGGCCCGGGCGCGCACGTCGACGAGCTGCGCGTCGATCACGAGCGCGGCGTCGAGCCGGGTCAGCTCGGCCCGCTGGGTCGCGAGCTGCACGTTGACCTGGGTGACGACCGCGTCGCGCGACCGCGCCAGGAGCGCCTGCTGCACCGCGAGCTGCCGCCGCGCCTTGCGGCGGGTGCCGGCGTACAGGTAGGTCAACGGCACGGTGACCTGGACGCCGCCGATGGCGAAGAAGCCGAACTCGTCGTCGAGGGCGTTGAGCCCCGGGCGCCCGTAGCCGCCGGTCGCGAACGCGGCGACGCGGGGGTGATCGGTGGCGGCCTCGGCGTCGTCCTGCGCGGTCAAGAGGCGCTGCTGCGCGGTCAGCACCGCGAGCTCGGGGCGGTGCAGCGCGGCGGCGTCGCCCGGCGGGGCGGCGTCGCACCGGTCGGCGACCTCGAAGCGGCCGGTCAACGGCGCGCCGGTCAGCTCGGCCAGGCCGCGACGGGTCGCGTCGAGGCCCGCGGCGGCGTCGGCCGCGGCCTGCAGCGCCTCGAGCTGGCGCGCCTCCACCAGCAAGACGTCGCGCTCGATCACCACGCCGGACGCGCGCGCGGCCTCGGCCTTGCTGTGCACGGTGGCCAGGTGATCGGCCAGCGTCTCGGCCTGGTGGGCCAGCTCCTGCTGCACGACGCCGGCGTAGTAGAGCTGCAGGATGCGCTCGCGCACCTGGTACCACTCGAGCTCGACCTTGGCCGTCTCGACGTCGGCGCGGCGGGCCGCGACCCGCTGCTGGCCCGCGACGACGCCGCCGTCCCACAGGCTCTGCGCGAGCTCGAGCGTGACCTTGTACTGATCCTTGGCCGGCGGGGTGATCGTGACGCCCGGCAGCGGGATCGCGATGGCCGTGACCTCGGACTGCCAGGTCGCCTGGCCGGCGAGGGTGAGCCGCGGCAGGTAGGCCTGGTCGAGCTGCGCCTGCGAGATCGCGCGGGCACGGGCGATCAGCGGCTCCTTCGCGAGCGTCGGGTGCGAGCGGCGCCCGGCGTCGAGCAGCGCGGTCAGCGTGATCGGCGGGCCGTCGTCGGCGCGGGCCGGCGCCGCCGGCAGCGGCACGCACAGCGCGATGAGCAAGATCGCAGGGACTCGACGCATGTCAGCGCTCCTCGGTCGGCCCGGGCCCGGGCGTCAGCAGCAGCACCACGTACCGCTTGAGCTCGTCGGCGCGGCGGCGCAAGAAGGCCTGGTAGGCGGGCTCGTCGAGCTCGAACAGGTGCTTGAACAGGTGCCGGCCGACGAACGGCATCACGCACATCCCGATCAGCGACGTGATGAACTGGATCGGGTCGTGCTCGCGCACCTGCCCGGCCCGGGCCGCGGCCCGGAACGCCGCCGCGAAGCGCTGCGGGAAGTCGCGGGCGACCTGCTTGAGCAGGTCGCTGTGGGTGGCCGACACCTGCAGCAGGTAGAACGGCAGGAACGGGTGCTCGATCAGGTGGGCGACGTAGAGGTCGACGAACGTGCAGGTGAACGCGATCAGGTCGGTGCGGTCGCGGAAGCTGGCCTGGATCTTCGGGAACAAGAGCCCGGCCTTGTCCCGGAACACCTGCGCGAACAGCTCGTCCTTGCTGCGGAAGTGGTAGTGCAGCATCGCCTTGTTGATCTCGGCGCGGTCGGCGATGGCTTGCATCCGCGAGCCGGCGTGGCCGTGGACCAAGAACTCGGCCTCGGCGGCCGCCAGGATCTTCTGCTTGGTGTCGAGCTTGTCGTCGGTCATGGGTGTTAACCAAATGGTTTATCCGTCTGGTTGGTTCTAGCCCTGGCCGCGGCCGCTGTCAAGCGCGACGCGCCTGCGGCCGATCGACCCGACGCCGGGGCTCATCCGCGCGGCCGAATCGCGCGGCCGATTCGCGCGGCCGATTCGCGCGGCCGATTCGCGGGGCCGTGACGCACGGCGACGCGACGCGACGCGTGGTGAGGCAGGGTGACGCGTGCGGCTGATTCGCGCGGTGACGCGAGGTGATTCGCGCGGCTGCTTCGCGCGGTGATGCCAGCGTGACGCGCGCGGCAGCTTTCGCGAGGTGGCGCGCGAGGTGGCGCGCGAGGTGGCGCGCGGCGCTCAGGCCGTCGGGCGGAACGCGTTGGTCGACGGGTCCCAGGCGTAGACGTCGGGCCCGTCGGCGAAGCCGAGCTCGCGCAGCGGCTGCTTGAGCGGGCGGTAGCCGTCGGTCTGCGGGATGCTGCCGACCCGGCGGACGCGGGTCGGTCGGGCGTGGGCCGGCAAGGTCACGACCGCGCGGGCGAGCGCGTCGAGATCGAGGGTGGCGGTCGGCTCGAGCGCGAACGCGGCCGCCGGCACCTCCTTGTCCGGCGTCGCCGGATCGGCGATCGCCACCGCCACGCACGCGGTCACCGCGTCCTGCTGGTGGAGCGCGTCCTCGATCTGGCGGCTGGGCACCGGGCCGCTGGCGGTGCGGATCACGTCGCCGTGGCGATCGACGAACCAGTAGTCGCCGTCGGCGTCGATCCGCAGCAGATCGCCGGTGACGAACCAGGTGTCGCCGGGGCCGAACGCGTCGTGGATGAGCCGGGTCGGGGCGATGTGGGCGATGTCGGCGATGCCGCGCGCCGAGTCGAGCCGCGCCACCAGCATGCCGGGCTCGTCGATCGGCGCGCGCACCAGCCGGCCGCGCGGGCCGCGCACCAGATCGTCGGCGTCGAAGTCGTACGCCGCGATCGCGAGCTCGGGGCTGCCGGGCAGCGGGTGGCCGACCGCGCCGATCTTGTCGCCGGCGGCGTTGGCCAGCACCGCCGAGGCCTCGGTCGACGCGTAGAACTCGAGCACGCCGACCGCGCCGAAGCGCTCGGTCAGGCGCCGCCACAGATCGGGTCGCATGCCCGAGCCCGCGAACAGTCGGACCGGGTGGTTGCGCTCGCCGACGGTGAACGGCGCGCGCACCAGCGCTCGGGCCATCTCGCCAGCGTAGAACACCACGCTCACGCCGTAGCGCCGCACCTCTTGCCAGAACACGTCGGGCGCGAACCGCGACGCCAGCGCCAGGCGGGCGCCGCCGACCAGCGCGCTGCCGGCGGCCACGAGCATGCCGGTCGGGTGGTGCAGCGGCAGCGCGCAGTAGACCGTGTCGCGGTTCGTGAGCGTGCAGGTCGCCGCGGCGCCCAGGGCCGAGAACGCCCAGCGCCGGTTGGTGACGCGGTTGGCGCGCGGCGCGTCGTGGAGCCCGCCGACGACGAACACCATCGCCAGGTCGCGGGCCCGGCCCGGGTCGGCGCGGAACCACGGCGGCAGCGGCACGGTCTCGGGATCGATCGCCTCGAGATCGATCACGCCCGGCGGCAGGCTGCGGGCCTCGTGGACGCCGCCCAGCACCATCAGCTTGCCCGAGAACGCGCCCGCGACGGCGCGCGCGTCGTCAGGGTCGGCGATCACCGCCTCGGCCTCGCCGACGTCGAGCGCGCGGCGCAGCGACGGCTCGGGCAGGCGCGGCGACACCAGCACCGCGACCGCGCCCAGGCGCGACAGCGCGGTCACGACCGACAGGTAGCTGGGGCGGCCGGTCATGATCACCGCGACCCGCTGGCCCGGGCGCACGCCGGCATGGATGAGCCCGCGCACGACCGCGTCGACCCGCCGGTTGGCCTCGCCGTAGGTGAACGCGCGGTCGCGCCACAGGAAGAAGGTGCGCTCGGGGATCTCGCGGGCCTGATCGGCGAGGGCCTTGCCGATCGACACGACCGTGTCGTCGCGCAGGTTGCGCAGGCGGTGCAGGCGCGGCAGCTGCCAGCGCAGGTTGTCGAGGTAGTCGGACAGATCGTCGGTGGCGTCGCCGACCCGGTCCCAGAGCGCGCGCGCGGTCTTGCCGACGACGTCGCCGGCCAGGTCGAGGTCGTACTGGACCTCGCCGAGGGCGCCGTCGAGGTCGTCGTCCTCGAGATCGTCGTCGGGGGCGTGGCCGGTCGAGGCCGCCGCCGGGGCTCGGGGCGGCGCGATCCGGGCCGGCTGCGGGCCGGCGCCGTCGCGCCAGCGCACCCACTCGACCACGATCGGCCACGTCACCGACAGCGCGGTCGAGCCGACCACCAGGCCGAAGTGCCCGGCCTTGACCATCACCTCGAACAGCTCGGTGACCGCGGGCGCGGCCTTGCGGATCCCGCGGACCGCCGCCGGGCGGCCCATCTCGTCGCGGTCGCCGACGAAGTACAGGATCGGCGAGTCGATGTCGGCCAGGGAGACCGAGTGCCCGTCGATGACGATGCCGCCGGAGGTCATGCGGTTGGCGACGATGATCTCGTCGACGAACTTGCGCAGGGCCGGGCCGGGCCAGGCCACGAAGCCCTGGCCGCCGAGGAACAGCCGGCGGGCCTCGCGCTTCTCGAGCGCCGAGCGGTCGTGCAGCTTGCGCACGAAGTCGATCAGCTGCGACGCCTCCTTGCGCGCCGACAGGAGCCGGAAGCCGGTCGAGGTCAGCACGCCCGGCAGGCCCTCGATCCGCGCCAGCGGGCCGGCGATCGCCCGCTGCACGCTGGCGACGATCTGCTCGACGATCTGATCGGCGATCGGCACCGAGCGGTGGACGTCGACCGGCGAGCCGAACGTGATGATCGACGCGATGCCGGCGCTGCGCCGGAACGCCGCGGCCTGGTACGCGAACATGCCGCCCTGCGAGTAGCCGGCGAGGTGCACGTCCCGGCCGGTGACGGCGCGGATCTTGTCGATCGCCTCGGACACCGCGCGCACGTGATCGTCGAGGGTGCGGTCCATGCCGCCCTCCTCGCGCTCGGGCGCGCCGAAGTCGGTCATCCACACGTCCATGCCCGACCGGGTCAGGAACGCCACCGCCGACACGTCGGGCGCGATGTCGTAGACCTCGGACGCGACCATCAGCGGCGGCACCAGCAAGAGCGGCGCGGCGCTCGACGGCGACGGCGACGCGTAGCGGCGCAGGCGGAAGATCGGGGTCTGGTGGACGACCTCGAACGGCGCGCCGTACGGGGCGGTCAGGCGCCCGGCCCGCATGATCTCGAGCGCGTTCTGCCAGGCCAGGCCGACCTTGCGCAGGCGCTTGGTCCACGCGACCTGACGCCGCCGGCGAGCGGTGGCCGAACCACGAGGCGGGGCGGCGGGATCAGGCATCGGCGGCAGTGTACATGCGGCTCGCGCGGGCCCGCCGCGATCGCGGCAGCGATGTCGTGGTCGGCGGATCGAGCGCCGACGGGCGCGGGCTACGTGCGCGGAACCGCGGCCGCGCGGGCGCTGGCCTGGCGGCTGCAATGGTGGGTGGCATGCGGAGACTCGTCAGCACGATCGCGATCGCGACCCTGGCCGCCTGTGGCGGCCTCGACGCCGGCTACCCCGGCGACTTCGGCGCCACCCCGGGCGGGGTCAAGGACCTGCACCTCGCGCGCGATCTGATCGCCCGGGGGCTGGTGCCGCCGGCGGCGGCGCTCCCGGTCGAGGGCATGTTCGCCGAGCACGACCTCGGCCTGGCCGGGCCCCCGTGCCCCGACACGCTGTGCCTGCGCGGCGGCCTCGGGATCGCGCCCGGCGCCGACGGCGTGCCGCGCGGCTGGGTCCAGGTCGGGCTGTCGTCGACGATCGATCCCGCCACCTACGTCCGGCCGGCGACGACGTTCATCTACACGGTCGACGTCTCCGGCTCGATGGGCTGGGACAGCGGCGCCGGCACGCCCGGCGAGCTGTCGCGCCGGCTCCTGCGCGGCCTGGCGCCGCGGCTGACCGCGCGCGATCAGGCGGCGATCGTCACCTACGGCTCGAGCGTCACCACCGCGCTGGCGCCGATCGCCGGGGATCAGCAGCTCACGATCCAGCGCGCGATCGATCGGCTGGGCGAGGGCGGGGTGACCGACATGGAGGCCGGCCTCGCGCGCGCCTACGAGCTGGGCCGCGCCGCCCGCGCCGCCGGGCGCGGCAACGTCCGGATCGTGCTGTTCACCGACGTGCAACCCAACGTCGGCGCCACCACGCCCAGCCAGTTCGACCGGATCGTCACCGACGGCGCGACCGCGGGCGTCAGCCTGACCGTGGTCGCGCTCGGGCTCGGCATCGGCCCGGAGGTGCTGCAGAGCATCGCCGATCAGCGCGGCGGGAACGCGTTCGGCCTGATCACCGCCGCCGACGTCGACACGTTCCTGGCCGACGAGGATCCGTGGTTCGCGGCGCCGATCGCCAACGCGCTGCGGGTGGGCGTGCGCACCGCGCCGGGGGTCGGCATCGACGCGCCCTACGGGTTCCCGGTCGGCTTCGCCGAGGACCCGACCATGAAGGTCGAGTCGGTGTTCTTGTCCAAGCGCAAGGGCGCGCTGCTGGTCGCGCTGGCCGGCGACGATCTGACCGGGCTGACCGCGCAGCTCGAGCTGACCTACCTCGACCCGGCCGGCGTCCAGCACGGCGGCGCGATCCCGCTGGCCCGGGGCGACGCGACGCTCGACGACCGCGGCCAGTGGTTCGAGCAGGAGGCGACCGCGCGCACCACCGCGCTGGCGCTGATCACCACCGCGATGCGCGACGCCGCCGACGCCTACGCGACCTCGCACGCCGAGGCCGACGCCATCCTGCGCCCGGCGCTGGCGCGGTTCGAGGCCGACGCGGCGGCGCTGGCGGCGCCCGACCTGCCGGTCGAGGTCGACCTGGCGCAGGACCTGCTGCGGCTGATCGAGCTGGGCGCGCCCCAGGGCACGCTCTACGGTCAGAGCCTGTAACTTTCGGTCGAGCGCCGGGGCGTCTCGCGTCGCGGCGGGGAGGCTCGGGAGGCCTGCCCGAGCTACCGACGTGGTCCGGACGAGCCCTCCGACCCCAGCGTCTGCCCCTGCCCGGGCGCCCGCCCGAACGGGCAGGGGCGGCAGACAACCCGCGGTCGCCATCGTAGAGTGTGCCCCAAGCTCGGGACCTACCCGGGCGGCACGCAACGACCGTCCGCGAGGAACGCCATGGGTACGAGCACCGTCCAGATCACGATCGACAACTTCCAGGAGATCATCGACAAGCCCGGCATCGTGATGCTCGACTTCTGGGCCGAGTGGTGTGGGCCGTGCAAGGTGTTCGCGCCGGTGTTCGAGAAGGCGGCCGAGAAGTACACCGACGTGGTGTTCGGCAAGATCGACACCGAGGCCGAGCAGGACCTGGCCCAGGCGGTGGGCATCTCGGCGATCCCGACGGTGATGGTGTTCCGCGACGGCGTGCTGCTGTTCCGCGAGTCGGGCGCGCTGCCGCCCCAGGCGATCGACTCGATCGTCGAGCAGGCCAAGAAGCTCGACATGGACGAGGTCAAGAAGAAGGCGGCCGAGCACCAGCACGGGCCGGGCTGCGACCACGATCACGATCACGACCACGATCACGATCACGGCCACGATCACGGCCCCGACCACGAGCACTGACCGGCCGCCGGCGACGATCACGTCGGCGAAGTAGAGCTGGTAGTGGCGCGGCGAGTGGGCGCGCAGCCACGGCTGCCCGCGGAGGTGGGTGGTGACCGCGAGCCCGGCGTCGGCCACGAGCGTGGTCAGGCGGTCGGGGTCGCCGGTGCCGAGGCCCGGCTCCGGCGTCGAGACGATCGCGCGCCCGGTGGCGGTGAGGGCCTCGGCGGTGGCGTCGATGAACGCGCCGGGATCGTCGAGCAGGTCGACCAGGTTGGCCGCGATCAGCGCGTCGACCCGGGCGGCGGCGAACGGCAGCGCCTCGGCGTCGACCACCGCGCCGACCGCGCCGGTGGCCGCGCAGGTGCGGACCACCGCGCGCAGCGAGCGATCGGTCACGACGACGGTGCGCCCGCGCCGGGCCAGGCGCGCGGCCAGCATGTTGCCGCCGCAGCCGACCTCGACCACGACCTTGGCGGCGGCCGGCACCAGCGCGGTGATCGTCGTCGCGGGATCGGGCGCGGCCGCGAGCCAGGCGGCGATGCTCGCGTCGTCGGTGTCGGCCGCCGGGCGCAGGTCGTCGTCCTCGGCCGCGGTCCAGTCGTCGCCGAACGCCAGCGCCTCGGTCGGGCCGGCCGCGCGCGCGAGCTGATCGATCAGCGCGAGCTGGGTGACGGTGACCGCGTCGGCCTCGGCCAGGGTCGCGAGCACCGCGTCGCGGTAGCTGGCCAGGTACGCCATCGGCGACGGCACGACGATCGGCACGCCCGCCAGCACCGGGTACAGCGCCGGGCACGCGGCGCAGGTGAGGACCGCGCCGCCGTGGCGCGGGCGGAGGCGACCGCGGCACGCGCCGGCGACGCAGGTGAGGAGATCGTGCAGGACGGTGCGTGCGCTCATGGGAGGACCTCGGCGTGGGTGTCGAGCCAGGCCCGCAGGGTCGCGAGGTCGGCGGGCAGCGGGGCGTCGATCGGCGGGCGCTCGGGCAGCTCGAGGCGCGCGGCGTGGAGCGCGAGGCGCAGGGGCGGCGCGTCGGCGAAGGCGCCGCGCAGCGTGCGCTTGCCGTAGAGCGGGTCGCCGACGATCGGCGCCTCGAGCGCGCGCAGGTGCACACGGATCTGATGGTGGCGGCCGGTCACCGGCCGGGCCTCGACCAGGGTCACGGCGTCGGCGCCCAGCCGCCAGCGCGCGCGGGCCGACAGGTCGGTGCGCGCGGCCTTGCCGCCGGCCTCGCCGGGCTGCGCGGGCCGGGCCTTGCCGCGCCGGGCCTCGTGCAGCGCCAGGTCGACCGTGCGCTCGCCCGGGAGATCACCGAACGCGAACGCGAGGTAGGTCTTGCGCACCGCGCGATGCTCGAACGCCGCGCACAGCGCGCGGTGGGCCGCGGCCGAGCGCGCGAACACGACCACGCCCGAGGTGTCCTGATCGATCCGGTGCACGACCCACAGCGCCTCGCCGCGCGCGGCCTCGAGCAGGTGCCGCAGCGCGGCCGGTCCACCGTCGACGCGCCCGGGGATGACCGGCACGCCGGCCGGCTTGGCCACGGCGATCAGATCGTCATCCTCGAACAGGATCGGCAGGTCCACCTGGGCCTTGTAGCGCGGCGTCGGGCGCCCGCGCGACCTGCGCGTCTGCTCCGGTGCGCGCGTGTCGCACCTCGCCTGCGACAATGGCGCGCGCCCGCGAAACCGCTGGCGAATGTGGCGGCGCCCAGCGGTGGTGCTTCGCGCCCCGGTGTTACGATGCGCACACCACTCGACGATGGGGTGACTCGCACGCGCGAGTCGTGTGCGTCGGGTGGCCCATCCGTCCATCTGCCCAGACTGGTACCTGCCCGGACCGGCTCACCGGTCACCGCGGCTCCGAGAAGAGGGATCATGGCCAAGAGCGACTTCGCGACTGCCGCTGCCAACGTCAAGAGCGCGCCGCACTCGACGGCTGCGTGGGACGAGCTCGAAGAGCTGGCCCGCGAGACCGACAAGCCCGACGACGTGATCGCCGCGTACCGCGACGCGTTGCAGAGCGGCCTCGATCCGCAGGTGGTCGAGATGATCGGCGAGCGCGCCGCGGCGTTCTGCGACGAGTGGTTCGGCGACGAGCCCAAGGTCGCCGAGAGCATCCTCGGCAAGGTGCTCGATCTGGCGCCGCAGTCGGAGACCGCGCTCGGGCGCCTGAGCGTGCTCTACACCCAGCACGAGCGCTGGGCCGATCTGCTGCGCCTCTACGATCGCGCGCTGACCGCGGTCAAGGACGGCGGGCGCCGCGTCAAGCTGCTGCGCGAGGCCGCGCAGCTCGCGAAGGACGTCGCCAACCAACCCGAGAAGGCGATCGGCTACCTGCAGCGGTTGCTGCCGCTGACGCCGGACGATCACCAGCTGAGCCTGTCGCTCGAGCGCCTGCTCGAGCGCTACGAGCGCTGGGCCGATCTGATCGGCCTGTGGGAGGGCCGGCTCGAGCGCCAGCCCAAGGTCGAGCGCGACAAGAGCCGCGCGCGGATCGCCGCGTGCTACCTCGACAACCTGCGCGACTCGGCGAAGGCGCTGGCCGCGGTGCGGCCGCTCCTGGCGGTGGCCGAGGACGATCACGAGCCGTGCAGCCTGCTCGAGCAGATCGTCGTGGCGCCGCACACGCACGAGAAGGATCGCAGCGCTGCGCTCGATCTGCTGCGCGCGCACTACGACGCGACCGGCCGGCCGCGCGAGGTGATCCGCGTGCTCGAGCGGACGATCGAGCTCGACCCCGGCGCCAGCCAGGCGCTGCGCGAGGAGGCCGGCGCCCGCCTGGCCGAGCTCGACGACGACCAGGCCGCGATGGATCACTACGCGGCGCTGCTGGCGCTGCAGCCGGACTCGTCGGTGACGCAGGAGAAGCTGCGGCAGCTGGCCCAGCGCTCGAACAACTACGCCGGCTACGCCAAGGGCGTCGCGGCCGCGGCCGACAACGCCGCGACCGTCGGCCGCCGGGTCGAGCTCTTGTCCGAGGCGGCGCGCACCCGGCTCGATCTCCTCGACGACGCCGCCGGCGCGATCGAGCTGTACCAGCGCGCGCTCGGCCTCGAGGGCGCCGGCGCCAAGGAGCTGCTGCACGTCAGCCGGCGCCTGTCGGAGCTGTTCTCGCGGGTCGATCGCCCGCGCGACCGGTTCGAGATCCTCGAGAAGCTGGCCGGGCTCGAGCCGGCGCCGGCCGCGCGGCGATCGGTGATCGGTGAGGCCGCGCGCCTGGCCGAGACCCTGGGCGAGACCGATCGGGCCCTGGCGCTGTGGCGCCAGCGGATCGCCGACGACGGCGACGATCTGGCCGCGCTCGACGCGGTGATCGCGCTGCTCGAGCACGCCCAGCGCTGGCCGGAGCTGGTGGTCGCGCTCGACACCCGCGCCGGCAAGGACGTGTCGGCGGCGCAGCGCCGCGCCGACCTGACGCGGATCGCGGTGGTCCAGCGCGATCACGTCGGTGACGCGCCGGCCGCGATCGCGGCGTGGCAGCGCGTGGCGGCGACGTTCGGCGACGATCCCGAGAACGTCGGGGCGCTGACCGAGCTGTTCGCGAACGCCGGGCGCTGGGCCGAGATGGCCGACCTGCTCGAGCGCACGTCGAGCGGCGACATCGAGCGCACGACCGCGCGCCTCAACCGGCTGGGCCAGGCGCTGGCCGAGCACCTCGCGCAGCTCGATCGGGCGCTGGCCGCGTACCGCGCCGCGCTGGCGATCGACAGCGTCAACCCCGCGGCGCGGGCCGGGCTCCTGCGCTTGCTCGACAGCCCTGCGCACCGCAGCGCCGCCGCCGACGCGCTGGCCGCGAGCTACCGCGAGAGCCAGGACTGGCCGGGCTACCTGCAGCTGGTGCCGGCCCGCCTCGCCGACGCCGCCGACGATCGCACCCGGCTGGCGCTCCTGCGCGAGGCCGCGTACATCCGGCAGCAGCACCAGGACGACGCCGCCGGCGCGCTCGGCCACCTCGTCGACGCGTTCCCGCTGGCGCCGCGCGACGGCGTGATGGAGGGCCAGCTGCTCGCGCTGGCCGCGCGCACCAACGACTACGCCGCCGCGGCCACCGCCGTGGCGCGGGCGATCGCGGCGCTGGCCGACGACCCCGACGAGGCCGCGCGCCTGCGCGTCGTGCGCGCCGGCGTGCTCGAGCAGCACCTCGGCGACGCCGCCGGGGCGCTGGCCGAGTACGGCCTCGTCCACGCGCACGATCCGCGGCAGGTGATCGCCACCACCGGCGTGATCCGCCTGGCGCCGGGCTTCGGCGGTTGGACCGAGGCCGCCCAGGCGCTCGGGCGCTACGCGGTCGCCAAGGAGCGCCTCGACGAGGGCCTGCTGGCGCGGCTCGAGGACGCCGCCCGGGCTGGCGGCGCGGTCGACGCGGCGGCGGCGGCGCTCGAGGCCACCGCCGGTCAGGTGGCGTTGCCGCCCGCGGTCGCCGCGGCGTGGTGGGGCCGCCTGGCGCTGTGGCACCGCGACGTGCGCGACGATCGCCCCGCGGCGATCGCGGCGTTCAGCAAGGCGCTGGCGGCCGGCGGCGATCGCGCGGACACCTTGCGCGCGCTGGCGGAGCTGCTGCGGGCCGGCGGCGCGTCGGCGCCGCTGCTCGACGTGCTGCGCCGGCTGGCCGACGCGGACCCCCGCGATCTCGACGTCCTGGTCGAGGCCGCCGATACCGCCAGCCGGATCGGCGATCGCGACGCGTCGCTGACGATCCTCGGCCAGGTGCTCGGGCGCGCGACCGCGGCCTGGCGCGGCTCGGCCGCGATCACCTCGGCCCGGCCGGCCGAGGCGGTGGTCCGGTGGGCCGTCGACGGCCTGGTCGATCTGCACAAGGGCGCCGGCCGGCCGCGCGCGGCGGTCGACCTGCTGGTCGAGTCGGCGCGGTTGCCGTTCGACGTCGCGACCCGGCGCGAGCTGCGCCTGCGCGCCGCCGCGATGGCGGCGAGCGAGCTCAACGACAACAGCGCCGCGATCGACATGTACCGCGGCGTGCTGGCCGACAGCCCCGGCGATCTCGAGATCATCGATCGCCTGGGCGGGCTGCTCGACGCCGAGGGCCGGGTCGCCGAGCTGCTCGGCCTGCGCCAGCTCCAGCTCGGGCTCGAGCAGGACGCGGCGCGGCGCCTCGAGCTGCGCCTCGACATCGCCCGCCTGGTCGGCATCGTCGAGGAGAAGGGCGGGCGCCTCGAGGCGCTGACCGCCAACCTCGCCGATCACCCCGGCCACGACGCGTCGATCGACGCGGTCGCCGGGTTCCTGGCCGGCAAGGGCCAGCACAAGGCCCTGGCCGATCTGCTCGAGGAGCAGGCCGGTCGCCTCGAGCAGGCCGGCGACGCGCCCAAGGCCGCGCGCCTGTGGGCGCGGTTCGCGGGCGTGGCCGAGCGCGACACCGGCGAGGCCGATCGTGCGATCGCCGGCCACCGTCGGGTGGTGACGCTGGCGCCGACGCCCGAGTCGTTCCGCGCGCTGGCGCGGCTCCAGATCAACCGCGGGCAGCCGGCCCAGGCGGTGCCGTGGTTCGAGAGCCTGCTGTCGACGGTCACCGGCGCCGAGCGGATCGGCGTCGTGCACCAGCTCGCGAAGGCCCACCTCGCGGCCGACCAGGCCGATCGCGCGATCGCGGCGATCGAGGGCAGCCTCGACGATCGCGAGCCGGCGCTCGAGCTGCGCGTCATGCTGGCCGACCTGTACCGCGCCGCCCAGCAGTGGGAGCCGCTGGCGCGCCACCTGACCCGGTCGCTCGACCGGTTCGCCGACGACGGCCGCGCCCGCGAGTTCGCGCGCGAGGCCGCGGCGATCTACACCGACAAGCTGGCGGCGCCGGCCAAGGCCATCCCCGCGCTCGAGCGCGCGCTCGCCGTCGACCCCAGCGACAAGGAGCTGCGGGCCCAGCTCGCCACCGGCCTGCGCGTGGCCGGGCGCCTGCCCGAGGCCCGGGCGATGCTGACCGAGCTGATCGAGGGCTTCGGCCGCCGCCGCGCGCCCGAGCGCGCCGCGCTGCACGTCGAGCTGGCCAAGGTGGCGCAGGCCGAGGGCAAGCTCGACGAGGCGCTGACCGAGATGGAGGCGGCGTCCAAGATGGACGTCAACAACGCGCGGATCCAGCGCGAGCTGGCCGAGCTGTTCCGGGCGGCCGGGCAGATGGACAAGTCCGAGCGGACCTACCGCTCGCTCCTGCTGGTCGTGCGCCGGCAGCCGCCGGGCGAGGACGAGACCGCGGTCGGCCAGAGCGAGGTGCTCTACGAGCTGTCGGCGGTGGCCGCGAGCCGCGGCGAGGCCGATCAGGCCACCGAGCTGCTCGAGAGCGCGATCGACGCGGCGGTGCAGTCCGACGTCGAGGTGCGCCGGCTGCGCCGCAGCCTGATCGCCCACGGCCAGGCCGAGACGCTGCTGCGGGTCCTCGAGATGCGGCTGTCGCAGCTCGCCGGGAGCCAGACCAGCGAGCACGCCAGCCAGGCCCGGCTGCTCCACGACATGGCCGAGGTGCTCGACACCAACCTCGGGCGCACCGCCGACGGGCTCGACGCGATGATCAAGGCGATCGGCCACGCGCCGGCCCGGCTCGATCTCCACGACAAGGCCCGGGCCCTCGCCGCGAAGGTGGGCGAGACCAAGAAGTACGTCGAGGCGGTCGAGGCGGTCGTCGACCGGCTGCGCCGCAAGGACGATCCGCCGCTGGTCGCGGCGCTGCTGCTCAAGGCCGGCGAGGCGCTCGAGCACGACGCCAGCGATCTGCGCGGCGCCGCCGGGCTGTACCGCCGGGTCGAGATGCTGGGCGAGCGGCTGGCCGAGGCCTACTACGCCCAGGCGCGCGTGGCCGGCGCGCTCGGCGACAACGACGAGCAGGCGCGCGCGCTCGACAACATGCTGCGGCTGGCCGGCGCCGATGGCGGCGAGCCGTCGCCGGCGCAGGTCGACGCGCTCTATCGCCTGGCGGAGATCTTCATCGCGTCGCCGGCCCGTCGGGCCCAGGGCATCGACCTGATCGAGAAGGCGTTCGCGGCCGAGCCGCGCTGGGCCCAGGCCGGGCGCGTGCTCAAGGCCGCGTCGGCGACCGATCCGGGCGACGCGCGGGTGATGGCGCTGTACGAGCGGGTCGCGCGCAACGGCGGCGACAACGAGCTCCTGCTCGACTTCCTCGAGAAGCGCGCGCAGCAGCCGGGCGCGACCCCGTCGCAGATCCGTGAGGCGGTCGACGTCGCGGTCGAGCTCGGGCAGGCCGGGCGCGCCGAGGCGCTGCTGGGCCGGGCGGTCGACGCCGCGCGGGCCTCGGGCGACGGCGTGGGCGGCGCGGTCTGGGCGGTGATCGCCCTGGCCGAGGTGCGGATCCGCGCCGGCGAGCTCGCCGGCGCCCGCGAGCTGGTCTACGACGTGGTGAGCATCGCCGACGCTGCGCAGATCGAGCCGTTGATCGGGCGCCTGGCCGCGGCCGCCGCGGGCGCGCCCGGGCAGCTCGAGCTGGCGTCGGAGATGTACGAGCTCCTGCGCGAGCGGCGCCCGGCCGATCGCGCGGTGTGGGAGCCGCTGGTCGAGCTGTACCAGCAGGCCGGCGACGGCGATCGGCTGGCCAGCGTGGTGTCGTCGACGCTGCCGCACCTCGGCGACGCCGGCGAGCGCAACGCCCTGCGCCGCGCCCACGCGCGGTTCTTGATCGAGCGGCTGGCGCGGCACCACGACGCCGCCGACGTGCTGCGCGACGCGCTCGCCGACGATCCCGACGATCTCGAGGCGGCCGAGATGCTCGAGACCAACCTGCGCAAGCAGGGCGACGACGACGGCCTCGCCGAGTTCCTGTGGGCGCGCTTCGACGACGCGGTCAAGCGCGGCAACCGGGCGTCGACCGTCGACGTCGCGCTGCGGCTGGGCGCCCACCTCGACGCCACCGGCGCCGGCAGCGGCAAGGTCTATCGCGGCGCGCTCGAGGTCGCGCCCGACGATCTGCAGCTCCTGCGCGGCGCGGTCGCCACGATCGGGCCCGACGACGACGGCCGCGCGGCCGCCGAGCTGATGGAGCGGTTGCTCGCGGTCGAGACGGCCGAGCAGGTGCCGACGATCACCTGGCACCTGGCCTCGGCGTACCAGGAGGCCCAGGACTGGGCCGGCGTGCAGCGGGTGCTCGAGCTCGGGCACCGGGGCGCGCCTGACGACGCGACGATCCACGATCGCCTCGAGCAGCACTACCGCGACACCCAGCAGTGGGAGCCGCTCGCGCGGCTGATGATCGCCGACGCCGAGCGCGCCACCGACGACGCGGTCGTCGTCGCGCGCCTGCGCGAGGCCGCGTCGGTGTTCTCCGGCTTCCTCGGCCAGCCCCTGGCCGCGGCCGGGGCCTTGCGGGCCGCCACCCACCGGGTGCCGTCGGCGCCCGAGCTGGTGGCCGAGCTGGCGGCGGCGTGCGCGGCCGGCGGCGACCACGCCGCCGCGGTGGCGTCGATCGATCGCGCGCTCGATGGCGACGACGCGCCGATCCAGGGCGTCGCCCGGGTCGATCTGTTGCTGCTGCGCGCCAGCCTGCGGCAGCAGAGCGGGGATCACGAGCCGGCGGTGGTCGATCTCGAGGAGGCCTACGGGCTCGATCGGGCGCGCGCGTCCGCGGCGCTGACCGACGGGCTCGATCGCGCGCGCGGGCGTGCGGCCGAGGCCGGCGATCTCGCGGCCGAGCGGATCTCGACCTTGCGCCTGGCCGGGCTCCTGGCCGAGCACGGCGACGCCGAGCGGGCCCGCGATCTCCTGATCGGCTGGATCGAGCGCGCGCCCAGCGATCCCGATCCGCTGTACCTGCTGCGCGACATGGACGCGGCGATCGAGCACTGGGACGGCGTGATCGCCGCCAGCACCCGGCTGGCGTACATCGTCACCGGGGAGGCGCAGCTCCAGGCCGCGATGGAGGTGGCCGACGCGGCCGCGAAGGTCGAGCGGGCGGGCGAGGCCATCGCCGTGCTCGAGATGGTGCACGAGGCGCAGCCGTCGTCGGAGGAGCTGCGCGGTCGCCTGCGCGAGCTGTACGAGGCCGCCGGCGCGCACCGCGAGCTGGCGGCGATCTTGATCGCCGACGCCGACCTCGCCGCGGAGACCGACGTGCGGTTCGCGAGCTACAAGCGCGCGGCCGAGCTGTTGCTGTACCAGGCCAGCGACCCCGCCGCCGCGGCCGCCCCCGCCGCCAAGGCGTGCGAGCTGGCGCCCGACGACCACGGCGCGGCGATGCTCTACGTCGACGTCCTGATCGCCTCGGGCCAGACCGCCGAGGCCGGCGCGGTGCTGGAGACCGCGATCGCGGCGCAGAAGAAGCGCTCGCCCGAGCTGGCGATGATGCAGCAGCGCATGGCCCGTGTGTCGGGCACGCTCGGCGACAAGGACGGCCAGCTCAACTGGCTGAAGAAGGCGTTCGACGTCGATCGCAAGAACGGCGAGGTCGCGGCCGAGCTGGCGCAGCTCGCCACCGAGATGGGCGACTACGAGCTGGCGCTCAAGCCGCTGCGCGCGATCACGCTGATGGAGAACCCGCAGCCGATCACCCGGCCGATGGCGCTCCTGTGGGAGGCCAAGATCGAGCACGCGCGCGGCAACCGCGCCAAGGCCGAGCTGTGGGCCAAGAAGGCGCTGCGCGAGGACCCGGCGTTCGCCGAGGCCCAGCAGTTCCTCGACGAGCTGGGCGGCTGAGCGCCGCGGCGGAGGGGCGTCGGGCGCCGCTGGGCGCGTGGCGCGCGGTGGCGCGGCGCCCGGGCCGGGCCTGGCGAGCTCAGCGCAGCGTCCAGCCGGCCGACACCAGCGCGCCGCGCCCGGTCGGGACGACCGCGATCGCGGGGCGGCGCGCCAGCGGCCGCGGCCGACGAGGTAGAGGCCGACGCCGACCGCGATCGCGACGCCGCCGGCGCCGTAGGCGATCGTGGCGTTCCGCTCGGCGTCGGCGCCGCGGCGGTCGTGATCGAGCACGTCGGCGGCGGTGCAGCCGTCGGCGCACGCCTGCTCGAGCTCCTGGCCGAGATCGTGGGCGCGCATCGACAGGTAGGCGCCGCCACCGACCGCGGCGACGCCGACGCCGACCGCGACGAGCCCGCCGAGGCGCAGGCCGCGCCCGCGATCGCGCGGGACCGGCGCGACCACGACCGCGGCGGGGGGCGGGGCGTCGACCGGGGGCGCCGCGGCGGCGCTCGGCGTGGGCTCGCTCGGCGTGGGCTCGCTCGGCGGCGGCGCGACCGGGGGCGGCGCGACCGGCGGCTCCTCGACCGGCGGCGGCTGGGTCGCCGCGCACGTCCATCTCGGCGATGCGCTTCTCGACGCGGGCGCGGTCCTTGGCGTCGGGCTGCTCGCGCAGGTAGCTGGCGTAGAAGCGGCTGGCCTCGATGCACGCGCCCTTGAGGCGATAGGCCTGCGCGATGTTGAACAGCAGCAGCGGCGCCGGCGCGAGCTTGTACGACTCCTTGAACGCCTCGATCGCGGCGTCGTACTCGGCCAGGTTGAACAGGGTGTTGCCGCGGGCGAACGCGGCCTTCGCCCCGGCGCGGTCGGTCGAGGTCGGTGTCGGCTGGGCCGTGGCACGACCGGCGCCGGCGCCGAACGCCAGCGCGGCCGCGAGCACCAACCGGAGACGCGCGTGCGCGGGCGAGGGAGCGGTCGCGGTCGGGGTCATGGGCCTGCGAAGGGATCGACGACGCCGTCGTCGTCTCGGGGGCCGCGGCGGCGCGGCGGGCGGTCGCGGGTCGGGCGGTCGCGGACCATCGTGATCTCGAGTTGCTCGACGACGCCCGCGGCGAGGTCGAGCTCGCGGCGCTCGTCGCCGCGCCCGCGGGCCGTGACGACGATCGTGTGGGGGCCGGGCGTGAGCTCGACGACGGCGCGCTGGTCGGCGTCGACCGCGCGGCGCTCGCCGTCGATCGTGACCCGCAGCCCCGGGGCCGAGCCGCGCACAGTCAGCGCGAGGTGCGCGGGCTCGGCCGGCGCGGGTGCGGCAGGCGGCGGCGGCGTGGGCGTGACGGGGGCCGGCGCGCTCGCCGGCGGGGCCTCGGCGGCGGTCGTGGCGGCGGCGCGCTCCTGGTGACGCCCGAGGCCGAGGCCGAGCACCGCGGCGCCCGCGATCCCCGCGGCCGCCGCGATCCACGGCCAGCGCCGACGGGCCGGGGCCGGCGCCTCCGCGACCGGCGCGTCGGCCGGCGCGGTGTCCGCGCGCACCGCGACCGGCGCGTCCGCGATCGGCGCGTCCGCGACCGGCGGCTCCGGGGTGAACCGCGGCACCTGCCCGGTCGTGCCCCGCCCCGCGGGCACCACCGCCATCTGGCCGGTGATCCGGACCGCGGCCAGGCTGCCGCTGAGCCGCACGACCTGGCCCGACGTGGTGTCGAGGATCGTGGCGTCGGGGGCGACCTCGCGCAGGTACACCAGCTCGAGCACCTCGCGGATCGCCGCGATCGACGGGCGCTCGTCGGGGCTCTTGGCGAGCATCGACATCACCGTGGCGGCGACCTCGGCCGGCACTGGCGCGCGCGATGCGAGATCCGCCGGCGGATCGTGCAGGTGCATCGCCACGACGTCCATGATGCTGGGCGCGTTGAACGGCGGGGCGCCGCTCAAGACCTCGTAGGCGACGGCGCCGAGCGAATAGATGTCGGCGCGCCCGTCGACCGCCTGGCCCCGCGCCTGCTCGGGCGAGACGTAGTGCGGCGAGCCGATGAAGTTGCCGGTCTGGGTCTTGCTCGTGAGGTTGTTGCCGACCAGCTTGGCGATGCCGAAGTCGAGCAGCTTGACCCGGACGCGATCGCCGGCCAGCAGGAAGATGTTGTCGGGCTTGAGGTCGCGGTGGACGATGTCCTTGGCGTGCGCGTCCTGGAGGCCGGCGAGGATCTCGTCGAGGATCGTGTACGCCTCGGTCCGCGGCACGACGTCGCGATCGATCCGATCGGCCAGGGTCTCGCCGTCGAGCCACTCCATGACGAAGTAGTGCCGGCGGTCGGGGAGCACGCCGAAGGCGAAGATGTCGACGATGTTGGGGTGGCCGATGCGGTTGGCGGCGCGCGCCTCGAGCAAGAACCGCTGGACCGTCACCGGCTGGTGGGTGAACTGGTGGTGCAGCACCTTGATCGCGACCCGCTTGCCGATCAGCGGGTGGATCGCGCCGTAGACCCGCCATCGCCCGCGCCCGATCACTCGCCGACCAGCCGGGCGAGGGGGACTCGGCCAGCTGCCGAGCACGCCGGGTCGGTCGAGCGTGCGCGCCCGACCTGGCGGCTCGGCGGGTCCGCGCGCTGGCCGCCCCATGGCCGGCGCAGTATAGCCCTGGCGGGGTGAGGTCCAGGGGATTTTCCGATACCCTTTCCGCGGATGATCCCCCGCGCTCGTCTCGCCTGCTCGGCTCTGCGGCTGCTGGCCGCAAGATCGCCGCGCCCGACCGCGGACACCTGCCCGGAGGCGGAGACCTGCGCCAGCGACGGCTTCTGTCACGCGGCCGACGATCTGGCGCTGTGCGGCGCGGTCGACGCAGCGCTCGACGACGCGGTGGCGCTCGATGGCGCGCGCGACGCCAGCGACCTCGACGCCAGCGATCCCGACGGCGGCGGCGGCGACGGCGGCCCGGTCGACGGCGGCCCCATCGACGGCGCCGGCCCCGACGGCGGCGTCATCATCGGCCAGGCGGTCGCGGTCGCCGCTGCCGCCGACCACACCTGCGCGATCGACGACGCGGCCACGCTCTGGTGCTGGGGCCGCAACCTCGACGGCGAGGTCGGCGACGGCAGCGGTCTGGCCCGGGTCGCGACCCCGCAGCAGGTCGCCACCGGCGTGACCGCGGTCGCGACCGGGCCGCGCCACAGCTGCGCGATCGCCAGCGGCCGGGTGGTGTGCTGGGGCCGCAACCTCGACGGCGAGAGCGGCCAGCCGCTGGTCGGCGCGGTGTCGACGCCGGCCGAGGTCACCGGCGCCGGCACCGGCTGGGTCGCGATCGCGGTCGGCGACCATCACAGCTGCGGCATCAAGCAGCTCGCGGCGCAGGAGCTCCGCGCGTACTGCTGGGGTTGGGATGCGCGCGGCGCGCGCGGCAACGGCGCGACCGTCGTGAACGGGCCATCGCTGACCGAGGTCGCCGGCGGCCTGACGACCTGGGATCCCCGGGTCCGTGGGGGCGGCTACTGCTGGGGCGACAACCCGGCGGCCAGCTCGGCGTGGGCGACCGGTCGATCGCGACCAGCCCACGCAGGTCCGGCCGCGAAACCCGTCCGTCAGTACGAGGTGTCGCCACGCCGCCACGACGTGCGCCGCCGCCCTACTGCTGGGGCGACAACAGCCGCGGCTGTTCGGCGACACCAGCGCGTCACGTCCGCGCCCCACGCCGTCGCGAGGTGGCAGCAGCTGGACCCAGATCCGGTCGCGGCCAGCATGGCTGCGGGTGCGGGCCGGCGCCCCTGTGCTGGGGCGGCGGCGGCCGGGGCGATCGGCGACGGCGCGTTCTTCCCGCGAGCGGTCGTCGGGCTGACGGCATCCCTCGGTCGCGGTCGGCGGCGACCCGTCGCGGTCGCGGCGGGCAGGCCTGGGCTGGGGCGACGACCCAGGCGCTGGCGACGGCGCCAGAGGCGCTGTACGCGCCGACCCAGGTCCCGCCATGCCGGCTGGGTCGACGTGCGACCGCGTCGGCCCACCGCGCGACCGCGCCGGCGCGACCCGCACCGAGTTTGGTGCTGGGGCGCCAACGACGCGCCAGGTCATCCACCGCGGCGATGCGCGACCATCCGCGCCGGTGAGGTGCCGCGACCCGGAGGCCGGCCCCACCGCGCCCAGGGCCGCGCCGCTAGGCCCCCCCGACCCTGCCGCGCCCTGGCTGCACGCCCCCGCCGCTGGCCGACACCCAGCTGGGGCGACCCCAGCCTGGCGCCCCCCCCCCCCCCCCCCCCCCCCCCCGCCCGCGCGGCGCGGGCGGCTGCGACAACCCCCGCCCCCCCGCGGGGCCCCCACCACCCCGCGGCACAACGCCCCGGTCGGCGTGGCGCCAAGCCGGCCGGCCCGGTGGCCGTGCTGTTGCCGTGATCGCGGCCCACGCCGTGGCGCGCGCCGGAGTATACCCGCGCGCATGACCACTCCCGCGGTTCGCTTCGCCGTCGACGGCCACGTCGGCGAGATCACCCTCGATCGCCCCGCCAACCGCAACAGCATGACGCCGGAGCTGCTCGACGCGTTCACCGCGGCGATCGCGGCGGCGCGCGCGGCCCACGACCTGCGCTGCGTGATCATCACCGGCACCGGCGCGTGCTTCTCGGCCGGCGCCGACTTCAAGTCGGTGCTGCAGCGCGACGGCGACGGGCCGATCCAGGCGCCGCACGACAAGAGCTTCGCGATGTACCAGCCGTTCCTCGCGGTGCTCGACCTCGACGTGCCGGTGATCGGCGCGCTCAACGGCCACGCGGTCGGCGGCGGCTTCGGCCTGGCGCTGGCGACCGACATCCGGATCGGCGCGCGCGACGGCCGCTACGGCGCCAACTTCGCGCGGCTCGGGCTGCACCCGGGCATGGCGATCAGCTACCTCCTGCCGCGGCTGGTGGGCGTGGCCCGCGCCGCCGAGCTGCTGTTCACCGGGCGGCTGGTCGACGGCGACGAGGCCGCGCGCATCGGCCTGCTCGCGTCGGTCCACGACGCCGCCGAGGTCCTGCCGACCGCGCGGGCGCTGGCCGCCGCGATCGCCGCCAACGCGCCGCTCGCGGTGCGCGAGACCAAGCGCTCGCTCTACCGCGGGCTCGGGTGGGATCCGCGCGGCGCGGCCTACGCCGAGGCGTTCGCGCAGGCCGAGTCGCTCGCGACCGCCGACGCCGCCGAGGGCATCGCCGCGCTCCTGGCCAAGCGCGCGCCGGTGTTCACCGGGCGCTGAGGATCACGGGCACCGCCGCCACGCCGGCGGGCCGCGGCCGCGGGTCCGATCCTGCACGACGACGGTGCGCAGGCCCCACGGCGTGCCGACGTAGACCGACCAGCGGCCGTCACCGAGGTCGTGGGCGTAGCGCTCGTCCGCGTCGAGCTGGACGCCGATCACGGCGCCGCGCTCGTCGAACATGCAGGCGCCGGCGTCGAGCTGGACCCGCGCGGTGTCGGAGATCCCGTAGCCCGAACCGCTGCCGCTGCCACTCGCGAACATGCCGTCGCCGAGCTCGGCCGCGCGGATCCAGCCGCGGACGCGGACGTGCGCGCCGACGTGTTCGACCAGGACCCAGTCGCGCGGGCCGCGGTCGATCACCGTGACGCCGACGGCGAAGGTCGGCGTCACCAGCGGCGGACCGTCGGGCGCGCGGGCCAGCGGCGCGCTGGTGCTGTGCGCGGTCGGGCGGCCCGCTGGCGGCGGCACGAACCGGTGCGCCAGCGCGGCGCGATCGACGGTGCCATCGACGGTCACGTGCTCGTCGACGACGTGGACCGCGACCCGGCGCCCGGCGCCGGCGATCGTCAGCGGCGCGCCGGGGCGGAGCCAGACGCCGACGTCGCCGCGGCCGAGGATCCGGATCGAGCGCGCCACGGTCCACGCGAGATCGGTGCGCGCCACCCAGACCAGCAGGCGCGCGTGATCTTCCTCGACCAGGATCCTCACCGCGCCCGGCGTCTCCTGCAGCAGCGGGTACGCCGTCGGCGCGTCCACATCGGGCGACGCGTCGAGCGTCATGGCGTCCCGGGACCAGCCCGCCACGCCGATGCGCGCGACCAGCACGCGCGCGCGCAGCCCGGCGGGATGGCGCAGGGCCCCGCTCGCGGACGGCCCCGCGGTCGCGAGGTCAGCGGTGAGCCCCACGATCAGCGCGAGCAGCGCGGCGACGGCGATACGCATCGGTCCATGGACGCCACCGCGGCGAAACGGTTCCGCCACCCGAGGTACACACCCAGGCCCGGAATGTGCGTAGCCGGCTTCGCGCCAGGGATCGGTCCGGCCATCAGATTTCGGTGGTTTACGCACTGCGTCGACGCGCTCGGTTCTTGCAAGCTACCGGGGCAGGAGTTGCCCCATGCAGATCGGTGTCATCACCAACCCCAACAGCCGGAAGAACAAGGGCAAGCCCGATCGGGCCGCCCGCCTTCAGTCGATCGTCGGGACCATGGGTGAGGTCCACGAGACGCGGACGCTCGAGTCGATCAAGCCGGTGCTGCGCGACTTCCTCCGCAAGCGGGCCCGCTACTGGGTCGCCGACGGCGGTGACGGCGCGCTCCACTGGATGCTGCGGATGGGCATGGAGGTCCTGCAGGAGGAGGAGTTCGCGGGCCACGCGGTGCCGATGCCGCTGACCATGCCGACCAACGGCGGCACGATCGACTTCATCGCCGGCAACGTCGGCATCAAGGGCGACGCCGAGGGCCTGCTGGCCACGCTGCGCGGCAAGATCGAGGCGGGCCTGCGGGTCGAGGAGACCGAGGTCGACTCGATGGTGATCGACGGGATCGAGGCCACCGACGCCGGCGACGTCCCGTTCCGCACCTGGGGCTTCGCGGTCGCCGCGGGCGGCATCGGCCAGCGCTTCTTCTCGAAGTACTACGAGGCCGCGGATCCCAACCCGCGCACGATCATGAAGGTCGTGACCCGCACGCTCCTGTCGATGCCGGTCACGCTGACGCCGCTCCGCCACGTGCCGGCGCTGGCGCCGCTCGGCGAGTACGCCCGCTCGATGTTCCGCCCGACCCGCGCCAAGGTGTCGATCGACGGCATGGTGCTGCCCGGCGATGAGTTCACCGGCATCCACGTCGCGTCGATGTCGATCAACCTGGGCAACGTGCTCAAGTTCTTCGGCAAGGCCGATCAGGCCGGCCTGATGAACGCGCTGGTCGGCACGCCGTCGCCGTGGGCGATCGCGCGCAACCTGCCGCGGATGGCGCGCGGCGACGAGATGATCGGCCGCGAGGTCCTCGACCGGCCGTGCCGCGAGATGACGCTCGAGGCGACCGCCGGCGAGCTGCTCGAGCCGGTGATCGACGGCGAGTACTACAAGAACCTGCGCAAGGTGACCTTCCGGATCGGCCCGCGCGTGCGGATCCCGAAGGTCGTCAGCGCCGCCGCGCGCGCCTGAGCCGCTGGCTCGCCGGCCGCCGGCTCACTGGCAGGTGCTGCTGACCACCGCGAGGTGGGGGCAGTGCGTGCCGGGCGCGACCGAGGCCGCGGTCAGGTGGTAGAGGCGGCACTCGATCGTGTCGCCGGCGATGTCGCTGGCGTCGAACGGCGACAGCGACGCGAAGCCGGCGCACGCCGACAAGCACTCGGCGCTGGTCGCGTACGGCGACAGGTCGCCGCAGATCTCGTCGGTCATCGCGCAGAAGCTCTCGCAGTCGCTCCCGCACACGCCGGCGCCGCCGGGCCCGGCGCTGGGGCACGTGGCCGCCGCGTCGAGCTCCGCGGCCGCGGCCTGGAACGTCCGGCACGCGACGGTGTGGCCGGCGTGGGTCGCCGGTTCGCCCAGCGGCATCACCTCGCAGGTCGCCAGGCAGCTGTTGCGATCGGAGTACTGCGCCACGGCGCCCGAGCAGTGGGCCGTGATGAGGTCGCAGTAGTCCTCGCACTCGCCGACCTGCGGGTCGCCGGTGTCGCCGCCGCAGGCGACCACGAGGAGCGAGAACAGCGGAGCGAGACCGAGGACGCGGCGCATCGTCGACATCCTACTCCGCTGTGGGGCCAGGCGCGAGTCGGGTAGATTCCGACCGTGCTCACCGACCACGCGCGCACCGTCGAGCTCGCCGAGCCGCTGGCGGCGTGGGCGGCCCAGGCTGGGCGCGCCTGGGCGTGCGCGACCGCGGCGGCGCGCGCCGCGCTGATCGAGCGGGTCGACGGGCTGATGGACGGGACCGCCCCGCGCGACGGCATGTTCTTTCAGCACGACGCCCCGACCGGCGCCTACGACGATCTGCCGGTCCGACGCGGCTGGATCGGGCCGTCGCGGGCGTACCGCAAGATCGAGGGCGTCGAGCGCGATCCGGTCGTGCGCGCGTGGCTCGACAACCCGCTGTTCGCGCGGATCGCGCGCGCGCTCATCGGCGACGAGGTCGCGCTGTGCCGCGCGGTGATCTGGACCAAGGCCGCGTCCGCGACGACGGCGGGCGGCACCGAGCTGCCGTGGCACCAGGACGGCGGCAACTTCTGGGGCCTGACCGCGCAGCCGACCGTGACCCTGTGGACCGCGCTCGACGACGCGCCGGTCGCGAGCGGCTGCGTCGAGCTGGTGCCGGGCAGCCACCGCGGCGGGCTGGCCACGCCCGCGGGCGGGACGATCCCCGACGCGCTCGTCGACGCGCGCGGCGGTCGCGGTGCCGGCGGTCGCGGGCGAGGTGCTGCTCTTGCACAACCTGGTCTGGCACCGCTCGCGCCGCAACCACACCGCGCGGCCGCGCCGGGCGCTGTCGTTCGTGCTGATGCCGGCGTCGACCCGCTGCACCCGCACCCGCCGGGCGCCGCGGCAGTTCGTGCGGCTCTATGAGTAGCGCCGCGGCGGCGCCGCGCGCTCACAGCAGCGACGGCTGCGCCGACCAGCGCTCGAGGTAGCGCTTGACCCGCACCTTGCGCGCGGTGTTGTCCGAGGACATGTAGCGGATCGTGCCGAAGATCGGGCGCTCCGGCCCCACGGGCGATCGAACCGGCCCAGGTCCAGAAGATGCCGCTGTACGAGTTGGGGTCGCGGCCGTCGAGCGCGTACTTGTTGTTGAGCTCGATCAGCGCGGCCAGCGCGGCCCGCGGCGACGGGCTCCACTCGAGGATCTTCTTGCCCCAGAGCATGCGCAGGTAGTTGTGGATGCGGCCCTCGGCGACGAGCTGGCGCTGGGCCGCGTTCCAGAGCGGATCGTGGGTCGCGGCGCCCTCGAGCTCGGCGAGCGTGTAGCGGTGCGGGCGCGGATCGCCGGCGTGGGCGTCGAGCGAGGTCCGCGCCCACGGCGGCAGCGACTCGTACCGATCGTAGTCGGGCCGGTGGTGACAGAAGCCATGGCCGAGCTCGCGCCAGGTCAAGCAGCTCGTCCATGGAACGCCCTCGGCCGGCGGCGGCACGCCCCACCAGCCGTCGCGGCTGCCGGTCGCGCTGCCCGGCCCGCGCCGGGGCCAGCCGGCGCTGCGCCGGCCGCGCGTCGACGACCTCGTGTGGGCGCCCATGTGGCCGAAGTGCAGGTACGGCGACAGGCCGCTGGCCGCCGCGACCGTCGGGCTGGTTGCGCTCGTCGGCGTAGCGAGGCAGGCGGGTCGCGACGAAGCTGCGCAGCCGCGGCGGCCGCGGGCGCGCCGCCGCGATCGGCGACCGGGCCCCGGCGTGATCGATCGGCAGGCGGCGAGGCCGGCGCCGGCGAGCAGCGCCGCGGTGGCCGCGGGCCAGCGCCGCAGGATCGCGCCGGGGATCGCGGCGCGCCGGCGCTGGCGGCCGCGCGCGCCAGCGGCGGGCTCGGCCCGGACCGAGGTGCGCGCCGAGCACCTTCTGCCAGTGCCAGCGGAACGCCGCGGCGGTGGCGAACGCGCGGCCGTGGGCGCGCAGCGGCAGGAGGCCGACGCCGTCGATCGGCTCGACGCGGCCGTCGCGCTGGCGGCCCGCGGCGGCGACCATCGCCGGCAGGAAGAACCCGGGCTGCTCGTCGGTGATGACCACCGCGGCCCGCGCCGCGAGCGCCGCCAGCAGGCCGCGCCCGGCGCCGGGCGCGGGCTCGACGTACGGGTAGTAGGTGACGCCGGCCGCCGCGAACGCCGCGGCGTTGGCGGCCATGCCGTCGAGCACGAACCGGTGCAGGCGATCGCTGGCCCAGCGGTAGCCGACCCGGAGCGGCTCGAACACCAGGAGCAGCAGGCCCAGCGCGGTCGCGCGCGACGACGCGTGATCGAGCGCGAAGCTCGCGGTCGCGCGCCGGGCGCCGATCATCAGTACAGCACGTGCGCCGCCCGGGAGGTTCATGAACCCGTCGTTGAAGATCAGCGTCAGCCTGGCGTCGTCGTCGCGGTGGATGAACACCGCCTCCGACGGCACGCCCGCGAGCGGCTCGACCTCGACCCGGCCGCCGGTCGGCAGGGCGCCGTAGTCGCCGTCGACCGGGACCCGGGCGCCGACGCGGCGGTGGGCGCCGGCATCGCGACAACCCGGGCGTCGGGGTGGCGGGCCTTCCAGCGCGGCGCGTCCAGGCGGTGGAACCCGCTCGGCACGACGATCCAGCGCACCGGGCCGAGCGCGTCGAGCTGCGCCATCGTCGCGGCGTCACGCGACCGCGCTGTGCGCGGCGAGCCGCCGTCGGCGGTCCGCCACAACGTCATGCGTCGGCCGATCGGCAGGTCGGGCAGCTCGGCGTCCACGATCCACAGGTCGGTCGCGACCTCGGTGAGCGGTCCGTGCGATGCTGCCGGCCATGTTTCGGCGTCGCCATCCTGTCGAGATGCTCGCCGATGGTGGGTCGTCGCGCTACTGGTGACGACCGCGTTCGCGCCCGCGGTCGCCGACGACGCGGCCCGGCCGACGCCGCCGGACACCGGCGCGCTGTTCGATCGGAAGCCGACGCCGCCGGCCACTGGCGCGCTGTTCGACCGCAGCCCCAGGCGTCGGCCGCTGGCGCGCTGCCCCCGACCAGCGCTGCTGCCGTGCCCGCGCCGCGATGCGCGGGCGCCGGCCGCGCTCACGACCGTGCTGACCCGCGCGTTCCTGCGGCGGCTGCCGAGCCTCGACGCCGACGTCCGGCGCGGTCGCCGGCGCGGTGATCGGCACCGGCCGCGACGACGCCGGCCTGAGCGCCAGCGGCGCGACCGGCGTCGACAGCCACTGGACCGTCGACGGTGCGCCGATCGACGCGCCCTACACCGGCGGCCTCGGCCTGACCGTGCCGCTCGCGTTCGTCGAGGACCTCACCGTCGGCACCGCCGGGCTCGGCGCCGACAGCGGCGTCGGCGTGGGCGCGGCCGTCGACGCGCGGCTGCGCACCGCCGGGGCCGTCGCCGCGGCCGAGGGCCGCGTGTGGCTGAGCGCCGGCCGGGCCGCGCCGTGGCTGCCGCGCGCGCCGCTCGCAGTTCACGCCGTTCCGCGGCCGCCTGGTCGGCGCGGACGATCGCGGCCGAGGCCGTGGTCAGCGGGCCGCTGCTCGACCGTCGCCGGCGGCCGGCCCTGGTACCTCGTCGGGGGTCGCGCCGCAACTCACCGATCAACGCCTCGAGCGCGTGGCGTTCCAGCAGGTCGACGCCGACGGCGACGGCGTGGCGGATCGCGACAGCGCCGGGCGATCGTCCACGAGGCGATCGCCAGCGGCGAGCCGCGCCGCGATCGCGTTTGACGTGCCGTTCGTCGCGCGCGCGGGCCTGCGGTTCGCGCACCATCAGCTCGACGTCACCGCGCTGGGCGAGGTCGCGCGCAGCCCGCGCTGGATCGTCCCGGCCGGGGACGACGCCGCCGGCGTCAGCCGCACCAGCCTGTTCGGCACCGCCGGCGCGACCTGGCGCGGCCAGTGGGGCGCGACCTCGGTGCGGCGCTCCAGGCGCGTGGTTCCGCAGCGACCGCACCGACGACGCGCGCATTGCCGCCGGCGACGCGCCCGACGTCGGCTCGGCCTACGTGCCCGCGGTCACCGAGCTGCCGGTCGGCGACGCGCTCGATCAGCAGGTGCGCGCGGCCTCCGCCGGCGGCACCGGCGACGCCTACCCGTGATCGCGAACTGCCGATCGCGACCGGGTTCACCTGGACCGGCGGCGCCGGCGCGCTGCGCCAGCTCGCGATCGATCGCCCGAGCGCCCACGCCGGTGGTCCACACCCAGGCGCCCATCGCCTGGCGCTCGGCGTCGCCGGCGACGACGTGCGCGCAGTCAGCGCCGCGCGCTACAGCGGCGGCCTCATCCGGCGGCGGCTCGGCCCCGACGCGTTCATCGACTGCCAGCTGGTCGAGGTCGGCGACGGCCCCGGCACCTGCGCCGGCACCGCGTGCACGTTCCTCGATCGCGCGACGATCACCTACCGCACCCGCACCGTCGCCGCGTTCGTCGCCGGCACCTGGCGCCCGGCGCCGGAGATCGCGGTCGAGTACGGCGTGCGCGCGCAGTCAGGCCAGCTCGGCACCGCGCTGACCCTGCGCGAGGTGCTGCCATGGACCAGCGCCGCCTGGGACTTCCTCGGCGGCGACCGGTCGCGCGCGTTCGTGGCCTGGGGGCGCTACGCGCCGGTGGTCCGGCCGGCCTGGGCGCAGTCGTCTACGCCGGGCCGACGCTCTTACAGACGCTGACCTTCGCCGGCAGCGCCGACGATCGCTCAGGGGGCAGCGCCGCAGGAACGTTCCAGCCCGACGCATGCGGCACCCGGGTCGACGAGGCGCCGGCCGGCGTCGAGGTCAGTCAGCCGACGTCGTCCGCCTGGGCGTGTCGGTGCGCAACCCGTCACCTGGGCGCGCGCTCGACGACGAGCTCGGCGCTCGGGACCGCCGGCGCCGCCACCGGGCAGTGGTCGCGACCCCCGAGATACGACCGGCAGGTCGCGAGCTGGCTGACCAGCGCGCCGACCGGCAAGCTGGCGGTGCGGCTCGGCTACGTGGTCGCGGCTGCGCGGCAACTGGCCGGGGCCGTACGGTCGAGGGCTACCAGCTCGGCGGGTCGTCGCTGTTCGACGAGGCCGTCGGCGGCGTACGCCAACGCCACCGGCCCGCTGCCCGGCGATCAGCCGCACCGGTTCTTCGCCGAGCTGGCGCTGCGCGGGCGCTGGCGCGGCCTCGCCCTCGACGGTGGCGTCGCGCGACCGCCGCGTCAGGACGACCCCGCAGCGCGCGCATCGGTCGCAGCCAGACCTTCGCGGTGCCGCGCGGCGTCCGGGCGCCTGCCGGCCCCGCCCCAGGCCAGGCCAACCGTCGGCGCGCGCCGCGGTCGCTGGAGCGCGACGCTCGACGTCTGGAACCTGTTCGATCGCCGCGGCGTGGTCGCGGTCGAGGAAGTCGTTCGCGCGCGACGCGTCGCCGATCGTCGGCGGCGACGCCGGCGATCTGATCTGGCTCAAGGACGGCGTCGTCGAGGGCAACCCGGCCTGCGCGTCGACGGCTACGTAGCCGACCCGGTACCAGGCGCCGATCAGCGCGATCGTCGCGGTCGCCGTCGAGCTATGACGGGCGGCCGCCGCCGCCACTGCCGCCGCCGCCGCAAACCGCCGCCACCACCGGGGCGCAGGGGCGCCCGCAGGCGCCGGCGCGGACGTGAAGCCGGGCGCTGCCCCTCGGGGCGCGCCGGCTCGCGGCGGTGATCATCGCGCCGGGGCGCGTCCGCCGCGGCGACGACCGGCGCAGCTCGTCGCGCCGCGCCTGCATCTGCGCCTGGGGCGACATCGCGACCCGCTCGCCCGGGCGCAGCGGCCGCGACGCCCGATCCTCGAACAGGTGGCCCTCGATCACCGGGATGTTGATGCGGATGAGCCGCTCGATCGCGACCAGCAGCTCGCGCTCGTCGGCCTCGCAGAACGACCACGCGGCGTAGCCCGTCGCGGCCGGCGCGGGCGCGGTGACCGATCCGGTGGACGTACGTCTCGGCGACCTCGGGCAGGTCGAAGTTGACCACGTGGGTCATCCGTCAATGTCGATGCCGCGGGCGGCAAATGTCGGTCGCAAACCAGACACCCAGTCTTGCCGACCCTGAAGGGTGCCAGGGCGCGCGTCTCGCGCTCTCTGCGACTTGTTTCGTGGATCGCGGCCGCTGCGACGTCGGTCTGTCCAGGTGGGCGACGATCTTGTTCGCCCCATGCTTGGTGCGGAGAAGTACAGCACCCGTCGGCATTCCGACGCATCACGCAGGTGCTCGATCGAGGAGCGCGCTTGTCGTCCTTTGTCGACGTAACCCACCTCTCTGGCGACGTTCTCGGCCGTCGGCGACACCGGGCCCCGCGACCCGGACAAACCCGGCCCCGAGCAGCTTGTCGGCCAGCTTCTGGGCCTCGTCCGGCATCGTCGCGGAGAAGAACAGCGCGTTTGACGCTTGTTGGGCAGAGCCGCGGTTACCCCTTGCACGTCGTGGATGAACCCCATGTCGAGCAACGATCTGGCCCTGTCGCGAGCTAACTGAGACTCCAGGAGGGGCAAGTCCACGAGCCCTCGCCGTCGAGGTCGAGCAAGCGTCCAGGCATCGGACCAGCACATCGAGGCCACTGCTCAGCTCCTGCTTCTGGGGCTCTGTTCCGACACCGCCATATCTGACCGTGCACAGGTGTCGAGGTGCGCAAGCCCAAGCCGTTGAGGCTCTCGCCGATCTGCGACGCCAGCTCTCGGGTCGGCGTCAGGATCAGCGCCCACGGAGCGGCCTCGGGCCGCGGCCGCGGGCCAGACCCGGCGTCACCAGGCGTTGCAGAATCGGCAGGCAGAAGGCCGCGGTCTTGCCGGTTCCCGTCTGGGCCAGCCCAGCAGGTCACGACCCGCGAGCGGTGGGGGATGGCGCGCGCCTGGATGGGGGTCGGACGCTCGTAGCCTTGCTCTCGCACCGCGCGCGCGATCGGATCGATGAGGCCGAGGTCGTCGAAGCGCTCCGGGCGGTGGTTCTTTCACGGGTCGCGGACCTTGCCACGTCCCGGCGGCCAGCGGGAGCCACCAGAGGCCCAATCCCGGCCGATCCGGGCCAGGAACCACACCCGCGCCCGACACGCCGACCGCGGGTCAGCCGCCGACGCCCGGGTACCAGCGCAGGCCCCACCGCAGCGTGGAGGTACAGCCGCGACGCGCCCTGGTGCAGGCACAGGGTCGCGACATGGGAAGCGTAGCAGGCTGTCGCACGGCCGACGTCGTAGCCGGGGCCGCCGTCGAGTGACACCTCGAGGGCGCGACGCCCACAGCACCAGCGCCGCGCCGACGGTGGCCTCGAGCCCGACGTGGCGGTCGGGCAGCGCAAATCATTCGACGCGGGATCGTAGTGGTGCGCGTAATGGCGCGCGCCGACGCCGACGAACAGCGGCACTGCGCGGCGCGAGGTGGCCGCCAGCACCACCAGCGCGAACGCTGACCCCGCCATGGATCTGCGTCAGGCCGGTGCCGTCAGGCGTGCCGGTGCCGACGCCGCGCCGACGCCGAGCACCGCAACCGGTCGCCCACCGCACGGTCACGGTCGACGGCTGGCCCAGCTCGACGCCGATCGCGACACCGGTCGGCGGCCCGGTGCGCGCAGCGACGGTCGGCTCGGCGTGCGCGACGCCGACCGCGGCCGCCAGGACGACGAGGGTCCAAAGAACCCCGTGACCCGGAAAGATCCGGCCGCGGGCGCCGTTGCCAGGCTCGGTGATGAGGTACAGAGGTCGAGCCGGCCGCGGCACGACGTCGATCGCAAGCCCGGGTCAGGTAGACCGCAGCCCGGAGCTGCCACCGCCGCAGGTCAGGTAGACCGTGCGGTCGCCGCGGCTGGTCACCATCGAGGCTGTCGCCGAACGCGGTAGCGCCGCCGCCGGCCAGCCACTCGATGCCGCGCGGCTCGGCGATGCGCGCGTCCTCGAACCGCGTGACCGCGCGCCGGTCGTGCGGTCGACCAGCGACGCTCGTCGCGCGGTTGAAGTCGGACACAAGCTTACCCGGCCAGTCCGGATCGAGCGCGACGCCCCAGGAAGATCGAAGTTGCCGCCGGTCGACAGCGCGGTCGGG